>JAFGHX010000136.1 GCA_016929905.1 Kiritimatiellia bacterium
GTATTGGCCCCCCAGCCGCGCCTTGCGCGCCCCGCCGTGGCGCTCCCACTAACGTTAGCGTATTTACGAAAGGCAGTACTTAGTGCCTCCCGGGGAAATCCGGTAGGCCGGGCGTCCCGCCCGCCCTACTCAGACACATGCCAACGGATGTGTGACTATCGGAAAACGCGTTGACGGCAGCGGGATCGCCAGCGGGGAGCGCAAGGCGCGCGAGGCGCGGCTACCCCGGCCCCCGAGGATGAACCGTCACGCCCGCTCCACCGAGCCCCTCTCGACAATCCGTCCCGGATTGGGCAGATAGCCGTTGCGATCGCGTTTCACCGGGATGTGGTCCAGAATGGCATGCGCCGCCAGGTACCCCATTCTGCCGCGCTCGAAGTCGTAGGCCGTGATCCCGCGGATATAGGCCTCTTCGCCGTCGACCAGTGAAACCAGGCTCAGATCCCCCGGCACCGCGCGGCGCTTCTCCTTCAGGTAGTCCAACGCGCAGCGGGCCACATGCTCGTCATCGCAGACCCAGGCCGTGGCGTTCGTCCGCCGAAGCGCCTGATCGAATAGCGGCCGCATCCTGGCGATCATGGTGTCACGCGCAATGACGGCAAGGGCCTCGCCGCCCAACTCGCGAGAAGGCTCCAGAAACCGGAAGTCATACACGTTGCGATAGAGAGCGGAGACGGCCCGCTGCAGGTCCGCCCGCTTGTCGGACGGGAGCAGTTCGGCATAATCGAACTCGCCCGTCAAATACGCGAGTTCGGCCTTCGCCCCGCCGACCCGTTCAACCGCGCGTTTCAAATGCCGGTACGGTGCGCGCGAGGCAATCTCCAGTTCGTAGAAGGTGAGAAAGGCCACGCGCGTGTGTCCGAGTGAGCTCAGCCACAGGCCGATTCGCTCCCCCGCCGCCTCAAACCCGATGCGGTTCAGGAAGAAACGGCGGGTCGGCTTGAACCCGAGGCCCGGAACCCGGTCGCAGAGGTGCGGGTAGTTGTAGATCACCGCCCTCAGGCCGGACCGCCGAATGGCATGCAACCCCGTCAGACACGTCCCGCGGGTCAGGGCCCGGTGCGCGGCTCCGGCGTACAGGATGCCTTGCGTCTCTTTCAGCTCCGCTTGCTTCAGATCGGCGAATTCGTTCTCGGAGAGTAGTTCGAGACGGGCGATCCCGCCGCGCTGCAGCTCGCGTTCGAATTCCAGAAAAAATTCGCGAATGCGCGTGTTCGCCAGAATCTCCGCCATCTGAGGACGGGTCCCCACCATGATCACCCGGCGGCCCCGGAAGGCGGCCCGAGTCGCCGTTTGGATCCCTGCCGTGTGGACCGTGCCCTCGCGCCTGACAAGCCCACTCTTCACCGCCAGGCGCAACGCCTCCGCAATCGTCTTGCCGGACGCACGGTACTGATAGCGCAGCACCTTCGGCGTGGGCAGGTGATGCCCGGCGAGAAGCTCGCCTCGGGTGATTTGTTCGATGAGCGCGCGACTGATTTGCTCCGCTTTCGACTCGGATCGAATCGGCACGGCCTGAGCCTGGAACCGTCCCTTCAGGTAGACCCCGCTGCCCCGGCTCCCTTCCAGCACACCTTCCGCCTTCAGCCGCTTCAACGCCTTCTTCACGGTTGCGGGGCACACCTGAAACTGCGCCGCCAGCCGGCGAATGGAGGCAAGCTTGGCGCCAGGTTCCAACGCGCCGTCCGCGATTCGGGCGCGAATCGCCTGCTCGATCAGCCGGACTTTGGTCGGGTGTTTCACGGCAGCCAACTTTAGCTAAGTTGGGTGGGGTGCGCAAGAAATGGCGCGTGACACGGCGGTTCGCCTGGAGCGCAAGCGGGAGATTGCATCGGCGGAAGCCGGCTGTTACGATGTGTGGAATCGGCTGCAGTCGGCAGCAATCGATTGCAGTCGACTGCTGCCGATTGCGATCGATCGCAGTCGAGTTCAGTCGACCAGTAGGCAACCCCCAACCCCCAAACAGAAGGAGCCCCCCCATGGACCTCTTCCGAAAGTCCGCCGGCTACCGCTTTCTCGACGCCTTCGTGTTGGCCAACGTCGTTGAACTCGGCACCAGGCATTTCTGCAATCGGTTTCTCACGCTGCAGAACGATCCCGGCGGGCGCACATTCTCCCAGATGACGCACGCGGCGCGGTCCGGTTGCCGGAACTTCGCCGAAGGTTCGGAGCGGTTGATGACCTCCTACGCCACGGCGCTCGAACTCCTGGACGTGGCGCGCGCGAGCCTGTGCGAGCTGCGGGATGACTGCAACGAGTGGCTCATGATGCAGTGGCAGGCGCCGTGGCCGGTGGAAAGCGACCAGGCGCAACGTATCTACACGGTCCGGCTGGACACGCCGGACTATGGAACCGATATCAACCGCGGTTTCTGCCTGCATGTCATGGCGCAATGCCGGAAGTTCGAGCCGGAGTTGTTCTCGGACGATTCCCTCGTGCGGGCGAACACACTCCTGATTCTCATCTCCCGCACGCTGAACATGATGGACAAGTACATCAAGAAGGTGGGGGAGGAGTTCGTGGCGCAGGGCGGCTTCCGCGAACGGCTGAGCACCGTGCGCAGCGAGACGCGGGCCAAACAGGGCGGCCCAGCGGACGAAGGGCCCAAGTGCCCGAAATGCGGCGCGGCAACGCGGCTGCGGCGGACCCGAGAAGGGAACAGGCCCTTCTGGGGCTGCTCGGAGTATCCCGCTTGCCGGGGGATTGTGGACTATCACGAACCCGACACCGGCGAGAATCGATAGCGGTCGACGGCTACCGACGGCTATCGGCAGCTGCCGACTTGGGACGTGTACTCTGCCCGGGTGCTCTATTGTAGCTAACTTCAGCTAGGTTTGGCCTATTATCCAAAAGTTCTTGATTGATCAACCCGCCCGCCCCGACCATGATTACTTCAGGGAACAGCGGGTTCAATCGAACACACCTGCCAACGAACGTCCGTCGTGAACCGACCGATTCCCGCAATTGAATCTGGCATCTGCCCCCGGGCAAATGTAGAGGTTTCCGGGGTAAAGCCGCGAGGGAGGACGTCCCCATGCGAACTCGACGCAACAGCAGGATTCGGCTCGCCGGCATCTGCCGGCTGAGCGTGGCGTTGTTGAGCCCATTCGCTTCCTGGGCGGGCGCACCGGACGACCCGCCCGTCTCGTCGATCGGCCTGCGCGATTTGCATCTCGACACCACGCTCGTTGCCGGTGGCAAGGCCAAGGCCGTCATCGTCGTCCCGGCCGACGGCCGCTACGACAAGGCGGTCGACCGCATACAGGCGGCGGTCAAACGAGCCACCGGCACGACGCTGCCGGTGCAGTGTGGCGTACAAGATCCTGAGGCGCTGCTCAAGGACCGCAACGCCATCGCGCTCGGCAACATGGCCACGAACCCGTTCATCGAGAAGCTCTACTGCCAATGGTACTGCTGGCTCGATCTGAAATACCCGGGCACGGGCGGCTACGTCGTGCGTTCCTTGCACAACCCCTACGCGACGGGGCACAACGTACTCCTGCTCGGCGGCTCGGACGATGCGGGCGTAGCGGAAGCCGCTGACGCATTCTGCTTCATGTTGAAGGCCGGCGACCCGCTGCAGGTCGGTTGGACGGTGAAGGTCAAGCTGGGCGACGGCATCACCGCGCCGGACCTGGTCGAGGAGGACGGCTGCCTGATGCCGGACCGGCAAGGGTATGGCTGCCGAGAGGGCTACATCCGCAACTGGCGCAGCTACGGGTACATCCGATATGGATGGAATCCCGTCAGCATGGCTGCCGGGCTCTACTACATGACCGGCCAGAAGCGTTACGCCGACTACTTCAAGCGCATGGCGATGCCCGATCCCAAGAACCTGCCCAAGACAATCGTCCGGCTCGGCGCGTTCGAGAATCCGAAGGAACCGCTGGTCGAGGTCGCCGACTATCAGGCCCATCTCATGACGCTGGTTTGGGATCTGATCGAGGAATCTCCGGAATTCAGCGACGAGCAGCGGCTGCACATCACACGCGAGCTGCTCCGGCATCAGCTCTGGCGCAGCATCTGGAAGGTCCCGAAAGACCAGCATGACTTCGTGAAGCACTCGACCAACCGACATCTGGCCTACGCCTTGCTGTGCACCTACACCGGGAGCCGCTATTTCGCGAAGTACTATCCGCATCCTGAGCAGAAATGGAAACGGCGCGTCGCCAGCGTGCGGAAATCGTTCCACGAGACCTGGATAGACAGCGCGGTCTGGCCGACCGATACCATCTATTCGCTGCCGAGCCATCTGCAGTTTGCCTTTGATTTCTTCATCATGGACGGCTACGAACAGTTTGTGGCCAGCGGTGCGGCGCAGGCGTACCTGGATATGTTCGACATGTTCTACCGCGGGCGGAACTGGGTCTTTGAGCGTGATGACGCGGCGCCGATTCTCCACAATATGGCAACCTACCTCACCAAGAATCGGCGCTACACCGACCTGATGTCGGAGAAGCAACTCAAGAAGACGGAGGGGTTCAACCTGGGCCGTTCCTTCTGGCCGCCGGACAACCTGCCGGAGCGTGAGGCTGCGGCGCCGGCCGCCGGCTGGGCGGCGTATCCGTCGGCGGCGGACCGGGCGCGGACGGGGAGCGAGGGGGCCCGGTTCTACGCGGCCTGCTACCGTGGCGGGCCGCGCGAGGACGACGACTACATTCTGCTCGACGGCTACTACGGCAAGGCGAGAACCCCGTTCCACAAGAACGCGATCCTCCAACTCCACATGTTCGGCGGCAAGACCCTTTTGTCCGGCTACTACAACGAGCTGGACGTCCTGTTCGAAGGCGAGTGCAATCTGGATGTGCCCCGCAAGGCCGCGATGGCGAAGGCCCTGGCCTGGGACGGGATAGCGTACGTCCGGACCGAAATCACGAACATGACCCAGTCGTGCTGGGAACGCGAGATCCTGTATGCCAAGGAGCTCGGCTGCGTCGTCGTCGATCGGTTGACGCCGCAGCAGACCGGGCGGTTCTCTGTTCAATGCACCTGGCAGTTCGAGCCCGCCAGACTGGAACACGACGAAGAGAGTCGGGCTGTAACGACCAGCAAGGGCGCGGCGTTGCACTGGACACACGATCTGGACGTCCATCTCAGGCGGCATACGCTCGTTCAGGAGGCGATCCTCACTCTGCAGAGCGGAAAGACCGAGCGTCTCGTCAATTTCGTCACCATGAAGCCGGACGGCCCGGATGGGACCGTACGGTTTGTGCGTGCCGGCGAGGGGCTGTTCGTCGTGCAACGCGGCGGCCGTCGCGGCCTGATCGTAGCCGGGAATCAGGACCACGAGGCAATCCGGTTCAGGGGCGGGTTGGCCTATCTCACGCCCGAGGGGATCACGGCGGTCGATGCAGAGGAACTGAACGTCGAGGGCCGGCCTGTGCTGACGACCGGCGCGCCGGTATCGTTCCGGTGGGACTTGGCGAAGAACACGGTTGCCGCCGGCGATGAACGGGACAACGCCTCTCTGAACGGCCGGCTCGTCGGGAGCCTCGCCCTCCAGGCAGGAGGATCACAGGTGGAGGGCGAGCGCCTGCCCGCCGAAGCCTCGGCGCAGGCGGGGCCTCGCGAGCCGCGGGTGTCGGGTGACCTGCGCGATTGGCGGGAACGGATCGAGCCTCTGCTCGCGCAGGCGGGGAAGCCGGGCGGGGCATCGACCGCCGCCAGGAATCCGGAACCCGGGCGGGTCGCCGCAAACTGGCTGCCGAGATGGACACTGCCGCTCGGCCGGCGCGTGCGGCTGATGGAATCGGCCGCCGACGGTAGAATCTGGGTCGCCTGCGAGGAGCAGGCTCAGAACACAGAGAAGGACAAGGCGGAGACCGGACGATTGTACGGCGTGGCAACGACCGGCAAGCCTGACGTCGAGATCGCCTGCGAGTCCGAGATCCTGTCTCTGTGGCCGGCCAACACCCCGCGGCAGGCCAGGCATTTCGCCGTGGTGCTGGGGCTGCGCGACGACAGGGTGCGCGCCTATGACGGGCAGGGCAGACAGGTGTGGCAGTTCAAGGCCCTGCCCGACCCGAGCTACAAGCTGGGCGACAAGTGGAAATCGCCGTATTTCTCCGACCCGGAAAAGTGCCATGGCGTCTACTGCATGCTGGCCGGCGACTTCTGGAACACCGGCAGGGAAGAGTTGGTAATCGGCCGCGCCGTCACGCTCGAATTCCACGAGCTGGACGGGAAGCTGGTTCGCCGCATGCCGGAAGGCTGGTCGACGAACACGCGGCTGGCGGCATGGATCCGGCGCGGCAACGGCAAGCCCGATCCGGTTCTGCTCGCGGCGACTTCGCACGGCGGCATCCCGAGCGTCAGCGCGATCGGGCCGCCATCGAACGAGCGTGGGAAGCTGGGATACCGGCGCGGTTATGGGCCGGACGCCCGCGTGCCCGGCGCAAGCGGCATGTACGCCTGGAGCCGCAACGGCGTGCGCGACCTGAAAGTGGCCGATCTCGACGGCGACGGCGTCGACGACCTTGTGGCCGCGTGGTCCGGGCATTGGAACGAGATCAAGGTCTTCGACGGAGCCGCGGGAAAAGAAGACCCGACCTGGATGAAGTACTTCGGGCCGGACTTCGTGGACTGGATCTACGACGGCTACATGCGGAACGCCTTCGTGGCGGCCGTCGAGGTGGCCGACATGAACGGCGACGGCAAGCGGCAAGTCCTCGTCGGCCTGAAGAGCGGCTGGCTCCACGCCTACGACCATACGGGCCGCACGCTGTGGCGCCGGCACTTTCCCGACACCGGCGTGCGCGGCCTCGCGGCCGTGCCCGGCGGCGTGGCCGTCGGCCTGCGGGACGGACGCCTGCTGCTGCTGAATGCGCGGGGTCAGACCGTCCGCACGGCAGACTTGGGCGCGTCGGTCGAGGCGCTCGCCCTTGTGAACGGCAACGGGCTCGTTGGCGGGACCCGGGACGGAACCTTGGCCGCCTTTGCGACGGGAGGTGCACGATGAGGAAATCGCCGTGTGCGGCACTCTCGATGGTTTGCGCGGCTGCGCTCCTGGCCGGTGTCGCGGGCCGCGCCGGCGCGACCGACCGGCCGGCGCCGAACTCGTTCTTCGTCGACGGCGCGATCGGCTCCGACGAGAATCCCGGCACGGAAGCGGCGCCGTGGAAGACAGTCGGCAAGGCGTTCGCGACCGTGACCGCCGGTGCGACCGTGCATATCGCCCCGGGCGTATACGATGAGGTGTACCTCAAGCCGGCAAATTCCGGTCGGCCCGAGGCCCGGATCGTCTACACGAAGTGGGAGCGCCCGGAAACCCGCGGGCGGCTGGGTCAGTACCCGGTCATCGGCAGTGACCGTTCGAATCGCGTGACCCGCGTGATCGAGCTGCGCGACAAGACCCACATCACGCTCGAGAAGCTGATCATCACCAACCCCCATCCCGAGCGCGACGCGCTGTTGGGCCCCGACGCCATCAAGGGCAACCATCATCGGGAGGGCATCCTGATCGTCGGCGCATGCCGCGACATCGTGATCCGCCAGTGCCAGTTCCTCGAAATCGCCACGCGCGGTATCCTGGCCGGCAGCGGCGCCGATTGGCGGCTCCCAAAAGACCAAAGGCCGTCGCCGGAGGTCATGGACGGCAACGCGTTCCACGACAACAAGTTCCTGCGGGTGGGCATGGATACGGCCGCCGGCGACATCAACTTCAATTTCGGGATTCGCCACCATATCCACCACAATCTGTTCAAAGGTTTCGTTGACGGCGTGGTCTATCACCACGCAGCCTCCGGCAGCCTCATCGAACAGAACACCATGCTCGAGCACACCAGAGAGGACGGCATCGACATCAAGGGAACGAAGAGGAAGTCCCCGTTGGAGGAGCGGGAACAACTGTGGACGGTCATCCGTAACAACTGGGTCGGCCGGCAGGTCAGCGGCACGGGCATCACCATCCAGTACGGGTGCGAGCACGTAAAATGCTACGGCAATGTCGTCTTCGGCGACGAGGCGCCGCGCGGCTACGTGGGGCTCTGGCTGCATGCCAGCGCCAGGACCGGCGGCGCCAAACACGTCGAGATTCACGACAATGTGATTATGGGGCTCGGCGCGCCGCTCGTGTATGTGAAGGCGCATCCCGAAGTCCAGGGCAAGCCGGAGCTCCAGCACCTGATCAGCGACGTGCACATCCACCACAACACCGTCGCCTACGGCCGGGCCGGCGGCATCTCCGTGCGCAGCGGCAAGGATATCCGCGTGGATCATAACCTGCTCGTGGAAAGCGGCAGCACAGTCCCCGTGCATTCGGACGCGCAAGCGGTGACGGTCGCCGACAACGTCTTCGTTTCCGGGCCGGGGGACACCGGGCAGAAGAACGTTGAATCGGATGGGTCTGCAACCCAAGTAGGCCGGGCGTCCCGCCCGGCCTTGGGCGGCCGAGACGGCCGCCCTACATCGGCTGCCCGCAGCAGCGTGCATGTGCAGGGGAAAGCCACAGACTCGGCGGGGGCGAGAAACACGTTGAAGGAACGAACGCTCGACAGGGACTTGCCCAGCCGGATCTTCACGGTCGTCGGTGTGCGGCCCGTCTCGCGCTCGGAAATCGAGGTGCGGTTCAGCGCGCCGTTGCGGCCCGCTACCGTGCAGGATCTGGGCGTGTTCCGCGTGTGGCCGAAAGGGCGGTTCGACAACATGAGCATGGAGACGATACGCGAGCAGGGCCGGCGCGACCTGGAGCTTGTCGAGCGGTCGCTGAAGCGGCGCGGCAAGATCGAGCCGGATGCCCTGCATCGGATTCTCCGACGAGAGGCCATGAAGGTCCGGCTCGAGCGCGAGGAAGTCGCCGTGCTGACGTCCGGCGGCCAGTGCACGTACCGCGAGTTGGACGGGATCGAAATCACGCGTGCCGAGCTGCGCGACGGCAATCGGACACTGCATCTTCGCGTGGACCCGCCGCTGCAGGAAGGGCAGGCGTACGAGCTCTACCTCGATCACGTCTCCAATGAAGACGGGGCGTTCGTCGACATCAACCCGATCGATAACCGGATCCACGCGCTGACGCTCTAGCCGGCCTTCCGATCAACATACACGCGCTTTCGTGTATCTGAAGTGGCGCGGTCATCCTCGGCCGCGCATGGCCGGATAGGCCGGGCGAGGCTGCCCGGCCCTGCTTGGGGTGTGGGCAAAGCTCGCCTTGACTTCTTCCTGCCCGCCATACGCGCCCGCGTTGGGCAAGAGGATGGTCTTGACCGAATCCGCGGATCGAAAGCACGAGATAGCCTGCTCGATATCGTCCAGGCCGAAAGCCCCGGAAATGAGCGGGTCCAGCACGAGCTCGTTGTTGCCGATCATCGCAACGGCATCCTTGAAGTTTTGTCTTCTCTGAGCATACAGGCCCCGCAGGCGCAGTTCCTTTCTCGAAACCGCCGGGTAGGGGATCCACGCCCCCTTTGGCCGCTGGGCGACGCAGACGATCAACGCTGTTCGTTTCGCCGACTGGATGGCCCAGTCCAGCGTCGGCGCCTGCCCGCCGGCAAGTTCAACGGCAACGTCGACCGAGAGGGGCGGCAGGGGGTTGTCGCCGTTGGCGTCGAGAGCCTCCATGCCCAGCCCGGCCGCGATTTCCAGATGCTTCGCGTTGATATCAAGGGCAATCACCCTCGCACCCCCGCGCATCAGCAACTGGCCGAGGATCAGGCCGATCGTCCCCGCGCCAAAGACGGCACACGCCCGGCCCTTCGGCTCCCCGCACATCTCCAATGCGTGCAGGGCAACGGCGACGGGATCGGCGAACGTCGCGTGCGTGAAAGAGGCGCCCGCGGGAAGCGGGAGGCAGTTGTCCATGACCACCTTCACATATTGGGCCATGCCGCCCGGCGGCTGGTTGCCGAGGCACCCATAGACCTTGACCGACGTGCACATGTTCTCCTGCCCCGTTCGACAGGGAGGGCACCGGCCGCATCGGATCACGGGGTCAACGGCCACCCTGTCGTGAGCCGTGAACGGCGACTCCCCGCAGACCGCCTCGATCGTCCCGCAAAACTCGTGGCCCGGAATCCGGGGCCTCTTGCACGCCGTGTCAAAATCATGGCCGTCGCTTCCGCAGAACCCGACGGCCGCCACGCGTATCACCGCCTCGCCGGGCTCCGGAACGGGATAGGGCGCCGCGCCGAGCCGGACCGTCCACGGGTCCGTGTGCAGAATGGCGGCCATCTCGTTCGGTCGCATCAGCTGTCCTCCCGCTTCGAGAGATGACCCGCGAACGTCCGACGCGCATAGTCAAAGCTCGCCCGGACCATCTCCTCCTCAGCCGCCAGGGACTGCTCCTGCGTCTCGCGTGCCGGGCACGGCAACTCAAGCGTTAACACATCGCAATGCGGTGCCCGCTCGCGAATCATCCGGAACAGACGCTCGAGCTCCAGACAGCCGTCGCCCAGCGCGCAGCCCTCCAGGCGCATTCCGTAGTGGGTCAGAATCACTTTGTAGTCCTTGAAATGGGTCGTGTACGTGCGGTCCAGGAACTTGGACGAGGACGCAACCGGGTCTTCACAGGTGAACCACCAGTTGCCGACATCCAGACAGACCCCGACGTGAGGACTGTCGACCTGTTCCAGTACCCGAAGCATCTCGTCGGACGTCGTACCCCCGTGGTTTTCCAGCGCGAGTGTCACCCCGCGATCGCCGGCATAGCCGCACGCGGCTTTCAGACCCTGCACCGCCGCGCGGAGTCGCCGCTCTTGGGGCGCCTCTTCGTCGAACGCACTACCCGGAACAAAGGTGCGCAGCGTCGCGGCGCCCAGAAGGCCGGCTTTGTCGATCTCCCTCTTGAGCTTCCCGGGGTCCGTGCCCCCGGTGCCGTGCTCAATCAGGAGCCCGTTCCCGTCGCAGAACCCGCGGACCTCGGCGAGATAACCGGGATCATCGTTGTCCAGATGCAGGGGGTCGATCTGAATGCAGCGGAAACCGATACTTGCCGATTTCTTCAGAAACCAGAAGATGTCGCGTCCGCTCTCGTATCTCAGATCCGGGTGTTTGCCGAAATGCAGGTGATAGCTGTAGCTGTCCAACCCCAGTTTCATGATGGCGGGCCCTCCTTACTCACACGTAGAAGAACCGCCTTGCACAGGCCAACCCCTGCTCGGTAAATTATGAAGCACCAAACCGGCAACATAGGAAAGAGGCGCCCATGAAGGAAAAAGCGTCCGATCGCGTCATTCGCTGGCTGGACGGGTTTCTTCGGCATGCGGGGCCGGGCACGAGACTGCCGAGCGACCGTGAGCTGAGCGAACGTCATCGGCTCTCGGCGCGCACCGTCCGCACGGTCCTCAAAGACTTCGAACGCCGCGGGCTGGTGCGGCGGTTGCAGGGCAGCGGCACGTTTGTTCCCGGCGAGCCGGCTTCCGTCGAGCCGCTGCCGGCTGCCGGTTCTCCGCGGCAGGAGGTGGTCGCGTGGGTGAAGCGCGCTATCGCCTCGGGCGAGCTGCAGCCGGGCGAGGCGTTGCCGCCGATCAAGTACCTGGCGCCCCGTTTTCGGATCGGCAAGCGCACCGTGATCGGTGCGTACCGCCAATTGATGGCCGAGGGGTTCGTGGAGAAGATCGGGCGGCTGTTCTGGATCGGCGATTTCAAGTCGCTGCTGACTCCGACCGGGGACAGGGTCGTGCACGTGCTCAATTACGCCCCGGACGACTTTCGCGCGCTGTTCGGCCACGCGTTGCTGGGCCGTGCCTATGACCGGATGATGGACGAGCTCTATCGATACGGGTTTCGCGTTGCCTATGAGCCGGGCTCCGCGTTCACGCCCTTGGCGGACGGCTGGCTGCGCCGGAAGCGGATTCCGAGCGCGTGCGTCCTGCACGGCGTGCCGCGCAAACGCATAGCGGAAGTCGTCGGGCTCGCGCGCCGTTTGCGCGCCGCTTCCGCGGGCCGTCACCTGCGTGTGCTGCTCACGGTTCTCGAAGCGAATCCGAGCCCCGCCAAGGCGCCGCCGGATGTCTTCATGGTCTCCTGGGCCAACGTGATGACGCAGCTCGCGCGGCAGGTCGCTCGGTACTGTGCCGGGGCCGGGTTCCGGCAGGCCAACGTCTATCTCGAGGCCAAGGGGCCGAGCGAACCGGACGATTTCACCGCCATGAAGATCTGGGCCGAGCTGCGGCATGCCGCGCCCGCCCTGAAAGCGTTCGTTGTCGTGAAGCCGAGGCGGCGCGGCGAGTCGCGCGTCTCCTATCTTCGCCAGGCGACCGCGCTGTTCGACTACGCGGCGAGCTATGCGGAGAAGCATGGCCGGCGCCCATCCCGCTCCGAAGTCGAGGCGGCCGTGGTGGTGACGGAACGCTTCGCATCGGTTCTCGAGGAAACCCGGGAGCGGCCGTCCGTGCACATCTTCGCCCACGACCGGGCGGCGCTGCGCGCCCTGGCCTGGGCCCGGAAACGGCGTCTCGCGGTACCGGCCGATGTGTCGGTGGTGACGCTCGAGGACAACCCGGCCTTCTTGACGGAAGGGCTGGCAGCCTGCTGCATGGACTGGAACACGACCGGTTACCTGATGGCCCACGCGCTCATCGGCGATATCCCCGTCAACCGCACGCGCAAGGGCTTCCTCCGGGTCCGCTGTCGGGTCATCGAGCGGTTCACCGCGCGGGCTGCTCGGCCTTGTACCCCAGTTGCTCGATCGCCGCGCACAGTTTCGCCGGGTCAACGCCTTCGCCCCTGACCACGGCGCGCCGCTCGTCCAGGCTCACGTCCGCCTGCCGCACACCCGGGCACTCGAGCAGCGCGCGCTTCACACTCTCCGCGCACCGGCTGCAGGTCATACCCGAAATCTTGAGCGCGACGCCGCCCGCCGCGGCCGTACGCGCGAGCGCCAGGCGTCGCTTCCGCGGCAGCAACGCCGCCACGAGCAGGGCCAGAAGCGCCGCCCCGGCCGCCGCTTTCACCGGGTAAGGCATCATCCAGTGCGACGCGTGCGCCGCCGGAATGCCGGTGACCGTGAAGACACGATCGAGCAGCGCGCCGAAGACCAGCGCGGCTACCGCCACGGTCGCAAGGTAGATCAGCGCCGTGCGGCGGCCGAGCACCTTCCATATCGTGGCCAGCGTCGCCGCATTGGTCGCCGGCCCCGTCATCAGGAATACCAATGCCGCGCCGGGCGACACGCCCTTGGCGATCAGGGCCGCCGCAATCGGCACCGACGCCGTGGCGCAGACATAGACGGGAATGCCGACCGCCATCATGACCAGCATGGCGACGAAACTCGACCCGATCAAGGCGCCGAAGAAGCCGTCGGGTATGAACGCGGCGATCAGTGCGGCAATCGTCATGCCGGCCAGAATGGGTTTCGCAATGTCGCGCGGCAGCGTGACGAACCCGTAGCGCAACGCACGCCGGAGACGGCTGCGCGACTCGCCCTCGAGCAGGGAGCAGTCACCGCACGCCGGGTCCTCCGCCGTCGCCGGGACCGCTCCATTCGGGTCGATGCGGTCGACAAGGAAGCCGCCCACCACCCCCGTGACCAGCGCGGCCAACGGCCGGAAGACGGCGAACACGGGGCCCAACAGGCTGAGGGTGACGAAGATGCTGTCCACGCCCGTCTGCGGCGTCGAGAGCAGAAACGAGGTGGTCGCCCCCTTGCTCGCGCCGTGCCGCCGCAGCGAGGCGGCCACCGGGATCACGCCGCACGAGCAGAGCGGCAGCGGCACGCCGAACAGCGAGGCCTTGAACACCGAACCGAGCCCGCGCCCGCCCAGATGCCGCTCCACGATGTCGGGCGGGACCAGCACCGAAAGCGCGCCCGCCAGCGCGAACCCCACCAGCAGATAGGGCGCCATCTCGCTGAGCGCATTCCAGAACTCGAGCAGCAACGTGCTCATCGGGCCGCCTTTCCGGTCCCGCACATTGGCGCATGCAGCCCGGCCATTGTCAAGCCGGTCCTTTGCCGAACGCCGGGCCCCTCATCCCTGTTGTCGGACAACCGCCCGCTCGCCTTGCGCCTAATCGGCGCCCGTGCCCGGTCCGTCAACGGAACCGACTTCGGGCCTCTGCCCTCTCGGGTTGCGGGAAAAGCCGCTTCTCTGAAATGAGCCGACGGTCACGGGAGGCAGCCCGGGTCATGGTCTATGCTTCACATGCTCAAACGCGCCGGCGTCGGGTTGGCCGTCGCGTTCCTGGCCGAAGAAGTCCCGGTCCACCCGCATGCCCGGGTGGGCGTGGTTGAGATAGGCCATTTGTCGCTGGCGTGGCAGTCGTGTACGTCGCAGTTCTGGATCACGCACCACTTCAGCTCGCGCGGGTTCGGGCTGTACACGCGCACCGCGCCGTCGCGTCCCGTCTCGCCGTTGTGCACATTGATGCCGGAGCCGAAGCGGATCCCGTGGGGGCCGTAGTCGTATCCGCAGACCTCAACGTTGTCGATGAAGACCCGCTCGCACCCTTCGACCCGGATGTGGTATTTCGCGGTGGCGCCTGCGACCGTGACATTCCGGATGATCACGTCGCCGCAGCCTTCGACCAGGATGGCGTGCGAGGCGCGGTAATCCGGGTCGAGCTGCATAACGGCCACGTCCTCGATTACAACCTTCTCACAGTTGCGGAAGAGGAACAGGGTCGTCTCGTACTTGCCGGAGCCGCTCTCCCAGTTGGGGCCCGCCTTCCACTTCACCTTCCAGTACCGGCCGCGCAGTTCCGCCGACGCCTGCCCGACGAACTTCTGTTTCACCTCCTCGCCGATCTTCTCCTCGAACGGATAGTCGGCGAGCTTCCTGCGCGGATAATCCTTGCCGTTGGGCAGCGTCGACCAGTCGCTGAGATACGTCTTGGAGTAGGCGCCGTGACGGCCGCAGAGCGGATCGTCGGCGGCCGGAGCCGGCAGGAATGAGAGCAGAATCATGAACGCCGCGAGCGGGCAGGCCGCGCCGGTAAGACCACGTCCGGGAACGGCTGCGAGCCGTCTTCTCATGGCTGGTGTCCCTTCGTCTCCGCGTTTGCGTGCGGGCCGTTGTCTCCGGCCAACCGGTCGAATTCGCGCATGCTCTTGTCGAGCTTTTCGTAGATATGCTTGTGCTTGGTTTCGTCCAGACCCATGGCCCGCAGCCACGGCGTCCGCAGCGCCGGCAGCGCGCGGCTGAGCTCGTAAACGCGGCTCCGGACCCGCGCCGCCAGTGCCGGATCCTTGTCGTGCTTCGAAAACGCCTTGTACCGCTGCAGGATCGCCAGCCACTGCCGCAGCAGGCGCGCGCCCGCCAGCAGTTCCTCCGAGCCGAGCTGCTCGGCGAGCGCGACGCTCTCGTCGCCGATTGCCACCAGCCGCTCCATTTCGGCGGTCGAGAAGTACTCGAACCCCTTCTCCGCGTCGAAGAAGCTGGACCATTCCGGTTTCGTACCCAGCATCAGCGAGACCATCCGCTCCAGCGTGCGCGGCGGCGAGCTGCCGAACCCGGCCGCGCTCAACGCACGGGCGGGATACTCCATCAGCGTGATGAGCCGGGCGGCCAGCTCGGGGTCGCGCAACCCCGTGCGCGTAGCCCAGGAGACGACGAACTCGTGCGCCGTGCGCCCGCCCCGGTTCCAGCTGAATTCCGCCGTCGCCTCCATGTTGAACGCGTGCCCGTCGGCATGGATCCAGCCGGTAATCCCGTCGGGCGCGCGGTCGGCGATCTCGCTGGCACGCAACCTCACGAAGAACGCCGTGTAGAACGGGAACAGCATGTGCTGGTACGGGTCCTCTTCGAGCAATGGGACCGCGCCGATACGGTAGCCCTGCCTGCGCATCTCGTCGACGGACGGCGGCAACAGCGTCTCGCCGAACGTCGTCTTGTACGTGTGTCCCATCTTCCCCCCGCTCCCGCTGTAGAAATCGAGGCCGACCTCTTTCGGAATGTGGGGCAACAGTTGCAGGTTGTGCGGATAGGTGCCCTGCGAAAACAGCAGCTCGAGTCGGAACGCGGGGTTCAGGGCGAGGGCCTTGCGGTAGCTGTTCACGAGCACGCGCGTCTCACCCACGAACTGGGCGCGCTCCTCGCCCTTGCACACCGCGCAGTGGCACGCCTGGCCGCCGAACTCCGACATCCAGACCATGAACCGGTCCGCCTTCGCGCAGCGCACCATCGCCTCGAAAATCTCATCCATCAGCTTCTGCGTGCCGGGCTGTGCGTAGCAGGCCGGGTACCCGCTGCGGTGGAACGGCTTGTCGCCTTCTTTGCCGATCAGCTCCGGGAACCGCTCGCCCAGCACGCCGTCGGGCTTGAACAGGTAGTCCAGATGCACGAGGATCGGCACCATCTGCACGTTGGCTCTCGCGCACTGCTCGACCTGCCCGCTGAAATCGCTGAACCGCACCTTCTTGTCGGCCGTCACCTTCAGCCAGTTCCAGCGGTAGAGGTGGTTGAGCTTCGAGTGCGCGAACCGCTGCAGCGGGCTGTCCAGACCCGCCGTCCAGAACTCGATGCCGGTCGTGATGCCGCGCCGGCGAATGTCCGGCCAGTCCACGATACGCGCTTGGGGCAGAACGGCGGACCCGTTCCCGCTCAGACTTGAGAGAAGCTGGTTCAGCGTGGCCAGCGCGTAGAATACGCCGGGCGAGTCGTTCGCCGCCAGCCAGGCGGTCACCCCGCCGCCGTGCTCCGCGCAGGTGACGGCGTAGGCCTGCTCCGCGTTGCGGCGCGTCGCCAGGTGTTTGAGATCGACCAGCCCGCTCTCGCCCGCCTGCCGCAGGGCGTCGAACCGGGCGGCCCGGCCGACGACGATCGAAAACCCGCCCGCGCGGGCGGCGCCGAGCGGCAGTTCCGCGCCGAATCGCTGCTTCCAGCGTTCACGGAAATCCGTCACGAACCGCGTCTCCGTCTCCGTCAGGCCCGGGTCGGCCTGCAGCGAACACGCCGCGGGCCCAAACACGTACGCCGTGTTGCCGATGCGACAGTCCTGCGGCAGCGGGAACAGCATACGGACGACCCGGCTCTCCTCTTCCGCGCGCAGCGGACGCCGGGTGATGCCGGCGCGGGCGGCACGACTGCTCTCCGCCGCCATCAGACCGATCAGGAGCATCCACCGTATCGTCTTGTTCATGCGTCATACCCCCGTTCTTCACTGTCCGTGAGCACGGCCCCGCTCGCCGGCCGGCTCGCCGGCCTGTTCCCCCGTGTACTCGCCGATGTGCGGGCTCAGCAGAATCCTGCGCACCGCACCGCGCTCGGCCGGCGCCGAGACGCCGGAACCCCGGCCGGCCTCACTCTCCCGTATCCGCGCCAGCAGCAGGCGGCAGGCTTCAACACCCATCTCGTGCGTAGGCTGCGCAACAACGATCAACCTGCCCCGGAACAGGGGTGGCACGTCCGGCCTGTCGAACGACACCATCCTCGGCGGCTCGCCGGCTCGGCCCGACTCCGCTTCCGCCATGGCGCGCAGAATGCCCGAGGCGATCGGGTGGTTCGCGCAGAAAATCCCGTCCAGCGCTTCCTCCGCGAAGACATCCCGCCAAACGGCACAGCCGAACTCCGCGGAGAAGGCGCCCTCCCGGATCAGGGCCTTCTCCACCCGCAGCTTCGCCTCGCGCATCGCGCGGCGGAACCCTTTCAGCCGCTCCTGCGACGTGATCGTCTCCCGCCAGCCCGATACGAACCCGACCCGCCGGCACCCGGTTCCGATCAGGCGCCGCGTCCCTTCGTACGCGCCTTCGACATTGTCCGTGGCAACCAGATCCGTGCTCAGCCCCTTGATCGGCAGATCGGTCAAGACCAGCGGAATCCCGCGTTGCTGGAGAACCCGGTACAACCCGTTCTCATGAGATCGATAGTGCGGCGACACGATCACGCCCCGTACGCCGCTGTCCATGAAGACGCGGAGATACTCCGACTCCTTCGCCAGATCCCCGTCGAAATTGCCCATCGTCAGCTGGAACCCCTGCCGCATGCACTCGTCCGCGATGCCGCGCATGATGTGTGGAAAATGGCCCAGCGTGATGCACGGAATCAGGGCCGCAATCGTCCGGTTCGCGCGGCCCGCACGCGCACGCCGCCGCCGCAACACGTTCATCGCCGGGTCCGCCGGGTCCGTCACGAACGTGCCCCGCCCCGCAATCGGCAGAATGAGACCGTCCGCCGCAAGAAGCCCGAGCGCCTTGCGAACCGTCGAGCGGCTCACCCCGTGCTGCCGGCACAGGTCCCGCTCAATCGGCAACTGCGCGCCCGGGCCGAGCTCGCCCGTCTCGATCCGCCGCCGAACCTCGCCTTCCAGCCGAACGTAGGCCGGCATGCAGCCGGTCGAACGCTTTTTAACGTCCGCTAACATAATAAAGATACAATAGCAGACAAATGTGCGATTTTCAATAGCTGATGTGAACAAGTGTTGAGAGTATATGGCGGCGAGAGCGACGGCGTGCCCGGCTCACGTGCCCCGTTGCACCGCCCGGAACCGGCGCGGGGAGCAGCCCGCGAAGCGTTTGAACTGTTTGGAGAACACGTAGAGGTCGGCATAGCCGAGCCGGTACGTGATCTGTTCGACGCGCGCGAGAAGCCCCGCTCGAGCAAGGAATCCTCCTGAGCCGCCGCCCGCTCGCCTTGCGCCCGAAAGAAAAGCCTGCAATTCCACAACAACTCCCCGATAATACGCGACGCATACGGGACCCCGCCCGGGAAAGGAGCAGGCACGATGACAGCCCGCCAACGGGTGCGCGCGGCGTTGCGCCACGAAGAACCCGACCGCGTTCCGATCGACTTCGGAGGGCACCGTTCGTCCGGCATCGCCGCCATCGCCTACGCGAAGTTGAAACGGGCGCTCGGTATCACGTCCGGCGACATCTACGTCTACGACATGATCCAGCAGCTCGCCATCGTGGAGCCCGACGTGCTCGAGGCCGTCGGCGCCGATGTCCTCGAACTCGGCCGCGCGTTCATGCGCGAGGCAGCCGACTGGAAGGATTGGGTGCTGCCAGACGGCACGGCCTGCAAGATCCCGGCGTTTGTCAACATCGAGCAACGCGACGGGCATTGGGTCCTGTTCTCACACGACGGGCTCGAACTCGCCGTGCAAAAGAAGGACTGCCTCTATTTCGAGCAGACCCACTGGCCGTGGCTGGACCAGAACCCGGAACAACAGGATTTCGCCGACCTCGAACAGGCGTTCGCGCACAGTATGTGGTGCGCGGTCCCCGTGCCCGGCGGGCATATCCCGCTGGACGACGACGGGTTGGCTCGCCTCGCCGCCGGCGCCCGGCGCTTGCGCGAATCAACCGACCGCGCCATCCTCGGCATCTTCGGCGGGAACCTCTTCGAGGTGCCGCAGTTCCTCTACCGGATAGACAACTACCTCACGCATATGGGGCTCTACCCCGAAGCCTGCGAACGGCTCTCACAGGCCCTGTGCGATTTCTACATGCCGCGGCTCGAAAAATGGCTCTCCGCGGTCGGCCCCTCAATCGACGTGATGCTCTTCGGCGACGATCTCGGCGGGCAGAACGGGCCGCTCATGTCGCCCGCCATGTACCGCCGCTACTACAAACCCTGGCATGCGAAGCTCTGGAAACGCGCCAAGACGCTCGCCCCACACGTCTGCATCCACCTGCATTGCTGCGGCGGGATCGAGCCGCTCATGGAAGACCTCATCGAAGCCGGGCTCGAATCGGCAAACCCCGTCCAGATCACCTGCGCCGGAATGGAGCCCGCGCACCTCAAGCAGGCCTACGGTGACCGCTTCGTCTTCTGGGGCGGCGGCTGCGATACGCGTCATGTCCTGCCGCACGGCACGCCCCGCGACGTCCGCCGCAACGTCCGGGAACTGCTCAAGATCTGGACCCCCGGCGGCGGCTACGTCTTCCAGCAGGTCCACAACATCCTCGCCGATGCCCCGCCCGCCAATGTCATCGCCATGTTCGAGGCCGCGGCGGGCAGAGCTTGAGGATGGCGAATGGCACTCTGCCGCGCACAGGACCCGGCAGAACCCAGGCAAAGCAGCATACTTCAGCACAAAAAGCCAGGGAAGAGACACTCTCTCGCCTGTTCGCCCGGTGCTTCAGTCGTTAGTCTTGCACAGGGGCGAGGCTTGCGCCTGGCCGTAGCCGTTAGGTCCAAACAAGACACCACCATTCATCTCGCACGGACGATCACCGGGCGGCCATAGCGACAGAGCCTGCGTTTTGGAGGGCCGGGTTCCGGAGGCTGTCTAAAAACCGGGGAACAGCCCTTACGGGCTTAACTACAAACGGCAGAAAGCACCAGACATGTGGTTTGTAGTTAACGCCGTAAGGCGTGTGGCAACGTGCGACTGGGGTTTTGAGACAGCCTCTCCACCCCGGCCGGTCTCCAGTCGATATCGTCTTGGAGGGGACAGACCATGAGCACTGTGGCCATTGAAACGGCCGTTGAGAGCGCAAGCACCGTCTTCGAATGCGGCTTCGAGGCCGGCGAGACTCCGGACGGGCCGCCGCTCGGCTGGGAACTGTGGTGCCCGACCGAACGCATGCGGCCGGCCCTGCGCACGGACGCCGCGCTCACGTACGAAGGCCGTCCCACCGTATGCTGCTCGGGCGCTGGCAACGCCAACGCGATGGGGCTCATCCGGCGCCGGATTCCCGGGCTGAAGCCCGGCGTTTTCTACCGTTTCTCGGCCTGGTTCAAGCCCGAGCGCATTCCCAACGTGAACAATACCGTCTGGCCGCTGGTGAGCTGGCGCAACGACAAGGTCCGAAAGCTGCTCCCGGTCGAGCAGCTGCCGGGCGGCTGGGTTCGCGCCGAACTCGTGGCCGACTTTCCGGCTGAAATGGAGCACGTGCAGTTCGAACTCTTCGCCGGCTGGATTCCGGACGGCGCCGTGCGGTGGGGCAAGGTCCGAGTCGAGGAACTGCCCGGCTACGGGATTCCGGAGCGACTGGTGACGATCGGCGTGCTGGACGAGAAGCCGCCGCGCGGCACGCTGACGGATAACGGCCGCTTCTACGTCGCCGCGATCGAGAAGCTCTGCGCGGCTGAACAGCCGGACGCGATCTGCCTGCCCGAGCATTTCAACACGACAAACGTCGAACCCAAGCCGAACCCGTTCGGCGCTGTAACCGCGGATTCGGACTACATCGTCGAGCTGAAAGCGGTCGCCGCGCGCTGCAACGTCAACCTGATCGGCAGCATCGTGGAGGACGACGCGGGCGCGATCTTCAACACGGGCATCGTCATCAATCGGGAGGGCGCGCTCATCGCGAAATATCACAAGACCCATATGCCGCTGACCGAGGTGATCCGCGCCGGCCGCTCGCGCGGGAACGAGATCGAGGTGATCGAGACGGATTTCGGCAGGATCGGGATCCTCATCTGCTGGGATTATCAGTTCCCCGACCCTATCCGGCACCTCGCGCTGCGCGGCGCGGAAGTGGTCTTCGTCCCGATCGCCGGCGAAGGGCGGATCTCCTTCGAGGACGAACAGGGGCGCCGGGTGGCGAAAGGCATGGAGTATGCCGGGTCGGCCGCCGCGGTCGATAACGGCCTCGTCATGGTCTTCTCCGCCACGCAGTCGGGCGTGGAGAGTTGGTCGGAATCGATGATCATCGACCAGGCCGGCAAGATCCGGGACCGGTCCGGACTCTACGAGGGACGCCGGCACGTGCTCTCGGCGACGGTGGACCTGGCCGCGCGATACAGCCATCCCTGCGGCGAGTCGTTCCGCGAGAAATACTGGACGGAACGCCGCCCGGAATTGTATGACGGAATCGTAGATACGCGGTTGCGGATGTGGAAGTAGGTCGCGCGGAGGACTGCGCGCACCATCGGCAGCGGGTTTGTCAGTCTTCCTCGGACAGGAGGGACGCCATGACGCTCAGCACACCCTATGCATTTCTTTTCGGGGCCTTGGCCGCCGCCGCGGTTTCGAGCGGCGCCGCCGAGCCCGACACTGCGATCGCCACGATGCGCGATCTCTGCCTGGATACGGCGCTGGTCGCCGGCGGGCAGCCGCGGGCCGTCATCGTCGCGCCGGCCGGCGCCCGCTACGCGAAGGCGGTAGCCGCCGTTCAGGCGGCCGTCAGCCGGTTCGGCGGGGTGGCGCTCCCGGTTCAAACCGACGAGCAGAGCACGCCGGAAGAACTGCTCAAGACGCGGAACGTCATCGCGTTCGGCAACATGGCCACCAGCCGCTTCATCCGGCGGCTCTACTACCCGTACTACACGTTTCTCGATCTCTGGTACCCCGGCAAGGGCGGCCATGTCGTGCGCTCGCTGCATAACCCGTTCGGCACGGGGCACAACGTCGTGTTCGTCGGCGCAAGCGACGATGCCGGCGTCGAAGCCGCGGCGGCCGTGTTCGCCGCGCGCGTGCAGCGCACGGGCGACGGCGCGGGGATCGGGCGCACGATGGAAATCAAACTCGGCGAAGGGCTCGAGCCGCCGGACTCCGGCGAGACGGTCATGTCGTGGAAGTCCGGCTACCGTAAGGATGCGCGGGGCAAGGTCGTGGGCGCAAGCGAGTACGGCTGGAACATCCTCGGCCGGCTGGCGGCGCTCTACTACATGACCGGGCGCAAGACATACGTGCGGGAATTCATCCGCCTGGCGCTGCCGAAGGACGAGGCCGCCGTGCAGGACTTCCTCAAACGCAAGGGCGACGCGTTCTCGCGCACCGCGGAGTACGGACCCGGCCGCTCGCCGATTCCGGAGGCCAGCCACTACCACGCGCACCTGCTGCCGCTGCTCTGGGACCTGATCGAAGAGAGCCCGGACCTGACGGATGAGGAACGGCTCGGCATTATCAACGTGCTCCGGGCAGGCGAGGAGGCGCGGATCAGGAAAGGCAGCTACGCCTCGATCGAGAATAACTGGAATCCGCCGCGGCCGGGCGGCCGGCACACGACCTACGAGACCCTCTGTACCTATACGGCCTGTCGCTACTTCGCCAAGTATTACCCCCAGTTCAAGTGGGCGCCCGACCAGCTCAGGAAGATCAAGGGGTTCTTCTCGTTCTGGACGACCGACACCTACTACGGCGTGACCGACGTGATCTGGTACAACACCTTCAACGAAAGCGTCCTGGACTACTTCCTGCTGAGCGGCGACGACTCCTACGCGAAGAGCGGGTACGCGGAGAAGATGCTGAGCTGCACCTGGGTGCTCTGGGAAGGCGCCCGCAACGAACGCAGCAACCACCAGCAGGCCTTGAGCCTGCTGCGCAAGGCGGCCTGGTATCTGGACGACCCGAAATACGCCTACTTCGCCAACCTGCCCACCTGGGACCTGTCGCTGTTCCGGGTCGGCCAGTCGTATGAACTGTCCGAGCGGCTCAGCGCCGCCAAGCCGCCCGCCGAACTCGTGAATCGCGCCACGGTGCTCGGCGTCTCCAAGTACAGGACCCGCAAGGTCCCGTTCCCGCAGGAGCAAGCCTACCAGATGCTCACGTATCGTACGGAGTTGGGCACAGGCGGCGATTTCCTGAAGCTGGACGGCTATTTCGGGAGCGTCAGTACCGAGTACCACATCCAGTCGATCGTGCGCCTGTCCATCGCCGGCCAGACCGTCATCTCCGGGAACTGGTGGGGCGGATACGGCTCGCAACTCGTCATTCGCCGGGACGGACTGGCGCCGACCGACAGGATCCCGGACTGCGCCGCGCTCAAACGGGCGGAGTCGCTCGACGGCGCCCTCTATGTGCTCAGCCAGGTGCCCGATGCCGGCGCCGCCTGCTGGGACCGGCATATCCTGCACCTTGTCGGGGACAAGACCTTCGTGATCGACGAGGTGCGCGCGAGCGAGCCGGGCCACTACGATGTCAAGGCGCAGTGGCGGCTCGGCAGCAAGGTCGTAACGCGCGCGGACGATCCGCCCGGCACGGTGCGCAGCGAAAGCGGCGCCACCCTGTCCTGCGCCACGCCCGTGGACGTGATCGAGGGCGCCGCCAACCCGGCGACCGCCGTCCAGATGCACGAGGCAAGAATCGTGAACGGCGAACCGTTCACGATTCTCAACATGCTGCACGCCGCCGGGCATCCGCGGGAAACGTTGCGTAAGCTCGGGCCGCGTTCGGCGGTCGTGGTCGACGAGAAAGGGCAGGGCTGCGCCTATGTCGGGCTCGGTGATTTCGCGCAGGGGCCGCTCCGCGTCAAAGGCGCGGCAGCCTGCGTCGCGCCCGGCCGCATCGTCGGCATCGACGTGACCGAGATCCGGGTCGGCGGCGCCGCCGTCTTCAGCGCGCAGACGCCGAAAAACGTTTCGCTCGCCGCCGAAACGCTGCCGGCCGCTCAGATCGCCGACGCGCTGCGCCGCCTGACCCCGCAGCCGCTGACCGCTTCCCCGGCACGCCATCCCCAGATCGATTGGACCCCGGAATGGAAAGCGGACACCGGCGAGTCCGTCGTCGACATCGTGGCCGTCCGCAAGAACGGACACTCGGCGCTCTGGACGGCAGGGTCAGAAGGCAAGCTGGCGATCGTGCGGGCCGGCAGCGTGCTGAAGGAATTGTCGCTCGGCTCGCCGATCCGCGACCTGCAGGCGCTGCCCGGCGCCGGCGGCGACGTGGTCCTGGCCGGCTGCGAGGACTTCAAGGTGTACGCCTGTTCCGCCGTCGGCGAACGGCTGTGGGATTACCATTGCACCCCGCTCGAGAGGAAAGACTGGTTCAGCTACAACGTCAAGGACGACAACCCCGCCCAGCGCGGCGTGTTCGCCATCGTGCGCCTGCCCGGCCGCGAGGCGCTCGCCGGCGTGGTCAGCCGCGGCAAAGTCACCGTGCTCGACGCCGCCGGGCGGAAGCAGGCCGACAGCCGGTTCATCGACCACTGGCGCGCGCCGCGCGGGACCGTGCCCAGCACCGCCGTCGCGTCTTATCCCGGGGACCGCGCCCGCAACGGCCGGACCGGCCTGTTTGTCGGGAAAAGCGCCGCCCTGCTCGGCGGAGCGCGTCTCGCAAACGTGAGTTGGGACAAGGCCGGCAAGATTCGAATTCAAAACGCCTACACCAAGGAGGTGGCGGGCGCGCGTGACATGGGCGGCAAGTCGAACCGCAACATCAACAATGTCCTGACCACCGATCTCGACGGCGACGGCAGCAGCGAGGTCCTCTACGGGATCACCGGCGCCTGGTGCGAACTGCGCGCCTACAGCTGGGACGGCAAGCCGCTCTGGGTCCGCGCGTTCGGGCCCCAGCGCCGGAACGGATCGCTCTTCCGCGCGCTCGACGTCGCCGACATCGACGGCGATGGGAAACAGGAGGTCCTGGCCGGGCTGGAGGACGGGTTCGTCTATGCGTTCGCGCACGACGGGCAACTGCGCTGGTCGCGGCGAGTGCCCGCCGCCATTGCACGCGTGCGCGGCATTGAGCGCGGCGGCATGGTCGCCGCCACGGGCGCCGGAAACCTGTACCGCTTCTCGCCTGCCGGCGAAATCGGCGGAATCGCCAGGCTCGAACGCCGAATCACCGTGCTCGAACTGCTGCCCGCCGCCGGGAACGAACCCCGCCTGATCGCCGGAACGTCCGGCGGGGAAGTGGCGGCGTTCGGGGTGGGACCGTAGGACTGTGGGACCGTGGGACTGTGGGACTGTGGGACTGTGGGACCGTGGGACCGTGGGACTGTGGGACCGTGGGACCGTGGGACTGTGGGACCGTGGGACCGTGGGACCGTGGGCCTGTGGGACTGTGGGACAGGGGCCGGTGAGGCGCGCGGGTACCGCGTCGCCTGCACCGGCTGGTTCGGAAGTCCGATTCCCGGACCAACTTGCTCGAGAACTTACTCGAGAACTTGCTCGACGGTTCCTGTCAGGTCCACGCGTTCTGGAATCCCTGGCTTGTCCGTCCGCCTGGGTTTCCGACAAGGCTTGCGACAAAGAAATGCTCGTTCTCCGGCTCTTGCGGTCTCGTTCCGACTGCACGATTGCCGGGATTGCGCGCCTGGAGATCGCACGATGCATCGCAGACTGAAACAGGTCGCCCAATACACCGCGCTGCTGGCACTTAGCGCCGGATGCGCATTGCCGGATCCGAAAGGAGCGAAACGCATGGAAATCGGCGGAGAAACGATCACGGCCGAACTCGTTTTTCAGGACGACTTCGACAACTTCGACAACTTCGTCAATCTGTGCCCCAACACCGAGTGGGCGGCGGTGGAGGGCAAGCTGATCGGACGGCATCGCGCAGGCGGCTCGACCGTCTGGTGCAGACAGGACTTCGCCGGCGATTTGCTCGTCGAGTTCGACGGCCGGCTGCTTGCGCCGGAGCCACAATGGATTTCGGAAGAGCTACCGGACGGCGGCAAGAACCTCAACTTTCGCTTCCTCGCCACCGGGCCCAGGCATGAGGACATCCTTACCGTTTTCCGGGACCTGCTCGCTGAAGGGACCGGCCCGAACGCCGGCGGCGACGACCAGTACAACGCGTACTTCTTCACGTGGACCTGGCGGCATGCCCGGCTGCGCTGGAGTCCCGGCTACAAGAAGATGGCCGAAAAACTGGACTATCTGCCGGAAGTCGAGAAGGACTACCATTTCCGCTGCCTCAAGATCGGCGGGCGGATCCGGTACTGGATCAACGATGTCCTGCTCTTCGATTGGACCGACCCCAACCCGCACAACAGCGGCAAGATCGGGTTCACCCTCTGGCGCAGCGCCGCAGCAATCGACAACCTGCGCGTGTATCGGGTCAAGGCGGACTAGACGCGATGCGTCCGCACGTGGCCGCGGCCGCCAGGCCGTGGACGGCCGCACCGACGGCGTTGGGCAATCCTCCACGCGCAGGCGCGCGCGGCTACGCCCGGAAACCGGTCACGCTCCGGCTGGGGCAACGCCGAAAATGTGGCCGCGGCCGCCAGGCCGTGGACGGA
>JAFGHX010000137.1 GCA_016929905.1 Kiritimatiellia bacterium
GTATTGGCCCCCCAGCCGCGCCTTGCGCGCCCCGCCGTGGCGCTCCCACTAACGTTAGCGTATTTACGAAAGGCAGTACTTAGTGCCATTCCGCAGTAGCCGAGCGCCCGCCGGATCTGCCGTGTATGGCGCGCGGACAGGCGCGACGGATGCGCACACGCTGGCGTGGCACCGACGCCCGCAGCCCAGCCTATTGGCTTGACTTTTGGGCTCGATCTCTGGTATCCTTCCTCTCTTAAGGAGGGGGGGAGGGGACGTATTTCCTCTCGCGTTAAGTTATACACGATAGTGTATGGGCGGGAACTAACGCACATGAGGCACAGGATACGTGTATTCTCTGCTCTCGACGAGCAGAACCGTCGAGGGTTGCCTCGTCTCCGCCCCGCGGTGTCCTCCTCTCACTGCGGGCAACGTCTGCTTTTCCGGTATGGGCTTCTCCTGTTTCTGGCGGTTCTTGCGCAGCCCGTGGCGTCCGCCCGGGCACAAGTGGTCATCAACGAGATCATGTACCATCCGCAGGATGCGCTCTACGACTCCGAGTACGTCGAGCTGTACAACGCGGGCGCGGCGGCCGTCGACCTGGCCAACTACCGCTTTGACAACGGGATCGACATGGGGTTTCCGAGCGGCACGCTGATCGAGCCGGGCGGGTACCTGGTGGTGTGCGGGAACCCGGCAGAGTTCGCGGCTGTCTATCCCGGCGTCACGAACAACATCGGCAGCTTCGCGGGGAATCTGGACAACGCCGGGGAACGCGTGACGCTTTCGCGGGCGGAGGGTGGCACCTGGATCACGGAAGACACGGTCCAGTACAACGACAAGGGCGAGTGGCCGGACGAACCGGACGGGCTCGGCCCGTCGCTGGAACTGATGCATCCCGGCTTGCCGAACGATTATCCGGAGCCTTGGCGCGCCTCGTCGGCGGCGGGCACGCCGGGCGCGGCGAACAGCGCCTACGTCGCGGATCCCGCGCCCATCATCACCGAGGTCGCGCACGATCCGGCCCTGCCGTTCCCGTATTCCGTGCTGACGGTTGCGGCGCGTGTCCTGCACCCTGACAGCGCGGGCCTGACGGTCACGCTGCACTACCGCCGCGATCAGCTCCCGCCGGGCGACTATGCGCAGACGCCGATGCGCGACGACGGCCTGCACGGCGACGGCGAGGCGGGCGACGGTATCTACGCGGTGGTCCTGCCCGGCTTGTCGACCGACGCCATCCTGGATTTCCACATCACGGCCACTGACGCCGACGGACCGGCAGGAACGGGGCCCGAAGGCGCTCCGGACCGGTCGTTTCTCTGCTTCTTTGGCGACGATTCCGGCTACACGGGCGAATACCTGACCTATCACATTCTCATGCGGCAAGCCTCGCGCCAGGTACTGGAGGGGCGCGATGTGCATTCCGACGAGCTGCTCGACGCCACTTTGGTGCTTTCCGACGGCCGGATCTTCTATAACTGCGGCGTACGCTACCGCGGCTCGAGCGCGCGCATCCGATACGAAGGTCCCATGAGTTACAGGGTGGAATTGCCCGCGGGCCGGAAGATCGAGGGCGTGAAAGACATCAACCTCAATGCGGTGAACCCCGTGCTGCAGTGCATGGGCATGCACCTGTTCCGACGCACTGGACGGCCGGCGCCGCGCGCCGACCTTTGCCGGGTCTGGCTGAACGAAGATTTCCTCTCTCAGACCAACGAAGGCTGGCTGGCCGCCCCGGGCCAGGGGCTTTACGCCCGCGTGCAGAAGGTGGGGGATGACCTGCTCTCAGAGGTTTATCCCGGCAACGGCGACACGGGCAATCTTTACCGGGCCGAAGGCGGCGGGCTGGAATGGCTCGGGACGGACCCCTCGGCCTATACGAGCGAGTACGAGAAGGTCACGAACGTGGCGGCCGACGACTGGCAGGATCTGATCGATCTCTGCTCCGCGCTGAACCAGACGGCGCCCGAGGATATCCCCTCCGGCCTGCTGCCGCACATGAACCTGGAGGCATGGATCGACTTTTTCGCCATTCATATGGTCCTGAACAACAACGAGACATGCATCGCCAACACGCAGGGCGGGGACTACTACGTGTACCTGGACCCGACGGACGGCCGGTTCGATATGCTGCCGTGGGACATGGACTCCGTGCTGGACCTGAGCGGGGACGGCGCCCTGAGCAGCAGCGACGGCCTTCCTTTTTCCGCGACCGGCCACAAGTCGATCTGGATGACGCAGATACCGGCCATCACGAATTGGCTGCGCCATCCCAAGGTGGCTCCGCTGTTCGTCGGGCGGATTCTGGACATTCTGGACACGACGATGTCAGCCGACGAGCTGGCCGCCGACCTGGACGAACTGGGAACCGGCGTGAACGAGGCCTACAAGGCTTCCCTGCTCCAGAGCCTCGCCGCGCGCCGCGCATTCATCACCAACGAGGTGAATTTCGAGATCACCGCCGAACTCGGCGCGGGCGGCGTGGCCCTGGTCGGCCACGAAAACGACTGGCGCTACTTCAAGGGAACGACCGAACCCTCGGCCTCCTGGCGCACAATGCCGGACGCCGCGCTCGGCGGCGCGTGGCTGAGCGGGCCGGGCGGCATCGGCTACGGCGACGGCGACGACGCCACGGTGCTGAGCGACATGCAGAACAGCTACTCCACGGTGTACATCCGGCAGAGTTTCGTGGTGGAGCCGGGCTTCAACACGCAGTCTCCGGTCGTCCTGCGCCTGGACTACGACGACGGATTCGTGGCGTATCTAAACGGCAGCGAGATCGCGCGTGTGTACGCCGCAGGCTATCCGCCGGCTTACAGCGCGCTGGCCACCGGCAGTCACGAGGCCGGCGCGCCCGAGTTCTTCACCGTGGGACTGGCGGGCGACGTGCTGGCGCTCGGCACCAACATCCTTGCGGTGCAGGGCTTGAACCAGGGGGCGGACAGTTCGGACTTCTCGCTGATCGCCGACCTGTTCATGCAGTCTGCGACGACGGGGGCGGTCATCATCGTCGACGGCGCCAGCGTGTCACTCGCCGGCAAGGCGCCGCAGGCGAACGTCATGAACGTGCTGGTGAACGGCAGCGCCGGCGAATGGGACCCGGTGAACGCGGCGTGGTACAAGGCGTCCACCCCCCTGGCCAACGGCCTGAACCGGATCCCGATTGAAGCGGTTGACGGGGACGGCCTCACGCTGAAAGCCGCCGCCGTCGACGTCATCTGCGCGGGTTCCTGGGAGAACCGCGGCGGCACGATCAGCAGCTCGCAGACGTGGGCGCCCGCCTCCGGGCTGGTGAAGGTAGCGCAGGACGTCGTGGTGAACCCCACGGCCGTGCTGACTATCGCGGCGGGCACCGCGGTGCTGGTGCAGCCCGGCGTCTCCTTCAGCGTCTACGGCACGCTCCAGGTCCAGGGCTCCGCGGCCCAGCCGGCCTTCCTGGCGCCGTCAGACGCCCATTCCGCCTGGTCCGTCCGCGCGATCGGCGGCTCGGGCTCGGTGACGATCCAGCACGCCGAACTGGCGGGCGGCGAGCTCGTCGCCAGCAACGGCGCCGCCCTGCTGATCGAAGACAGCGTCGTGCGCGACTTCGACGGCTACATGGTTGCCGGCTACGCCAACGCCGACGTCACCATCCGCCGCAGCCGGTTCGCCCGGTTCAACGAGACCCACTTCCGCGACACCGCCACGTTGATCGAGGACTCGCTGTTCGAGTATTTCGTCGATGCGATCGACTGTTCCGACACCACGGCGAAGCCGCATATCATCCGGCGCGTGACCGCCCGGCACGCCGCGGGCTCCTCGGCGGACGGCATCGACTTCGAGCCCGTCATGGACGCGCTCGTGGAAGACTGCCTCATTTACGACGTGACCGACCGCGCCCTGAGCCTGGGCGGCGGCTGCACCAACGTGACCGTGCGCGGCTGCGTCATCTACGACGCGCTCAACAACGGGATCGGCGTCAAGGACGGGTCCTGGGCCAACATCTACAACAACACGATCGTGGACTGTGCCGTCGGCCTGAATCTGGAACTGGACGACGGGCCGGGCTATGGGCATGCCGTGACCACGAACAACATCTTCTGGGGCAACGCCATGCCCATCCGCGTCCAGGGCGACTCCACCCTGCAGGTCGCCTACAGCGACGTCCAACTCGGCAGCGGACAGGTCTATCCCGGCACGGGCAACATCAATGCCGATCCGCTGTTCCGGGACGCGGCGCTCGACGACTTCAGGCTGAGCGCCGGCTCACCGTGCGCGGGCACCGCAATGGCCGGAGCCGACATGGGCGCCTTCTTCCCCGTCGGCGGCATGCCGCGCACGCCGGCCGCCGTCGCGCTGCGCAATCTCAACAGTACGGACGTGGCCGTGAGTTGGCGCGACGAAAGCAGCAACGAGACCCGGTTCGAGATCGAGCGCTCGACCGATGCGCTGAACTGGGCGCTGGCCGCCACGACGGGTGCGAACGTCACCAACTGCACCGATACGGGACTGGTGCCCAACACGACCTATTTCTACCGGCTCCGCGCGGCGCATGCCTGGGGCGCTTCCTATTACTCGCCGGTCGAGAACATCACGACGACCTTCTCGGAGAACACGCAGGCGTGCGTCGAATACCTGCGGCTGACCGAAATCATGTACCATCCGAAGGACGCGGTCGTGCTTGACGACGGCGACGAGTACGAATTCCTCGAGCTCAAGAACACGGGGCCGGTCGCGCTCGATCTGTCCGCCCTGTACGTCAGCGACAGCATCGATTTCACATTCCCGCAGGGCACCGTGCTGCAACCCGGCGGCTTCTTCGTGCTGGCCCGCTACGCGACGCCGTTCGCCCAGCGTTATCCGGGCGTGACGGTGCACGGCACATACGGGGCGTCCGGCACGAAGCTGTCCAACAGCGGCGAACTGATCCGGATCAAGGACGCGGACGGCAGCACCGTCCTCTCCGTCGAGTTCGCCGATACGTGGTACCCGACCACCGACGGGGATGGCTACTCGCTGGTGATGATCGACCCGGAATGGGATCCCGACCTCTCGGCGAGCTGGCGGGCGAGTACGGACGTGCACGGTTCGCCCGGCGCGGACGATCCGATGCCAGTCTACGGCGTGATCCTGATCAACGAGGTGCTGTCCCACACGGACCCGCCGTTGGAGGACGCGATCGAGCTGTACAACGCCGACCCATCCAACTCCGTGCACGTCGGAAACTGGTTCGTCAGCGACAACGCCGGCGAACTGACGAAATACAAGATTCCATCCGGCACCTACATCGCGCCGCTCGGCTACCTGGTCCTGTACGAAGCCGATTTCAACTACGATACGAACAGCCCGTCCTGCTTCGAGATCAGCTCGCACGGCGAGGAGATCTGGCTCTCCTCGGCCGGGTTCAGCGGGAACCTGACCGGCTACCGCACCATGGTGAAGTTCGGCGCGGCGGAGAACGGCGTCTCGTTCGGCCGCTACGTGCGGGCCGACGGGCGCGCCGATTTTGAGGCCATGAGCCGCCGCACGTTCGGGGCTGACAATCCGGGCAGCCTCGCGGAATTCCGGACCGGCACGGGCCTCCCGAACGCGTACCCGCGGGTGGGGCCGGTCGTCATCAACGAGATCATGTATCATCCGGCGGGCGACGGCGACGAGTTCGTGGAACTGCGCAACATAACCGGCAGTCCCGTGCCGCTCCATGACCCGGCGTACCCCAGCAACACCTGGATGCTCGGCGCCGCCGTCGATTTCTTCTTCCCGACGGGAAAATCGATTCCGGCAAACGGCTACGCGCTGGTGACGGGGATCGACCCGGCCGTGTTCCGCGCGCGGTACGGGATCGATGCCGCCGTGGAGGTGTTCGGCCCGTATGCGGGCAAGCTCGACAACGCGGGCGAGAGCGTCAAACTCTACCGGCCCGACACGCCCGAAGAGGACGGGTACGTACCCTGCATCCGGGTCGACCGCGTCAAGTACAACGATCGCGCGCCGTGGCCGGAGGCGGCCGACGGCGACGGGCCGTCGCTGGAACGAATCGACAGCACGCTCCACGGCAACGACCCCTGCAACTGGACGGTCGGTTACCCGGGCGGCACGCCGGGCGAAGCCAACAACGTGGCCGGTAAAGCCATCCTGGCGGCCGGCGGCGTTTGGCGCTACCGCAAGGGCACGCTGGAGGCCTCCTACCCGCGCTCCGCCTGGCGCCAGCCGGCCTTCGACGACTCCGGCTGGGCGGCCGAACCGGCGCCGTTCGGCTATGGCGACCCCCCGTTCGGCACGACCCTGGCCGATATGTACGATTCCTATACGTGCCTGTACATGCGGCGCACCTTCTCGGTCGAGAGTGCGGCGGAGGTGAAGAATCTCGCCCTGACCGTCGACTATGACGACGGGTTCATCGCCTGGATCAACGGGGTGGAGGTCAAGCGTGTCAACGTCGACCCTGGCGTCGACGCCTACAACGCCGTGGCTTCCGCCGGGCGTGAATCCGGCAGCTACGCGACCTTCCCGCTCGCGCCGCCCTACGACTGTCTGCTTGACGGGCTGAATACGATTGCCGTGCAGGCCTACAACATCGAACCGACCAGCAGCGACTTCAAGATCGACGTCGGCGTCACCGTCGCCGCGCCGTTGCCCCTGCTCGCGTTCGGGCGTGTGGCGTCCTACGCGAGCGAATACACGCCCTCGGTGGGAATCGGCGTATTCCTCAGCGGGCCCGGTCCCGATCCGGTAACCTGCACCTACGCCGTAACGGGCGGGACCGCCGCGGGCGGCGGCGCCGACTACGCCGTGACGCCCGGCACGCTCACCTTCGCGCCGGGCCAAACGAACAAGACGATCGTCGTCGCCATCACCAATGACGGCGGAGTCGAACCGCCCGAGACCGTGGAGATCACACTGGCCAACGTGTTCAACGCGCGGCTGAGCCCGCAGTCGACGCACACCTTCACCTTGTTCGACGACGATTCCGGATTCGTCGCCTATAACGACCTCATGTGGGCGGCCGGCCAACCGCAGTCGCGCATCACCTGGTACTCCGGCTTCCCCGAAGCCTTCACCACGAGCGGCCCGCTCATCGACTACGGGGCCGGCACCAACGTCGAGGTGATCCTGTCCGTTTCGACCGACGACGCGTGGACGACCACCTACCAGACCAAGGGCGCCGACGCCGTGGCGCTGACCGACGCCTACAACACCTTCCAGGGCAAGGTCGCTTGTCTCGGCGTCATGAACCAGGCGACCCTGACGTTCACGAACCTCGATCCGACCTGCATGTACTCCATTGTCCTGTACGGCAATCGTGAGAATGCGGCCTATACCGACAGGTACACCGCCTTCACCCTGTTCGACGTGGAGGATTTCAAGAACCAGAGCAGCTACGGCGCGGTGAAAGGCACGTCCATCGCGCCGGACGACACCACCACGATTATGACCGGCTGGAATGCCCAACGGGGCTACGTCGCCAAGTTCACCGACGTCGTGCCCGGCCCGGATCGGGACATGAGCGTCCAGGTAGGCGGGCCGGAGCCCTACGTGAATGCCGTCATGCTGGGTGCCAGCAGCGGCCCCGGGCTGCCCGCCCCGCTCATGAACCCGGCCGCGCAGATGTTCACCGACAGCGCCGCCGTCACACTGAGTTGCGCCCGGCCCGAAGCCGCTATCCACTATACGACGGACGCGACGACCCCAACGCAGGACTCGCCTCTGTACTCCGGCCCGCTCGCCTTTACGAACAGCGTCAAGCTGAAGGCCAAAGCGTTCCTGGCCGGGTTCGTTGAAAGCCCGGTGACGGAAGGGGTCTTCACCAAAGCCATCCGGGTGGTCACGTTCGAGGCGTCCACCTCCGGCGGCAGCGAGGCCAACCCGCCCAACCCGCTTGCCGTGCAGCTCACGCTCGGCTCCAGCAGCGTTGTGACCGTCGACTACGCCGTGACCGGCGGCACGGCCACCGGCGGCGGGGTGGACTATTCGCTGCCGAACGGGCGGCTGACATTCCTGCCGGGCGAGACGCAGAAGAGCATCGCCTTCTCCGTCGTCAACGACGAGGTGCAGGAGGGCAACGAGACACTGGTCGTGACGCTCAGCAACGTGGTCAATGCCGATCTGGGGCTCAACGACTCGCACACCTACACGATCCGCGACAACGACGGGTTCTTCGTGGCCTACAACGACCTGTGCTGGGCGGCCGGGCAGTTGAGCGACAGAATCACGCTGTACGGCGGCGGCCAGAGCGGGCTTCTCCTCGATTACGAGTCGGGGCAGGAAACGGCGGTCACCCTCACCGTGGCGGGCGGGGCGCCGGGTCAGTCGGATCTCGGCGCCGACCCGCAGGCGGGCACGGATGCGTACGGCGTGTTCAACGGCATCGTGAGCGGCGGCGGCGTGATCGGGTACGACCCGGTGAACCTGACCCTCCGCTTCACGGGGCTGGAACCCAACCTGCGCTACGAACTGGTCCTGTTCGGCAACCGCGACAACGCCGCGTATACCTACCGCTACACGACCGTCACCGTTTCCGACGTCACGCAGTTCGCCAACGAGAGCACAACCGCCACCAATGCCGCCGATCCCGCGATCACCCTCTGCAACGGCTGGAACACGGTCAACGGGTACGTCGCGCGGTTCACGCAACTCGCCTGCGGCTCGGACGGCGATCTACTCGTGACGGTATCGGACAACGACTCGCGCTACTATGCCAACGCCGTGATGCTGCGCACAACCGGAATAGCCGGCGGCCCGGCGGTGAACTTCAGCACGACCGCCTCCAGCCAGAGCGAAGCGCTGCCCACCGCACCGCTTTCGGTGGTGTTGAGCCAGACGTCAACCGACACGGTCTCGGTCGACTACGCCGTGACCGGCGGCTCGGCCACGGGCGGCGGCGCCGACTATGCCCTGGCAAACGGGTCGCTCACGTTCAGCCCGGGCCAGACGGCGAAGACGGTCCTGATCACGGTGATCGACGACACGCAGACGGAGAACAACGAGACGGTGATCGTCACGCTGAGCAGCCCGGCCAATGGCACCTTGGGCGCGAATGCCTCGCACACGTTCACTATCATCGACAACGATACCAGCGGCCAGGTTTCCGTCTTCACCGCGTACAACGATCTGGCCTGGACCAACGGGCAAGTGAACACCCGCATCACCGCTTACGCGGAGGGGCAAGGCGGGCTGCTGGTCGATCACGACACCGGCTCCGACACGACCGTGTCGGTGGCCGTCCAGGGCACGGGCGGCACACACATCGACCAGGGCGCCAACCCGGCGCCGGGCACGGACGCCTACAGTGTATTCAGCGGAAACGTGGATTGCCTGGGCCTCATCGGGTACGGCCCGGACAACCTGACGCTCGCGTTCGCCGGCCTGAACCCCTCGCTCAATTATGAGTTCGTGCTGTTCGGCAACAGGAACGTATCCTCTTACACGACGCGCTTGTCCGGCATTACGATCAGCGATGCCGACGCTTTCTCCAACGGGAGCACGCCGGGTTCCGATTTCTCCGGCGCAAGCGATCCGTCCACCGTGATCTGTCACGGCTGGAATACCGACAACGGTTTTGTGGCGCGGTTCCGGGACATCCAGCCCGGTGCGGACGGCGACTTTGTGATCACCGTCGCCGACGGCGGGTCGGCCTCCGGCGTGCGTTACTACGCCAACGCGTTCATGCTCAAGTCGACGGGCGAGAAAGAGCCGCGCGTCTTCTTCGATACCCCGTGTTCCAGCGGCATTGAACCCGAAACGCCTGCCTGGCTTCTCGTCTGCCTCGACAAGGCCTGCGCCAACGCGGTACGCGTCGATTATGCGGTGGCCGGCGGAACGGCGAGCGGCGGCGGCACGGACTTCGCGCTTGCGGAGGGCACGCTGACCTTCGCGCCCGGCCAGACGGCGGCGTCCGTCAGCGTCACGGTGACCGATGACGCGCTGGACGAGGGCGACGAGACGCTTGTCGTCGCCCTCAACAGCCCGGTCAACGCGGTCCTCGGCGACAACGACAGGCACACCTACACCATCCTGGATGACGAGCGCCAGGCCGCGGCACCCGCTTTCACCGCCTATAACGACCTCATGTGGATCAGCGGTCAGCAGGCGGCGAATATCACACGCTACACCGCATGGGCAGTGGACGGCCTCACCACCGGTGGGGCGCTCGTCGACTTCTCGGCCGGCACGAATCTGGCGGCTTCCCTCTCGATCGCCACCTCGGCAAGCTACAGCAGTTTCTCAGCGGAGCGTGGTGACGACGCAAGTACGGGCACCGACGCCCACTCCGTCTTCAACGGAATCGTGGACTGCGCCGGGCTCATGAGCGGAGGCAGCTTCATCCTCGACGTTTCCGGGTTGGACCCCGACTGGACCTACGCGATTGTCCTCTTCGGCAACCGCGACCGATCGCAGTGGGCCGATCGTTACGGGAAGTTCATCCTCTCAGGAGCGGACCGGTTCGACAACGAGAGTACGCCGGGCACGGACATCATGCAGACCGGCGGCGCGACGAACGACACGACCCGGTTCAGCACCGGCTACAACACGGTGAACGGCTACGTGGCGCGGTTCACCCGCATCGCACCCGGTGCGGACGGTAGCCTGACGCTCGAACTCATTGATGGCGGCGGCGGCGGCGCCTTCTTCAATGCGTTCATGCTGCAGGGCTACCGCTATCGTCCGGGCGTGAGCGCCGGCTCCGTCTGGAAATACAGGAAGGGGTCGCGCGAATGTTCGACGCCCGCGACGGCCTGGCGCTCGGTGTCGTTCAACGACAGCGGATGGCCGTCGGGTGACGCGCCGTTCGGGTACGGCTCGGCAACGTACGGCACGACACTGACCGACATGCACTACAGCTACTCCAGCCTGTTCCTGCGCCGTTCCTTCGTGGTCCCTTGCGCCGCGCAGGTGAGCGAAATGCGACTGCAGGCGCAATATGACGACGGGTTCATCCTGTGGCTGAACGGCGAAGAAATCGCGCGCGTCAACGTGGCAGGTGCACCCGGCACGTTCCTCCCATTCGATGCCTGTGCGGAAGGCGCCATCGCCACCTGGCAATGGGGGCGGCTGTTCGGCGGCGCCGATCTGCCCGTGTTGACCGATGGCACCAATGCCCTGACCGTGCAAGTCTTCAATCGCAGTCTGGACAGCGGCGACCTGTTGTTGGACATGCAGCTCGGCCTTCTCGAGGGCAGCCCGCTGTCGACGGCACTCGACGCCGACAGAGACGGGATGGCCGACTCCTGGGAAACCGCCTACTGGCAGGGCACAGGCGCGCCCGGCGGCGGCGCCGGCGACGACTTCGACAGTGACGGCATGGGTAACCTGGCTGAATTCATCGCCGGCACCAACCCGACGAACGCGGCCGATTTCTTTGCCATTGCCATTGGACGTTCGGGGCAGACGCGTGCCCTGAGTTTTGTCGCCAAGGAGGCGGCCGGGCCCGAATATGGGGGTGCTTCGCGCTACTACGCCGTGCAGAGCCGCACGGACATGCTTGCGGCGCCTTTCGGCGGAAGCGACGCCTGGGTACTCGTGCCGGGGTACGGGGCGATTCGTGCGCTTGGCCAAACCGTCCAGTATGCCCTGCCCACGGGCAATGCCCAGTCCGCCTACCGGGTGAAAGTCTGGCTGCAGCCGTAGCAGGTCCGCGAGCGTCGGTACAGACGCAGCGGGTTGCGGGCAAGGCGCACCTGATTGTATTGATCGCCCGTCCGCATCTGCTATGATTGTCAGGCAAGATGTCCTCCACCCGCACAACGGCTCCCCGCGCTTCCGTCGCGTCCTTCCTGCGTGCCGGGCGGGGGCATGTTCATCTCGTGGGGGCAGGCGGAGTCGGAATGGCCGGCCTGGCCGTGCTGCTGCAGGCACGCGGGTTCCGGGTGAGCGGCTGCGACCTGCGCGCGACCCGCATCACCGCATGGCTGGCGCGGCAGGGCATCGCGGTGGCGACGGGCCACGACCGCAGGCACCTGCGCCGGGACGTGCGCTGGATCATCCGCAGCGCTGCCGTTCCAGCCCGCTGCGAGGAGATCACCGCCGCCGTGGCGGCGGGTTTGCCTGTCTTCCTGCGCGGTCGCGTATTGCCGGCTCTGCTGCGCGGCTGCGTATCCGTGGCCGTGGCCGGCACGCACGGCAAGACCACCACGACAGCCATGATCGCACACGTCCTGACCCGGGCAGGAAAGGCCCCCTCGTTCTGCATCGGGGGCGAGCCGTCGACCTTGTCCGGGCTCGCCGTGCAGGGCGCATCGGACATCCTCGTGGTGGAAGCCGACGAGAGCGACGGGACGTTGGCGCTGTACCGCCCGGAAATCGGGGTCGTCACCAGCGTGGAACTCGACCATCCGGATCATTTCGCCGGCTACGAGGATGTCGCAAGCTGCTTCGGAAAGTTCGCCCGGCAGGTGCGAAGGCGGCTGTTCTTCTGCGCTGACGAGCCGGGCGCCCGCGCCGTCTGTGCCGGCCGGCCAGGCGCGTGTTCTTACGGGGTCAGGGCGGGGGCCGACTTCCGGGCACGCGGCCTGAAGCGCACGGCAACGGCCACGCGGTTCACTGTCTGGCACGCCGGCCGCGCGCTGGGCCGGATCGATCTGCCGGTACCGGGCATGTACAACGCGCTGAACGCGCTCGCCGCCTGCGCCGTCGCGCTCGAACTCGGCGTCCCCTTCATGGCCATCGCCCGCGGGCTGGCCGGTTTCGCCCCCGTGCGCCGGCGCTTCGAGCTGACCGTCGACCGGCCGGACCTCACCGTGGTCTCGGACTACGCGCATCATCCCACGGAAATACGTGCATTCTGCCGGGCCGCCGCCGCGCTGAAGCGCGGCCGCGCAGGCGCCCGGCTTCTGGCTGTCTTCCAACCGCATCGCTACAGCCGGACACGCGCGCTGCTAGCGGACTTCCCCGCCGCCTTCGCCGGGCTCGACGACCTTGTCCTGCTCCCCGTCTACGCCGCCTCGGAAGCGCCGGAACAGGGCGGCACCCTGTGGGACCTCTATGCCGCCTTCCGGAAGGCCGGACGCCGGCGCGTCCTGTTGTGTGCCGCATCCCTGCCTCAGGCCTGGGCCTGGCTGCGGCGCCGGCTCGACCGGCGCACGATTCTCGGGGTCGTCGGCGCCGGCGACGTGGATACCATCGCACGATGGGCAAGCCGCGCCCTCGCACGCGGCGGCCCCGCGCGGCTCGACCCGACCGGTGGCTGGATGCATGCTCTCCAACGGATGAAGTTGGAGCGTACGACCGTCCGCCGGGCCTGCCCGCTCGCCCGTTTGACCCGGCTCGGCGTGGGCGGGCCGGCGGACATCTTTCTCGGCATTGAAAGCGAGCGTGACCTTGCCTCCGTCCTCGAATGGTCCTATAATCGGCACGTACCGTTCACACTGCTCGGCGCCGGAAGCAACGTGCTGATCAGCGATCTGGGGTTGCGCGGCCTCGTCGCGCGGCTCGGGGGGCCGGCCTTCACCGCGATCCGCGCCGAGCGCGAGACAATGGCCTGCGGGGCCGGCTTGGCGCTGGGACGCCTCATGGGCTGGATGGAAGCTCACGGGCGAACGGGCCTAGAGTTTCTGGAAGGCATACCCGGAACCGTGGGCGGCGCTGTCCGGATGAACGCCGGCGCTTGGGGCGGAGAAATCGGCGCGCACGTCGACTGGGTGCGCGGCCGGCGCCCGAACGGGACGGAGGTGCATCTGGCCGGGAATCGCCTGGCGTTCGAGTACCGCAACGGCGTTTGCGTACAGGGCGTTTCCGTCGTGGAGGTCGGATTGCGCACGGATCGGGCTGCGCCTGCTCAGATTCGGGCGAAGCGGGCGGAGTACGCCGCGCGCCGCAAGTGGCTGCTGGGCAAGCGGACGGCGGGTTCCATGTTCAAGAACCCGCCCCGTGATTACGCCGGCCGCCTGCTCGAGGCGGCCGGGCTGAAAGGGTTCACGGTTGGGGGTGCGCGGATTTCGAGGCGGCATGCGAACATCTGCCTCGCTCGGAAAAACGCGACCGCGTCGGACGTGCGGGCCCTGCTCGAAATAGCACGCGCCGCCGTGGCGCGTCGGTACAAGGTGGCACTGGCAAACGAAATCGTCGTGCTCGGGGAAACGGACCCGCCTCCGGGCGCCGACGGCGGAGACATGACCCAATGGGACTGCTAGACAGGAAGAGACGCCGCAACCGCCGGAATTACGGCTACCGGCCCGTGACGCTGTTGGTCAAGGCGCGGCCGACCCGCCGAGGGTGGCGGACAAACATGTTTGCGCTTGGCGCCGTACTCTGTGTCGGCCTGCTCATCGGACTGTGCGTTCTCGGTTGGTTCGGCCTGCGCATCGCGAGTCGGGCCCTGTTCAGCGAGAATGATGACTTTCTCCTCAGACACATAGAGGTGAAAAGCGACGGCCGCCTCACGGCAGCCTACGTCGTCCGAATGGCGAAACTGGCGACGGGCATGAACCTGTTCGCCGTGGATATCGAAGACACGCGCGGACGCATCGAACGGATCTCGTCCGTCAAGTCCGCCGAACTCGGCCGGATCCTGCCCGATACGCTGCGGATCCGGATCGAGGAACGCGTGCCCATCGCCAGACTGGAAAAGGACGGGTACCTGTACCTGGACAGGGAAGGGCGTGTACTCGGCTCCCAGGCGGGTGTGTCGGGGCTGCCCTACATCGCGGGAAATCACGGCAAAGGGCCCATTCCGGGCGATGTGATTCGAGACGAAGACGTGCTCGAGGCACTGGCGATCCTCGATATCTGCGACCGGCCGCGCTTCGCCGAGACCATTCGGATTGCCGGCATCGATATCGGCGGGCAGCGGTACTTCCATCTGACCCTGCGCGACGGGACTGCCGTGCTGCTCGGCGGCGACAAGACGGCGAAACTGCCGGTGCTCCAGTCGGTCCTGCAGACGCTCAAACGCCAGGGCCGGCGCGTGCCGGAGATCAACTTCAGGTTCAAGGAGCCAGTGATACCACCTTGAAAAACGTACCCCCTGTTGTCGCTCTTGAGATCGGAACCTCCAAGATCTGCGCGCTTGTTGGAGAGATCCGCGAGGATCAAAGCCTCATCGTCACCGGAATGGGCGAATGCCCGTCGCGCGGCGTGCGCAAGGGCCAGGTGGTAGACCTGGAGAACGCCGTTGCCTGCGTGCGGACCGCGCTGCACACGGCGGAGGACAGCGGGCATGTCGCCATCGAAGAGGTGCACGTGGCGGTCTCCGGCGCGAATATCGACAGCGCCATCAACGGCGGAAGCGTGCCCGTGCTGGACCCCGAGGAGGGGATCAGCGATGAGGATATCGAGCAGGTCCGCGCCGTCGCCCGCGCGATTAACTTGCCGCCCGATCGGCTCGTCCTGCATACGATCAGCCAGCATTACCATATCGACGACCATAAGGGTGTTATCAATCCGAAGGGCATGGTCGGCGCCAAGCTCTCGCTGAGCATGCTGATCGTGCATGGCGTACGCACGCCGATGCAGAACACCTTGAACGTCGTACGCAGCGTCCCGATGGACGTCGGCGAGGCCGCGTTCAGCGGGCTGTGTTCCGCGCTCGCCGTGCTGACGGCCGAGCAGAAGCGGAGCGGAGTCGTGCTGATCGACATGGGCGGGGGCACGACGGACTTCGTCGCGTACGCGGGCAACACCGTCGCTCAGGTGGGATCGTTCGGAGTCGGCGGCGACCACATCACGAACGATATCGTCTCGGCTTTCAACGTATCCACCGCGCAGGCAGAACGGCTGAAACGCGAGGCCATTCCCGCCGTCGTGCCGGAGGCCGACAATACGCAGCGCATCAATCTGCCGCCGGAGCTCGGTTTTCGAGCGCGGTCCATACGCGTGACCGATCTGGATCTGGTGATCGGGCTGCGCGTGGAGGAGACGCTGCTGCTGGTCAAGAACCGGCTGGAACAGAGCGACCTGCTCCGCCAAGTCGGGGCGGGCGTCGTGCTCACCGGCGGCGGCGCCCAGCTCAAGAACATCGAGGCGATCGCCGAACGCGTGTTCGGGCTGCCGAGCCAGACAGGAAAGCCGCGGGATGTCAGCGGGCCCGGCACTGTTACCGAACGCACCCAATACGCGACGCCGCTGGGCCTGATCCGCTACGGGTTTCGCAACGCCGCGGCGCCTGAACGCCGGACGGGGTTCGGCCGGTGGTTGCGCGGTTTTGTGGGGAGCACAACGGAGCCATGAGTCAGCTTGGAACAGGACCCGGCGCGGACGCCAGGCCAGCCGTGCCCGGCCTGTCGCCGGAGAAGCCGGGCGGCACGCCCGACGGCGCGCAACCGCTGTGCGCCGCTCACGTTTGCGTGGTCGGCGTCGGCGGTGCCGGCTGCAGTGTGCTGCAACGGCTCGGCACGGTCTGGCCGGACGGCCCGGAACGCATTGCGGTGGATACCGACACCCGGATGCTTGACGCCGTGAAGGACATCGGCACCTGCCTCCCGATCGGCGGCACACTCACCCGCGGCCAGGGAACCGGCGGCGATCCTGCCGTGGGGCGGACCGCCGCGGGACAGGACGCGGCGCAGTTGGCCGGCCTGTTCAAGGAGCGGCATCTCGTCTTCGTGCTCACCGGGCTCGGGGGCGGCACAGGGACGGGGGCCGCGCCGGCGCTTGTCCGAGCCGCACGCGAGGCGGGCGCCATGACCCTGTGCTATTGCACGTTACCCTTCGAATACGAAGGCAAAGGCCGCAGCGCCCAGGCTGAGCAGGGCCTGGCCGCGCTGAAAGAGGTCTGCGACGCGATCGTTTGCGTGCCCAACCAGAAACTCTTCGCCCTGATGCCGCCCGATACCAGGCTCACGGACGCATTCGCGAAAGCCGGCGAGATGTTGGGAGCGGGCGTTTTTGCCCTGTCGGAGCTGCTCCTGAAACCCGGGCTCATGAACCTTGATTTCGCCGACCTCCAAACGGTCGCCAGGAGCCGCGGCGGCGTGTGCGGCTTCGGGTACGGCGAGGCGAGCGGGGACAACAAGGCGGAGCGGGCGGCCAAGGCCATCGTTGAAAGCCCGCTGCTGGACGGCGGCCGCAGCCTGGCAGCCGCCTCGCCGGTGCTGGTCAACGTATGCGGCGGCGGCGATCTGACCGTGCGGGAAGTCGAGACGATCATGCGCGTCATCGCCGGAGCGACTGCGGCCGATAGCCACATCCTGGCCGGCGCCGCCGTTCACGATGCCTACGAGGGGCGCGTCGTCGTGACGGTGCTCGTTCCGCAGGCCACACAGCTGCCGTCCGTCTCCCAGGCCGCGTGGGCCTCGAGCGTGCCGCGCCCGCCTGCACCTGCGCACCGGCGTGCCATCCACAAGACCGGCAGGCAACCCAAACAGACCAGCCTGCTGTTCGCACGGGAGCAAGGCCGGTTCCGCGGCGTTGAACCCACCTTCTACGAGGGGGAGAACCTCGATATCCCCACATTCAAACGCCGCGGCGTGGAAATCGGCTGAGGCAGTCGACGAGCCGCCCGGCTTTTTCTCCCCCGCGGCACAACTGGGCGCCGGAGGCGCCGAGCCGGGGGCTCGGGGTGAAGCGGCGAAACGCCGCTTCTGCCTTTACGAAAGCGCGATGCCCTGGCGTTTCAACCACGCCTTCAGATCGCCCATCTCATCGTCCAGAATCTCCTTGTCGTAGTTCTCCTCCAACTGCCGGATCTGTACGGCAAGGTCCGGGCGCCCACTGATGATTTCGTTCAGCCGCTTCGTCTCTTCTTCCGCTTCGCCGCGCAACTCTTCCAGACTCACGTCCACTCCGAGCAGGGCCGACAGCCGGTCTACCACGCTTGCCATGCACCGAGGGATCGGCCCTTGCACGTACGCCGGAATCTCCGCAACCAGGCTGACCATCGCCATCTTCTCCGACCTGGCACGCTCGAGCAGATAGGTCGCGATGCTCGCCGGGCCCTCGTAACGGGTGAAACGGACCCCGTGCGGCCGCAGTGCCGCGCGCAACCGGCCGTCCGACACCGAGCCGAACAGGCGCGGGTCGCGCGTGTGCGGAACCAGCCCCGCCACGCTGCCGATGAAGTAGATCCGCTTGACCCCCATGGCGCGGGCGACGGCAAAAATGCAGTCGGCGAATTCCGGCCACTTCAGGTTCGGCTCCTTCCCGTCGAACAGAACAAGGCGTTGCTTGCGCGCGCAGTAGAATGTGTTCCGGCTCTCCCGGAACCGCCGGATTAACCCGTCCTCGATCTTCACCGTCGGCCGGAACAGAGCCGTCACTTCCATCGAGCCTGGAAAACTGTAGATGTAGAAGTCATGCGACTCGATCTCGGCAAACTTCTTCGCCCCGAACACGTCCATCAGGTAGCGGACGGTCCCCGTCGAAATCTCGCCGCCGTCCATCCAGCCCGAGAACCCGAGCACCATTCGGGTGTCGCTCAGGCGTGGCCGCCTGCCCATCTTCAAGTACCGTGGATGACTCGCCATCGTTCCCCCGAAAGGTGCGCACACCCGCCGCATCGGACGCAGGCCGCACCATGTTCGAGTTTGGCCAAACGGCGGGTCGCTGTCAAGTTGGCATCGACTTGGACGCCGGCGCGATTATGAGTTGAAATGTCCCGCGATTCATAATAACGTATCCGGGTTATTCGCGGCATGTACGCGATAGATCGAGTCGCAGCTCGTGTTTGGCGTCAAGTGAACGGAGGTACTGTGGAAAGGGTCATTGCGGATTTTTCGTCGATCGAAACGGAACTGGATTCTTTTGATGCCGAAAAGAGACGGGCCGTCTTGACGCGATTGGCCAGGACGGCCACGGGTGCGCTGGCTACGGTTCCGGCCGCGAACGTGAACATGCACATGCATTCGTTCTTCTCCTACAACGCGGCCGGCCATTCGCCGAGCCATCTGGCGTGGCAGGCGTTCGACTCCGCCCTGTATGCGGCCGGCCTGTGTGATTTTGACGTGCTGGACGGCTTGTCGGAATTCCTGGCGGCCGGGCTGCTGCTGCGGCTGCGCGCGACGGTGAACCTGGAGACCCGCGCGTACCTCAAGGAATTCGCCGGCCTCGAAATCAATTCGCCGGGCGAGCCCGGGGTGACCTACCTGATGGGGGCGGGATTCTGCCGGCCGGTCGATCCCGACACGCGCGAAGGGCAGACGCTGTCTTCTTTCAAGGAGCAGGCCGCACTGCGCAACAAGGCGCTGGTGGCCAGAATCAACGCGCAGCTCGAAGCCGGCGCGCTTGACTACGAGGCGGACGTCCTGCCGCTCACACCCGCCGGCTATGCCACGGAACGCCACATCGTAAAGGCCTATATCCGAAAGACGAGCGCCGTTCAGGCCAAGCCGAAGGCGTTCGAGTCGTTCTGGGCCCAGACGCTGAAAAGCAAGCCGGCAGAAGTCGAAGCGCTGCAGAAGGACCCCGTGGCGTTCGAAGAAAAGGTGCGCGCCCGTCTGGTCAAACAGGGCGGGCTGGGCTACGAGGAGCCGACCCCCGCCGCCTTCCCGAAAGCCGACGACTTCATGGCCTGGGTCAAGAGCTGCCGCGCCATCCCCATGGCGACGTGGCTTGACGGGACGAGCAAAGGCGAATCGGACGGGCGGAAGATGCTCGAATGTCTCCAGGCGAAGGGGGCGGCGGCCCTGAACATCATCCCGGACAGGAACTGGAATATTGAGGATTCCAAGATCCGGGCCCTGAAGCTGCGGAAGCTGGGCGACATCGTCGGGATCGCGCGGGAGATGCAGATGCCCCTGAGCATCGGCACCGAAATGAACAAAGACGGGCAGCCGCCGTTCGACGATCTGAGCGGCGAAGCGCTGCGCCCTTATGCGCCCGCCTTCCTTGACGGAGCACGCGTGCTGGTCGGGCACGGCTGGCTCTCGCGCTACGCGGATTTCCCGTACACCGGCGAGGCCGCTGCCGCCGAATTCGGACGCGATCTCGCGGCCAAGAACGCGTTCTTTGCCGCGACAGGGAAGTTGCCGCCCGTCGACCAGCGAGTGGCCAAACGGCTCGAGGATCTGGGACCCGAACGGGCGCTGGGCTACATCCGGGAATCGGTTCGCGTCGGCCGATGGGCCACCCGATACCGGAGGCAGGCCGCCGACGCGAATGCAGGCAACCAGGAAACGTGAAAGGAATAACGCCATGCCGGACACCGATGCCGTCAAGGAAGCCAAACAGTTCCATGTAGACGTCCCGATGAAGACCCCGGGTTTCTTCCTCCGGGGTGCCGGAGCGCTGGATTGGGGCATGAAGAACCGGCTGGCCCGCGTGTTCAGCCCGGCCAGCGGCCGCACGGTGATGCTGGCTGTCGACCACGGCTACTTCCAGGGCCCGACCACAGGGCTGGAGCGGATCGACCTGAACATCGTGCCGCTCGCGCCGTTCGCCGACGCCTTGATGTTGACGCGCGGCATCCTGCGGACCACCATTCCGCCGGCCGTCAACAAGCCGATCGTCATGCGAGCGAGCGGCGGGCCGAGCATCCTGAAGGAGCTCTCCAACGAAGAGATTGCCGTGGACATGGAGGACGCCATCCGTATGAACGTCTCCGCCGTGGCCATCCAGGTGTTCATCGGCGGCGAGTTCGAGACCCGCTCGGTGCACAATATGACGCGTCTGGTCGACCAGGGCATGCGGTACGGGATACCCGTCATGGCGGTGACGGCCGTCGGACGCGAAATGGTGCGCGACGCCAAGTACTTCAGGCTCGCCTGCCGGATCTGCGCGGAACTCGGCGCGCATTTCGTCAAGACCTACTACGTCGCCGAGGATTTCGAGACCGTCACCGCGTCGTGCCCCGTCCCCATCGTGATGGCCGGCGGGAAGAAGATTCCCGAATTGAACGCGTTGACCATGGCCTACAACGCCGTTCAGGGCGGGGCCTCCGGGGTGGACATGGGGCGCAATATCTTCCAGAGCGACGACCCAATCGCCATGATCAAGGCCGTCTCGCGCGTCGTGCACAAAGACATGAAGCCCGCGGAGGCGTTCGACCTGTATCAGACGCTGCGTGACAAACGCAAAACGCAAGAGTAGCCCATCCGGCCCATGAAAGAAGCCGAACAACGGCTGGCTGCCGGAACCAGGCTCGCCAGGACCGCGCTGACCTTGCGCGGGCTGCTGGCCGTGCCGTCCGGCGACGAGGACAATCCGCACCGCCGGGTTCTGCTCAGGGCTCTGGCCGACGCGGCGACCCTCGATTTTCTCGACGGGCCCGAAGCCGAGGACCCCGCCCGGTGTCCTGTGCCGGCCGGGGAAGGGAGCGGGCCGCCGCTGTTCGTCGGCGGGGTGGATTTCGACCGGGCGGACGACGAACCGGCGGCGACGCTGCGCTCGGCGATCGAACGCCGTGTTGCCGACACCGGCGCCCTGCCCGGCGTGGTGCTGGTGCGCGGGGCCGGCATCTTCGCGCTCAGGAAAAGTGACGAGACCGAGGCAGGCCCGCTGCGCAACACCGTCGCCGTCGTGACCGGCGCCGCCGGCGCGATCGGCGCGGGCATCTGCCGCGGCCTGCTGGAGCAGGGCGCATGCGTGGCCGCAACCGACCTGCCCGGCGAACGGCTCGATGCGTTCGTGCAGGAGCTGCAGAAGACGGCGGCGGGACGCGTGATCGGCGTGCCGCTCGACGTGACCGACCGCCAATCCGTATCGGCGGCGTTCGACGCCGTCACCGGCGCGTGGGGCGGCATCGATATCGTCGTGGTCAATGCCGGCATCGCGCACGTCTCGAGCCTCGCCGACCTGGACCTGGACGACTTCCGCAAACTGGAAAAGGTCAATATCGAGGGCGCATTGCTGACCATCGCCGAGGGCGCCGTGCGCCTGCAGCAGCAAGCTACGGGCGGCGATATCGTCGTGGTTTCGACCAAGAACGTCTTCGCGCCCGGCGCGGGGTTCGGGGCGTACAGCGCCACGAAAGCCGCGTGCCACCAACTCGCCAGAATCGCCAGCCTGGAACTCGCGACGCACGGAATCCGCGTCAACATGGTCGCGCCCGACGCCGTCTTCTCCGACGGCGTCGCGCGCAAGTCCGGCCTCTGGGAGACAGTCGGGCCGGACAGGATGCGCGCACGCGGCCTCGATGAGAAGGGTCTGCAGGAGTACTATAGAAGCCGCAACCTGCTCAAGGCGCGCGTGACGCCCCGGCATGTGGCCAATGCCGTCCTCTTCTTTGTCACGCATCAGACGCCGACTACCGGCGCCACGATTCCCGTCGACGGCGGGTTGCCGGACGCGACGCCGAGATAGTCCTCATGCAAACAACTGAGCCACACAGGAATCCGCTCATGCGACTCAAAGACAAACGCGCAATCGTCACCGGGGCTGGACAGGGGCTGGGGAATGCCATCGCGGAACGGCTGTTGACGGAGGGCTGCCGGGTCGTGATTTCCGACGTGCAGCCGGAACTGCTCAAGACGGCGACCGACATCTTCCAGGTGCAATTCGACCGCAAAGCGATCATCAACTTGAAGTGCGACGTGACGCGCGAAAGCGAGGTCGAACACCTGGTCGATACCGCAGAGCGAAAACTGGGCGGCCTGGACATCTTCGTCGCCAATGCCGGCATCCTGATTTCGGGTGCGTTGACCGAATTCCAGGCTGCCGACTGGCGCAAGGTCATCGAAGTGAATCTGGTCGGCCAGATGTTGTGCATGAAACATGCGTTGCGCCGCATGAGGGAAACCGGCGGGGGCTCCTACGTCCAGGTCAACTCCAAGTCCGGCAAGAAAGGGTCGTACAAGAATTCGGCCTATGCCGCTTCTAAATTCGGGGCGATCGGCCTGTTGCAGAGCGCCGCACTGGAACTGGCCGAGTTCGGCGTGCGCGTCAATGCGGTCTGTCCCGGCAACTTGCTGGACTCGCCGCTGTGGAAGAATTCGCTGTTCGAACAGTATGCCGCCAACCAGGGGCTGAGTGTGGAAGAGGTGCGCCGGAAGTATGTCGAGCAGGTGCCCATGAAACGCCCGTGCACGTATGAGGATGTGTGCAACGTGATCGTGTTCCTGGCCTCTGAGGAATCGGCGTACATGACGGGCCAGGCCATCAACGTCACGGGCGGGCAGGAAATGCGGTAGTCGCACCGCGTTCGAGCCGCGCTCGAACACGACGCCGGATGCCGGCATCCGGCATCCGGAGGGGGGGGAGACGCTATGGCAACGAAGAACCTGTTGGCGTTGGATTTCGGGGCCGAGAGCGGACGGGTCATGCTCGGCTGCTTCGACGGCGCGCGCATCTCGCTCGAAGAACTGCACCGGTTCCCGACCGGGTTCGAACTCGCCGGCGAGTACCGGCGGTGGAACGTGCCGCGTTTCCTGGCGGAAATCCGGAAAGGCATTGCGATGGCGGCCGGCAAGGGTGCGGTCGCCTCGCTGGGCATCGATACCTGGGGCGTGGACGGCGGGTTCATCAACACCAACGGCGAGCTCTGCGGCTGGCCCTACGCCTATCGCGACTTCACCAAGGAGAATATGGAAGCCTGCTGGGCCGCGTTTGGCGGCCCGTCCGCCCTCTACCGCACAACCGGCATTCATCACTGGCCGTTCAATACGTCCTGCCAGTTATTTGCGCTGACGCAGCGCCAGGACGAAATCCTGAAATCGGCCGACAAGTTCCTCTTCATGCCCGACCTGCTCCTCTACCTGCTGACCGGCCACATGGTCTGCGAGGAGACCATTGCCTCGACCTCCCAGTTGCTGGATGTGAGCACTCGGAAATGGTCCGACGTGATCCTGAAGACATTGCACGTGCCGCCGTCTCTGTTCCTGCCGCTCACGCCGCCCGGTACGCGGACGGGGCGCCGGGTCCACGACACGCAGATCGAGGCCGTTTGCGTCGCCGGCCACGACACGGGATCGGCCGTCGCCGCCGTGCCCGTGACGCACGATCGCAAGTGGGCCTTTCTCAGTTCCGGAACGTGGTCGATCATGGGGATCGAGTCCAAACACCCCATCGTCACCGACCAGACCGACGCCATGGGGATCGGGAACGAATGGGGAGTCGAGGGCACTTATCGCGTCCTGCGCAATGTGATGGGACTCTGGATCCTGCAACAGTGCAGGCAATCCTGGGCCAAAGCAGGCCGTGAGCTCGGATACGCCCAACTGGTCGCCGAGGCGGAAGGCGCGGCCCCGTTCAAGTTCCTCATTGACGTCGATGACCTGCGGTTCTATGCGCCCGACGACATGCTGGCCGAAGTCCAGACCTACTGCGAGACGACCGGACAGGGCCGGCCGGTATCCGTGGGCGAAGTGGTGCGCTGCGTGATGGAGAGCCTGGCCCTGCGCTACGCTGAGATTTTTGCCCGGTTCAGCGCCCTGGACGCCGCGCCCATCGAGGCCATGCACGTTATCGGAGGCGGCGTGCAGAACAAGCTGCTTTGCCGGATGACGGCCGAAGCCTGCGGCGTGCCCGTGATCGCGGGGCCTGTTGAGGCCACCGCGCTCGGGAACCTTATGGTCCAGCTCATCGCCACGGGAGAATTGGCGGGGCGTGAAGAGGGCCGTGCCGTCATCGCCGCCTCGGCGGAACCGGAGACCTATGAGCCTGCGGCGCAGGACGCGTGGAAGGCGGGTCTGCAGCGGCTGGAGACTCTGCGGAAGGGGTAGGAACAAGACTTTGTCGAGAACCTTGTCGAGAACTTTGTCGTGAGCTTTGTGGATACCCCGCCGCTGCGGCGGGGGTTCGAGTAAGTTCTCGAGTAAGTTCTCGAGCAAGTTGTTCTGGAACAACCACAGGAAAACACATGCCATCAGTACAGGAAGACCTGGTCCGATACGGAGTCAAGATCGCCAAGGCGCGGCTGGTCGCCGGGGCGGGCGGCAATATCAGTGCGCGGGACGGCGACACGATCTGGATGAAGCCAAGCGGATTCGCCATGGACGAGATGGCGCCCGGGGACCTGTGCGGACTGGACCTGGCGACCGGCGAGCAGACAGCCGGCACGAACCGCCCGACATCCGAATACAACATGCATCTCGGTGTCTATCGCGTGCGGCCGGAGGTGACGGCCGTCTTCCATACTCACTCGCCGTGGGCGTCGGGCGTGATCAGTTCCGGCGTCGAACTCAAGGCCATGTTCGCCGAGTTTGTCAACGATCTCGGCCGGACTGGAACGGTCCCGTACGTCACGCCCACCACCCAGCGCCTCGCCGACCGCATGGCCGAGTTCGTCAAAGACCACGACACCGTCTTCATGGTGAACCACGGCGTGCTCGCCGTCGGCCGCAACATGAAGGAAGCGTTCTTCCGCTGCTGCGTGGTTGAGGACGCCGCCAAATCGCTGGTCGCCGCTTCCGCCGTCGGCCGGCCGAAATTCCTCACCGACGACGAAGTGGCGGAGATCAACTCGCTCGACGCCGTCAAGTTCCGGGCCAGAAAGATGGGGGAAGGGTAGAGGGCTATTGACGATTTTCGATTGACGATTGTCGATTGTCCCGCAAGAACGAGACCTATGCTTATGACGCGCACGCCTGCGTGACCGGCCAGACACGGCAAGCCGAAGAAGATCAGCCCTCGTAATCATTCTCGTAATCAATCCTCGAAATCTGCGCCGTATGCATACATCGCGGCTGTCCATTTTTCGCGTTACGGCCGCCAAGGAACCCACTACAATAGCGATGCGGATGTTTCACATGGTTCTTTGACTGGCATTGTACGCATACGGCCCGTTCGGGGAACTGCTCAAGGCCGATGGCGCGGCGGCGAAGACCAATGGGTTCCGGTGGGCGCTGGGGCCGGTGGGCGCTGGGGCCAGGTCTTTAATCTTTTGATTTAGCCGGTATGGGTGGTGCGATAGTCCTGGGTGTCTCATCCCCCTGCGCTCCGATCTTGTCACGGTTCATGCTCTCCTTCGCAGGCACGAACCGCGCCAAGCTCTCCGCTCCCCCCATCCCCCCAGGCCGTGCGCTTCAACGGCGCCATACGCTGCGTTCTTGGAGGGCAGGTTTTCACGCCCGCCGCCTGGACCGGGGGTCTTGCGGAGGCCAAGTGACGAAGGCCCGTTTTGAGGCCGCACTCCCACAGGGTCTTCACAGGGTCTTGCCTTCCCGGATTCGTGGTGGTAGCCTATGATCACAGGGAAGACGATTACCGTCTCAGTGATTAGGCGACTATCCTGGTTCCGAGCGAAGCCTGGCGGGAAGAGACTGAGCATCGGCCTCATCCTAGGCTGGGACCGATGCCCTCGGGAACGACTGACGGGGTGCGACTCGCGGCTGAGACATCGCCAGGAACGTAGAGATGAACAGCAACCGGAGAGTTCTGAATGAGGCGGTGCGCAGGCTTGTGGAGGGGTTTCATCCGGAGATGATCATTCTCTTCGGCTCGCGGGCCCGCGGCAGCGCCGATCGTTACAGCGATTTTGATTTGATGGTGATCTGTTCTGAGGCCGACCGGGGACGAACCGAACTGCAACTTCGGATGGACCGCGCTCTCAGGGGATTGCGCCTGGCGCGTGACATTGTGGTATTGAGCCCGAAGGAATTCAAACGCGAGCGGGAAATCCCGGGTACGATCGCGCGGCCGGCGTGGTTGGAGGGCAAGATTCTCTATGAGCAGGCGGCATGAGGAGCTCGACAGGCAAGTCCGTCGCTGGCTGCGATACGCCGACGAGGATTTGCGCGTTGCACGGCAAACGCTCCTGATGAAGCCGTGTCCATATCGGCTGGCTGCATTCCACGCCCAACAGTGCGCCGAGAAGTGCCTGAAGGCCTATCTCATCCGGCATGAGATCGATTTCGCTTATTCCCACAACATTTCCTATCTGTTGGAACTCGCCGAAGACACGGCGCCCTGGGGAAAGGGCATCGAGGAGGCTGATCGTCTGACGCATTTTGCGGTGACGGTCAGGTATCCCGCAGAGCGCCGCAGGTTGACCCGCGTTCAGACGCAGAAGGCGATAGCCTTGGCGGAACAGGTGCGGCGGGCCGTGCGACGAGCGCTTCGGTCCAACAAGTAAGCCGCCTCTGTTGTCGAGACGGAGTCTCGTGTCATGACTTGCCGGTCGATCGACGTTCCACTCCACAAGAACGCTCTTTGACATGATGCGCGTCGGGCCCACCGGGGCGTGTAGGGAAAAAGCGCTTAGCCTGTTCGGCCGAAGGCCCGATCAGCCTTCGGGCCTCGGGCGGGGTCAGTTTTATGGCCTGCACACCGATATCCATTGACGGGAGCGCGGGTGTAGACGATACTATGAGTAGGTGTCTTGGGCCGGAGAACAAGGTGCTATGACCTACTACGAGCAACTCGTGAAGCGCGCGGCGGCGGCTATGAAGCGTCATCCACGCAGCACGATCGCTATGGATGCGGAAACCTTCGAGATTCTCTGCACGAGCAAGGACCCGCGCAAAGTGGCCGCTCGGTTGGATCGGGCTGTTTCCGAAGGAAGGACCCCCGTCATTCTCGAGAAGCCGCGCAAGCCCGAGACCTGGATCCTCTGATGCGGTCAAGATCCCTTGCTTATCCCTCAATCGGCGACATTCCCGCCATGCGGGTGAATGTGATCAACGCTCGGACGGGGCGCAAGGATCTTTTCCAGATGCTGATTGATACTGGGGCGTCTCAGACATCGTTTCCGGCTTTTCGCCTGATCGGTCGAAGGCCCGTTCGTGGAATGGAGGGCGAGGCTGTGCCGAGCCGCCTGACAGCGCCGACGTCCTCGGATGAACGGCTCGACGCAGCCTCGCCCTCCAGGCAGACAAGCCTGGGCCTAACAGACCGACGACTCCTGCGCGCAGAGAATCTGCCTCAAACGTTGAACTCCGCCACCAGAAACGTATGATCCGAAGGTTTCGGCGCCAGCCGCGGCTTCAGGTCGATGAAGCAGTCGGACGACTTGCGGGCCAGGCGGCGGGTGGCGAGGATGTGGTCGATACGCCAGCCGTGCCCACGCGTCACCGCGCCGCGCATGCGGTAGTCGAAGAACGTGTACTGCTCCGGCTCCGGGTGGTGCTTCCGGAAGACGTCCTCGAATCCCCACGCCCGGGTTGTGACGAACGCCTCACGCGCGTCCTTGTGAAAGCACACGTGGTCTTCTTTCGAGGCCGGGTCGTGAACGTCGATGGGCTCGGGCGCGATGTTCATGTCGCCCAGCCAAACCAACCGCTGCCGCGGGCTGTGGTGGCGGTCCAGGTAGTCCCGCACACGCTGAAACCAGGCGACCTTGTAGCCATACATCGCATGGTCGATTTCGCGACCTTGGGGCACGTACGTGTTGAGAATGTGCACCCCGCCCACTTTCGCGGCGATCAGCCGCGTTTCGTCCGGCTGTTGGCCGTCGTCGAGTCCGAAGCGCACGGCGGCAGGCTTCTGCTTCGACACAATGGCTACCCCGTTGTACGCCTTCTCGCCTCGGTACACGACATGGTAGCCGGCGGCCTCCAGCGGCTCGTTCGGGAAGTCGGGGTCTTGAACCTTGGTCTCCTGCAGGCAAAGCACATCCGGCTTCTCCTTCGCGAGCCAGTCCAGCACGATCGCCATCCTGGCCCGAATCGAGTTGGCGTTGAAAGTGGCGATCTTCACGGCGCCCCCAAGGCCGCGGGGTAGAGAAGCGTTCCCCTGAAAACGTGCGCCGCGGGCCCCAGCAGCGTGACTGCGGCCGGCCCGTCGGTCGTGAGCCGGAAGTCGACCTCCAGGGTGTCCCCGCTCGAAGCCATCACGCGCACGGGCGGGCGCAGCCGGCCGCGCAGCCCGGCAAGAACCGCCGCGGCGACAATGCCCGTTCCGCACGCGAGCGTTTCCGCTTCGACGCCTCGCTCGTAGGTGCGTACCGCCAAGGCGCTTGGCCCGGTCAAGGCGGCATAGTTGACGTTCGTGCCCTGCGGCTGGAAGGCGGCGTGGCCGCGGATGCGCGGCGCCACCGCGGCGATGTCGACCCGGTCGACATCCTCGCAGTCGATCACCACGTGCGGCACGCCCGTGTTCACCGCCGAGTAGCAGACCCGTTCGCCGTCCACGTCCAGAGCGCGCTCCAACACCCAGTCGCGCGGGGGCGTCAGGTGCAGCCGGATCCCCGCCGCCAGGCACTCGGCACGGACCAGGCCGGCACCCGTCTCAATGGACATGGCCTCGCCCGCAATCCCAAGCTCGCGTGCCAGGCGCGCCACGCACCGTGCCCCGTTCCCGCACATGCCGGCCGGCGAGCCGTCGGGATTGAAGAAGACCATCTTCAGATCCGCGCAGTCGGATTCCTGAATCAGCATGATGCCGTCGCAGCCCACACCCGTGCGCCTAGCCCCGATCCGCGCCAGCCAGGCCGTGTCCGTCCCGGGAAAACGACGCATCCGGTCGTCGACCAGGATGAAGTCGTTGCCCGCCCCGTGCATCTTCCAGAACGGTATCTCCGTGGGCATATCGCGTGCTCCAGAACGGACGCCCGCCCTCGCGTCCGGGTATCCGTCCCCGCCGGCTTCCCGCACCGTCAGACTCTACCACACGGCGGAACGCCATGGCGAGTCTGGGATTGCGCGGAGGTCCAGTTCGCCTGTTTTTTTCGGTATTTTCTTGATCGTGGCGGGACTCCGGTTGATGATGGGACTTGTCGTTCAGGACCCATGTGGCACGCGGTCCGGATCCGGAGACCTTTGGACTTTCGAGCCTTCGCCAGACGCGGAAGCGAAGCGGCGAGAACACAGCGGCCTTGGGAGGAGCAATCATGTCGGGATCGATCAGCAAGCGGGTGCTCATCGCGGAACTGGCGAGGATGGGCAGGATCGGCAAGCGGCAGGCGGAAGCGGTCCTGGAGGGGCTTGTGGCCATGGCGTTGCGGGAAGCGCGGCGCGGGTTTACGATCCCGGGCCTGTGCAAGCTGACGGTCACCCGCTACAAGGCCCGCCGCTGCCGCAATCCGCGCACGGGCGCGATGATGGAGATTCCGGAACGGGACATCCTGCGGATCCGCCCGTTGAAGAAAGCGCGAGATGGGGTTGCCCGAGGCATAGCGCCAACCGCCGCCGCCTTGAGCGCCGAAGAGGCGGAAGCCGAAGCTCGCCTGGCGGAACCGATTTACATCACGTTCCGCTGCACAAGCTGCGGGCAGGAGATCGAGGCCTCTACCGACATGGCCGAATCGGACGCCGCGTGCCCGGGCTGCGGTGCGGTCATCCGCGTGCCCAGCACCTCGTCGATCAGCGAATTGGTGCAGATCGAGGATCTGAAGGAAACGGCCTTGATCGAGCAGGAAGAGCCGGCGGCGCAGAAGCCGGAACCCGACGAGCGGTGGAAGAAGGGGGCCACGATCCGGATTGAAGTCCCCAAAAGCTTCCGAGGCCCGCGCGCGGTGAAACGGACGATCTACATCAAGCGTCGCAAATAGCGCTACGGAGCCCGATGGACAGGAAGGACTGTTGGTATATCCGCGGGGCACGTGTCCTGGATCCGCACGCCCGGCGCGATGAGACGGCCGATCTCTACATTAACGCCGGCAGGATCGCGCCGCTGCCGCCAGCGCCTCCCCGCGGGGCCGGCCTCATTGAGGCCGACGGGCTGGTGGCGGCACCCGGGTTCATCGACCTGCACGTCCACCTGCGGGAACCGGGCGGCGAACGCGCGGAAACAGTGGAAACGGGAACTCGCGCGGCGGCGCGCGGCGGGTTCACGCGCGTGGTCGCCATGCCCAACACCAACCCGCCGCTCGACTCGCCCGACCGGATTGAATGGCTGCTTCGAACGGCGGCACAGCACCCGCAGGCGGCGGTCCTGCCAGCCGGCTGCATCACCCGAGGCCGGCAGGGCCGGGCGTTGGCCGATCTGCCGGCGCTCGCGCGGGCGGGTTGCGTGGCGTTCACCGACGACGGTGCGACCGTTCCGGACCCCGCTCTGATGCGCGAAGCGATGCGGATTGCCGCCCGCCTGCAACTCCCCGTCATGGACCACGCCCTCGACGCACGCCTTGCGGGGGATGGCGTGATGCACGACGGACCGCGTGCCGCCCGATTGGGACTGCCGGGCATCCCCGCGAACGCGGAGGCCGCGATTGTGGAACGCGATATCCGCCTCGCGCAGGAGACCGGGGCCCGCGTGCATATCCAGCACGTGTCCGCGGAAGAGGCCGTCCGGCACATACGCGCGGCGCGCGCGGCGGGACTTCCCGTGAGCGGCGAACTGACCCCGCACCACCTGGCACTGACCGACGCCGCCGTCAGCCCGGGCGACACGAACGCAAAGATGAATCCGCCCCTGCGCACCCAGCGCGACAGGGAGGCGCTGGTGGCCGCTGTGCTCGATGGCACGCTCGACACGTTCGCCACCGACCACGCCCCGCATCCGGCGGAGGAAAAAGGCAAAGGCTTTGCCGCCGCTCCATTCGGAGTCGTCGGGCTCGAGACGGCGATCGGCGTCACCTACACCGAACTCGTGCACAGCAGGTTGATGCCGCTCGCAGACTGGGTGATTCGATGGACGACCGGGCCGGCGCGCGTGCTCGGGCTGCCCCCCCCCTCACTGGAACCGGGACAAACCGCGGATCTTGTGCTCCTGGATCTGGACTCGAGCTGGCGGGTCGACCCCGCTGTCTTCCTCTCGAAATCCCGCAATACGCCCTTTGCCGGACGCAGGCTCGTCGGGCGCGCGGTCTGCACGCTCCGCAACGGATGCCTCTCCTGGGACGGGCGAACCCGAATGTAGAAACGGCGTCTCGCGGCTTCCCCGGGCCAAGCGCCTGCTCGCCTCCGGCGCCTCACGCCTCTCGCAGAGTCTCCCTCCTCCGGCGTATGTCGCTTCTGCGAGTCTTGCCCCTCCCGCACCCGGGGAGGGGCCGTGTGGGCCCGGTCTCACCCACTGCGTGCCGCCATAGCCGGAGGCGACCGCACAGGCCAAGCCCGGGGCTGCGCTCCCCGCCTTCGGGCAGACGCTACAGCGGACGCTCTCGCTGAAGCGCGCCCGCCCAATTCCCCCGCAGCCTGACGTGGCCCCCCGCCACCCCGTCCTCAGATTCTTTTTGACACTCCCCCCAAAATCTGCCAGCATGGGCGTGGTTTCTCGATAATCCTGGGCTCTATTCTCGGTTCGCCCGGCCACGGAGCGGCCGGGCCATCAAGGAAGGGGCGTTTCTCATGGCCGTGCTGATCGGGATGTCTGGTAAGGTCCAAGGGCAGTCCTTCGAGATTGACAAGGATGTCGTGACTGTTGGACGCAACAAGGACAACGATATCATGCTCGATATCCCGTCCGTGTCGGGACGGCACTGCAGTATTGCCACGGAAAACAACAAGTACACGCTGCGCGACCTGGACTCCACCAACGGCACCCTGCTCAATGCGGTCAAGATCAAGATCGCCCAGCTCAAGCCCAAAGACATTGTTTTGATCGGATCGGTGGAATTCATGTTCGACGGCGAGAATGTCGCTGTCGACGAGGACAACGTGATGGCCGCCACGCAGGTGATTGTGGGGCAGGGCGCGCCCTCCGCGCCGAAATCGTTCACCAGTATCTCGCCGTTCGGGACGCGCGAGAAGAGTTCGCGTGGAATATGGGCCCGTGTCATTGTCGGCGTGCTGATCCTCGCGCTGCTCGCGACCTTGGTTCTTATCATCCGCCTGTTGTTTTCCTGAAGTAGAGGCCCGTGCTCGCACCCCGTCCTTCCGTCTGTCTGCGCTCGTCCCGGAGAGCGGCCGCCACGCTGGTCGAACTCCTCGTCGCGATCGCCATTGCGGTGCTCGTGCTTGCGCTTGTCTTCTCCGCCTACCACACGGTTACATCCCTTGCAGGGCGCCAGAGGCGAGCGCGGCGGCTCACCCCGGCGCAGGCGGCGCTGGAGACGCTCTGCCGCGAGCTGGCATGCGCACTGCCGCCGGCCGGGCCGGGCAGGCCCGGCCTCCGGGCGACAATTTCCGAGGGCCTGGACCGCCGGACGGAATCCCTGGAATTCCTCACGCAGGTCGTACCGCCCGAAGAACGGGACCTGCGGTGGGCCGAGGTCCAGCAGGTGCGCTACACGCTGCGTCCGGCTGTCGCCCCGCAAACCGGCTTCACCGTCTGCCGGGCGGCAGAGAGCCTGCAGGGAACGAACAGCGTGGCTCAGCTTCCCGAGCAGGTGCTCCTGCCCGGTGTGGGCGGGTTCTGGGTCGAACTGTTCGACGGTGAGGGGTGGACCAATGCATGGCCGGGCGCCGCCCGGCCTCTGCCGCAAGCCGCGCGAATCAGCTGCATCGTGCCAGGGCGCGGCGGCGCCGTGACACTCGCCACCGAGGTCGTCATCGCGGCCGGCCGCAGCCTGGAGCGGTAGCGCGGCACATTCCGCTCAGCGCGCGTGTACGACCTTGTGCAGGACCTCCTCGAGCAGATCCACGGAATGCGACCAGGTGAAGCGCGGGCAGACCAGTTCGCGCGCTTTCTCCGAGACGAGCCGGCGCAGTTCCGGGTCGCCGAGCAGCACGTCGACGCTTTCGGCCAACCCGTGCGGCGTGTCCGCCAATAGAATGTTCTGGCCGTTGTGCGCCGGAATGCCTTCGGCACCCAGCGTCGTGGAGACGACAGGAACGCCGGACGCCATCGCCTCCAGGATCTTGCCGCGCAGGCCCGACCCCATGCGCACCGGGCAGACGAAAACGCGCGCCTTCTGGAAGTAGGGCCGCACGTCGTCCACCTTCCCCGTGACAATGACGCCCGGGTCCTTCCGGGCCAACTCGCGTATCGCCGCCGTGGGCTTGGGCCCGACGACGTAGAACTTGAGGTTCGGATACTTCCGCCGCAACATCGGCCAAGCCGTCTGGGCAAACCACAACACCGCATCGTGGTTCGCTTCGTGCAGATAGAAGCCTGTATACAGGATGCTCTCTTCGGTGGCGTCGTCGGCGCGAAGCGCGAAGTGGTCAACATCCACACCGTACGGAATAACCGAGATCCTGAGATCCGGCTCGTACTTCAGCAGCCCGTACCGCTCCTGAGGCGTGAGCACCAGGACATGATCGGCATTGCGGTACATGTCGAACTCGTACTTGCGCAGCCCCTTGACCATGATGAGCCGCTTGATGGCGCGCAGCGATCGGTGCTGCAGCCGCAGCGCCGTCAGATACGCGACCGTGCAACACTCGTGGCAGGAGACGATCCGACGGACCGCCGGGAGGTACGGGTTGCGGTACACGTACTGGCCCATGGCGGAAAACTCCGCCACGACCACGTCGTAATGCGAGGCGTCCACCATCTGGCCGACCAACTTCCGCATCTCCGCCGAGTACCACTCCCAGAAATAGGGTGGCACCGCAGAAAACAGATAGTCCAGCGGCCGCCGATACATCGGTTTGGGCGCGGGAACAGGCAGCAGCCGCATTTCGAACAGCATGGGCTGCACTTCAATGCTGTGCGGCTCGTTCTCCTCGCTGACAAAGGCGGCCAGCCCCACTTCGTGCCCGCGCTCGACCAGGAGGCGAATTCGGTTGTAGATGATGATCGGGCCGCTGATCACCTTCGCATGCGGCAGAACATTGGAGAGAAACAAGATTCTCATACCCACTCTCAGGGCCCGCGCCTCAGATCCTGTAGCTGTCCGCCTGCTCGGCCTGGCAAGGCCTCACCTCCAGGCGCTTCGTCCCGCGCGTCGAACGCACCCGCACGGTGACCGCCTTCTCCGGCGACGAGTCACTGTAGCGGGCGCAGATGGCGGCGGCCAACTCGATCTCCGCTTCGCACGCCGTGAGGGGAAGCAGCCCCGTGGGGCCCGGTACGCCCTCCGTCTTGAGCAGTAGATCGTAGAGTTCGGCCGCCCCCTCCAGCGCGGCATTGTCCCGTTCGTTGCGGCCCACAATCAGCTTGATCGTCGGCGAAAGCCGAAGATGGCGGCCGATACGCAGCAATTCGATGTTCCGAGTGCCGTTCAGCCCTTCGTGCGTCATCAGGTCCTTGAGCCGTATGCAGAAGTTCGGTTCCGTTAGAAGACAGCCTCCGGCCGGGGAGGGGAAGTCTTTCAGCCTGTACTTCTCCGCCAGTTCCAGCTGCGGCTTGCGCATACGCCCCTCCAGCCCGAGAAGCTTGCCGCGGTCCACCCAACCGCGCCGTTCAGGCTCCGTCTCCGGCAGCCGTGTCGCGCTCAGGGGCCGAACGAGCACCTCCTCGCAGCCGGACTCCCGGGCAACCAGCGCAAGAGCCTGCGGGTTTTGCGACATCGGGCGCTGGTTCAACACCTCGCCCGTCGCCAGAAAGTGGAAACCCAGCTCCGTCATCAGCGCCCCGGCCCGCCGAAGCATCTGAATGTGGCAGTCGATGCACGGGTTCAAGTTCGCGCCGAACCCGTGCTTGGGCCCCTTGAGAATCTGAACGATGTCACCCGTGAAGCCGATGAGGTGGTGGGTCACGCCGAGTTGATCCGCCGCCGCCTTGGCCTTGGCCCCGCTGAAAAACGGGCTCTCAAACGTGACGGCCTGCACCTCGATGCCCTGTTCCTTCAGCACGCAGATCGCCAGTTGACCGTCCAGTCCTCCCGACAGGAGGCACAGAGCCCGAATCCTCTCGTTTCCCGTCTCCATGTTGGCACACAAAAGAAAATGCTGCGGCGCCGCCCCGCAAAACCACGTCTGCGGCAAACCGTAAATTATACCCTGCACCCCGGCAACGCAAGCGCGTAAATCGGGCAGCGACGCCGCCCGCCCCCGCATCCCGACACGCCGCACCGCGCTTCCCCCCGGCGCGCCGCCTGCGCCTGCCGCCTTTTCCCCTCCCTCCAGACTTGACAAGAGCGAGTAGATTTGATAACTCTAGTATACAGTTGTAAAGAGTAACTCGGGAGAGGGATATGGGGAGACGGTCTTTCAAGCGGCACCGGACGGCCGACACGTTCGAACGCGACCTCCGCGCGGAAATCGGGCAGGGACGGCTGCGGGCCGGCGACCTCATTCTGTCCATTTCGGAGATCTGCGCCCGATACGGGCTGAAACCGGGTGCGGTACAGAAGGCGCTCCGCCGCCTGGAGCAGGAGGGCTATGTGGAGGCCCGCCACGGGAGCGGGACCTTTGTCTCCGATGCATTTCGAAAGCCCGCCGTTCGGGTGTACGTCTCGGCCGGATCGCCCATGTTCGATTTCTTGCGGGGGCAGGTCGCGCTCAGCCGTGTACGCGCGGTTGTGACGGAAAAGAGGCAGGAGGCCGACGTGATTTGCGGTGCCGGGATAGGCGTACACACGCATGCCGGGCGAGGCGAACTGGTGGCGGTCGACCGGCGCATGCGGGCCGACCCACCCTTGGCGCAGCCGGACTGGATTCCGGGGGTTCTTGAGCGGTATCGCAGCGGCGATCGGATCCTGGCGGTGCCGATCTACGCCTCGCCGGTGGTGCTGCTCTACAACCAGGACCTGTTCGCCGAAGCCGGCGTGCGGCCGCCGAGCGCGCGGTGGCAATGGAAGGACCTGTACAGGGCCGCGGAAGGGCTGCGCCGCGTCTGCGACGTCGAGGAAGCGGGCGTACTGCCGTTCACGAACCAGTTCACCTTCTACGTGCCGTTCCTGGTTCAGAACGGCACGAGCGTCTTCTCGGTCGCCGGCCAGTGCCGCCTCGCGGGGAAGCCGGCACTGGAAGCCATCGATTTCCTGCGCCGCCTGCGCAAGGCATGCGGCGGAACGATATGCACGAAACGCATGGAGTTCACGGACCGCTTCCTGGCCGGGCGTTCGGCCATGACCCTGTGGAGCGGGCACACGGTGAAACTCCTGGCCGAACAGCAACCGTTCCGTTGGGGCTGGGCGCCTCTGCCGGGAGAGCGAAAACGGGCGACCCTATTCCTCTCGGAGGGGCTTTCCGTCTCCTCGCTTTGCGCGGATCAGGACGCGGCATGGACGTTCATCAAGCAATGCGTCGCCGATCCGGCCCAGCGCTATTTCGAAGAGAATACGTTTCCGTTCGGCGCGCGCGCCTCGGCTGCGACGGAATTCATACGCAAGCATGGCGCTTCGTACCGGACGTTTCTGAAGGAGATCGGCAACGCGACGACGGAGCACTATCGCTTCCCGCAGGTGTTCGAGGTGCTGAACCGGGAAATGGACGGTTTTCTGGAGGAGAGCAGGACCAAGAGCGAAATACGGGCACAGTGTGAACTGGCGTCGCGCGTCGTCAGCAGTCTGGTCGGCGCACAGGGCGCACAGACCGAACAACTGATCGCGTGAGGAGTCCGTTATGAACAGGCAATCGCCGTGTGCAGTCACAAGCAAAATCCTGGTGGCCGCTCTTGTCGTGTGCTTGGCGCCGACAGCTGCGAGCCCGGCCGCCCCCCCCGAACCGCTCCGCCGGTTGTACGTCGCGCCGGGCGGCGCAGACACGAACGACGGGCTGTCGCGCGAAGCGGCGCTGGCGACCCTCTCGGCGGCGGCCAAACGCGTGAAGCCGGGCGATCTCGTCCTGGTCGGCGGCGGCACATACCGCGAACGGGTGAAGTTGGAGCGGCCCGGCACGGCGGAGCACCCAATTGTCTTCCGCGCCATGCCGGGCGAAACCGCGCTGCTGACCTTCGGCGAGAAGCCGGCCGGCTGGCGGCGCGTGAACGGCACGCGCTTCTGCTACGCCGTTGCCTGGCCGCGGCTGCCAAACGACGTCTGGGACGAACGTGACGGATGCCGTTACGTCGGCGTCGGCGATCCGCTCACGCTCGAACGCATGCCGGGCTCCTATCGCTACGAGGGCGACCGCGCCGGACTGGTGGTGCACCCGCTCGGAAGCCGCACGCCCGAAGCGGCGGGGATCGTCGTGGCCGCGCACAGCGACTATTCTCTGGGCCGGACGACGGGTAAGATTCGACCCGGTCTGGAGTCCTGGTTTGGGCGTGCAACGGTCCTCTGGGACAAGGGCATCGAATTTGCCGCACCGCACAACGTGGTGGAGGGGTTCGTGGTCGCCTACTACCCGATCGGCATTCATATTGGAGCCGATTTCTGCGTGGCGCGCCGCAACACCGTCTACGGGTGCCGGGAGGGAATCTACGCCTGTTCGGGCGACAAGGGGCTCGTTGAAGGAAACCGATGTATTCGGAACTACTCGCACGGGATCGTCGTGCAAACGACGAACGACGTGGTCGTGCGCGGCAACGTCTGCCTGCACAACGAGCCGACGGGCGCGGCGTTTCAGGGCCACACAACCGGCAAGACGGGCAACCCCCACAACCTGGCCTTGTACGGGGGCTGGCTGCCGGGCGACGTCTCTTTCATCGGCAACACCGTCATTGCCGCCAGTGGCGAGCATGTCTTCCGGATCAAGAACACCGCCGGCCGCATCAACATGACGCAGAACGTGCTGGTGGGCGGCCATGCCGGCGCCCATTTTCCCAGCCGTGCCCGGGGCGGGCGCGGGGCCGACTTCTCGTTCAATACGATTGTGGGCGGGTCCCTGTTTGACCGGCACGCGCATGGGAGCGCCGTCATCGGGCCGGACCACTGTGAGGGCGGGAAATCCAAAGCGGATGCCCCGCTCTATCTGCCGGCGAGCGCCGCACCCGAGGACGCTTTTGCCGATCCGGTGCGTCACGATTACCGGCTTCGCGCGGATAGCCCGCATCTCGGCAAAGGCGCGCATCCGAAACCGGCGCCGTTGCGCTACGTGTCGGTAAAGGGTGATGATTCCGCCGACGGGCGTACGCCGCGGACGGCCTGGAGAACAATCGGCAAGGCCGCCGGGGCCGCTCTGCCGGGTGAGACGGTCTGCATCCTGCCCGGCACCTATTGCGAAACCGTTCGAATGCCGCCCCGCGCGGAGCAGACCGCGTCAATCGCATTCCGGAGTCACGGGCGCGGCTCGGTCGTCCTGGACGGGGAGGGAAAGCGCGAGTACGGCCTGGTCCTGGACTCCGTCCGCGGCATCGTTGTTGACGGACTGACCTTCAGAGGGTTCACCCGTGCCGCGGTGTTGATCGAGAACGGAACAGAGATCGAACTGGCGGAAAACGTGCTGGAGGGACCATCCGTCGGCGTAGCCGTCGCCGGCGGAAGCGGGCTTGCGTTGCTGAACAACACCTTCCATCGCTGCCATAGCGGGCTCGATGCGAGGGGGACAGGGGGGGGCCTCACGCTGCGTAACAATCTGTTTGTGAGCGCAGGTGGGGCCCCGGTCGCCCTGGACGCGTCGGCCAAGTCGCGCCTGATCAGCGAACGCAACGCGTTCGCCGGCGCCGGAGCCGATGCCTGGCTGGGGCCGTGGCAGGCCGCGGTGCGCGAGACGCATCCGAGCCTCGCCGTTGACGTCGCCCTCGTCCCGCCGCATTTCCGGCTGCCCAAGGACTCCCCGCTGGCTTTCGCCGGGCTCACCGGCAAGCCGTTTGGGGCCAGGGGTGCCGAGCCGGATGCGGGCCCGGTGCGCATCGAAGACTTCCGGGTCGCTTCCGTTTCCCCGCACCAGGCGATTGTCGCCTGGCGTACCCCGTTCGACTTCCCGGACGCCACGCTCAGATGGAACACGGGGGACGGGACCGCGAAATCGCAGCATGTCCCGCAAGACCGCGTTCTGAAGGAGACGGAATGCGCGGCGCGCATCGAAGGACTGGCCGCCGGCACAACCTGCAACGTGACGTTGGACGTGCGAACGCGCGACGGGCGAAAAGGACAGGCCGAACTGGCCGTGCACGTTCCGCAGACCGCGCGGACTCCCGCGATCCTGTATGTCGCGCCGACCGGCCGCGACGATGCAGCCGGCCGTTCGCGAGCACAGCCGCTGCGCAGTCTGTCGGCGGCCGCGCTCCTCGCCGTGCCGGGCGACACGGTCCTCGTCGCGCCCGGCACTTATCCCGAAACCCTGACGATGTGGACGGGCGGCATTTCGCCCGCCCAACGGGTCACCTTTCGCAGCGAGACACCCGGCGAAGCCGTCATTGACTGCGGCCTGCTGCGTTCGCTTGCCATCCGCGCGCAGGGCGTCAAACACGTGACCATCGACGGGTTCCGAATCGTCGGCGACATGAAAGAGGCGGTCCGGATTCAGAACGCAAAGGATGTCGTTTTCGTCAACAACGTCCTGCCGTTTTCCGACCGTACCCACGAGAAACTCTATGCCGACAACTGCCGAGGCCTGCTCATCAGCAACAACGTCTTCGCCACGGGCTGGACGTCGATCCTGGCGCGGAACTGCGATGACGTGCGCATCGAGCACAACACCGTCTCGCACGGCGGCATCAACTCCGTCTGGCTCGACGGTCGGCCGGGGGCCCGCTATCGGATCGCGAACAACATTCTCTACGGCCGCATGAGCGACGCCAAGGACAACCCGGCGTTCACCGTGAAGCCGACCGACAATCTGCTCTGCGACTATAACCTGTACTGGCAGAACCCCAAACCGCGTGGCGGTGTGGCGCTGTTCAACGATGCCGGTACCCGCGGCAACCTCGGCAGGAAGAACGCACGGACGATTGAGGAGGCCGTCGAGCGGTACGGCGTCGAACGGAACGGCAGACTGGCCGACCCCCGATTCATAAACCTGCGCGAGAACGACTTCCGGCTCAAACCCGATTCTCCCGCGGTCGGCATGGGGGAGGGCGGCGTCACCGTCGGGTGGCGCGCACCCAACGGTCACGCGTCGTCAGGGTGCAGTCATGAGTGATGGGAGGCGGTGCGATGAAACATTTGCTCTTGTGTACACTGGTTGTGGGACAAAGCGCCTTGGCATCGGTCCGGAACACGGTCACCTCCTGCTATCTGGGCGCGATGGGCTACAAGTACACGGGAAGAGAAGAATACCTGCTGCACGCCAAGCAGTTGCTGGACGCCATCCTCCGTGTCTATGGCCGGCGGCCCGAATGGAACAACCTCAAGCAGAACCTCCCGTTTTTCGCGATCCCGCGTTTCCTGAGCGTCTGGGACGGGTATGCGCACAAGGAGCGGCCCTATCCGGTCTTCGCCTCCGGTGCCGGCCCGCTGCCGCATGCGCTTTTTGTGAAGGCGTCGGGGGCAAAGGAGTCCCGCCTGGAGTACTGGAGCCCGCAGCGCGACCAGCGCATGGCGGTGACCGACCTGAGTACGCGGCAGGCCCTTTCCGACCGGATCCAGGAGAAGCGCGTACAGATCTACTATCCGAGCACCTACAACTATGAAATCCGGCTTCCCGCAGGAGCGGATCGGACGATCGGCCTGTTGCCCCCGTTCGGCGTGCACTACAAGGTGCTCCGGAGCAACGCGGAACGGCTTGTGGCGTACATTCCGAACGGCTTGATGCTCAACCACATCGGCGCGTTCGGCGACTACTTCTTTGCCGTACCGGCCGGTACCGCCGAGTTCCGGATCGAGACCGAGGCCCCGCAGAAGATGGCCGTGTTCGACAACGCCGACATGGAACTCGCGGGCACCCCATCCTCGCCCATCGTCCTGCGCCCGGCCGCGGCCCAAGCGGGAGTCTGGCGCATCCGCACGACGGGCGAAGAGCGCGTGAGGCTCAGGCTCAAAGGAGTGCCCCCCTTTCTCGGGTATGGGACCCGCGAGTCTTTCTTTCTGCCGCCGACGAAGGGCAATTCCGTGATGGAAGCCGTGCCCAGGATCGTATCGCTGGGCGCGAAGGCGAAGGCCAGTTCCGTGGCCGGCGGCACGCGGACGGAGTTGGCCTTCGACGGAATCGTCACCGAACAATGGGGGAACCGCTGGGCCAGCGCCATCGGCCGCGACATCACGCCGGAGAGCCCGGAGTGGCTCGAAGTCGAGCTTGACGGCATCTGCACGGTGACGGCGTTCACGATCGACTCATTTCCCATGGACCGGAACTGGGTCAAGACGTATGAATTCCAGCGGTGGACCGGCGACAGGTGGGAGACCGTCCACGCGGGCGAATCGGGCCGCCCGCTTCTCCGCCATACGCTGGACAAACCGGTGCGGGGAAACAGGTTCCGGCTCCTGGTCACGGGGGCGACTCGGTTCAAGGTCACAGATGTGCACTGTGTCAACATCAGCGAGTTCAGTATCTATGGGAGCGAGTAGAGGATTCATTGTGGCGATCGACCTGCACATGCATTCGGTGTACTCGGGCGGCGGGCACGACTTCCCGGACACCATCTTCCGGTACGCCCGCGCGCGCGGACTGAGCGCCATCGTGCTGACCGAACACGATACCGTCGATAGCCTGCCCGAGGCAATGGCGGCTGCCGCGAAGTGGGGGGTCGACACGGTGCCGGGTATCGAGATCACCTGCGGCGCGTCCGTCGTGGGCCGGCACAGCATTCACGTCCTGGCGTATTTCTTTGATGCGGACGCGCCGGCGTTTCAAGCGCTGGCGACGCGCATGGACGAGGCCGCACGAAAGCGCGAGCAGTTGCTGGCCGCCGCGCTGCAAGCGAACGGCACGGCGGTATCGGCCGACGATCTGTCGGAAACCGAGCGCCGTTACTACCCGGAGGCCGTCGGACGCCGCATCCGCGGCTCTCACGCCTACGGCATTCTCCGGGGCACAGCCCGGCGCTGCAGCGGGCTGTCAGGTCGCAAGATCGAAGAGATCGCGATGCAAGTCGAGCTGCCCGCTCTCGACGAGGTGTGCGCGAGCGTGCGGCTGGCGGGCGGGATCACCATGTGGGCACATCCGCTTTCGCGTCAGCCGCTCGGGGCGGTATCCGAGTTCAAGCGGGCCGCGCTCCGGCTCTTCGAGCTCGGGCTGGACGGGTTCGAAGCCATCTCGTATAAGCACTCACCGGACGTGACGCGGGCGTTGGTCGAGTTCGCACGCGCATGCGGCCGCCCGTATTCGGGTGGGGGGGACTGCCACGCGCACCGGTTCGGCTGTGCCTGGGAGGGGTGCTGCAACCACGCACCGCGCCTGGGCACGCTGGACGTGCCCGATGAGGTGCTAAGCGCGATGCGCAGGTACTGGCAGCGGCGCGGAGGCCGTTGGAGAGGAGAGGACAGATGTCCGCCATGCGGGCACCGTGCAGGGGAAGGAGACAGATGAAAAGGAGCTTGTTGACGGCCGTACTCGGGGTGGGCCTGGCGGCCCTGCCGTTCTGCCCCTCGAGCGGGGTGGGGGATGGTGCAAACGAACCCCTGCGTCGGCTGTATGTGTCGCCCGCGGGCGACGACGCACATGACGGGCTGTCGCCCGAATCGGCGTTCCGAAGCATTGGGCAAGCGGCTCGCGTCGTGCAACCCGGCGACCTCGTTCTGGTTGCCGGCGGCACGTACGTCGAACACGTCAAGCTCGAACGGGCCGGGACCCCCGACCGCCCGATCGTGTTCCGCGCCGCGCCGTTCGAAACGGCACTGGTCACGTTCGGAGACCGGCCGGAAGGGTGGCAGAAGGTGGCCGGCACCAGATTCTGCTGGTCGCTGCGCTATGCGCACCTCCCGAATCTCGTGTGGGAAGACCGCACGGCCATCCGCTACGTGGAGGTCAACGACCCGCTGACCCTGGACAAGCTGCCCGGCTCCTATCTCTACGACCGGGAGCAGAAGGTGCTGAACGTCCATCCGCTGCACGGCTTAACGCCGGACGAGGCTGTCATCGTGGTGGTGCGGCACAGCGACTACTCCTTCAAGCGGACGACGGGCAAACTGCATCCCACGCTGACCGGTTTTTTCTCCCGTACCGCGCGGCTCTGGGACAGAGGCTTCCTGATGTGTGCCCCTTACAACCGCGTGGAGGGCTTCACCGTCGCGTATCAGCCGATGGGTATCCAGATCACGACCAACGCGTGTCAAGCGCTGAACAATACCGTTTACGGCTGCGTGGTGGGCATCCACATCCTGGAGGGAGACGGCAGTCTCGCGGCCGGCAACACGTGTTTCCGGAACAATTCGCACGGGATCCTGGCCCAAACCTACAACGACGCGCTCATCAGCAACAACGTCTGCCGCGCCAACACGCCCGCCGGCGCATTCCACGGCGAAAATACCGGCGGACTGGGCAACCCGCAAGAGCTCGCGTTCTACGGCGGCAGCCGGGCCGGTCACATATCGTTCATCGGCAACCGGGTCGTGGCACAGCACCCGGGCCGCATCTGGCGGATCAAGGGGCTCAGTGGCCGGATTACGGCGACGCACAACGTCTTCGTGGGCGGCTCGCCGCTGGGCCACTTCATGCCCGGCGGAGAAGACTACTCGCACAATACCGTGGTCGGCGGCGCATTGGTCAACCGGCACAGCCAGGCCAGAGACCCCATCACCCCGGAGCAGGCCAAAGAAGGCCGGATTATTGCGAACAACCTGTGCCTCTACTCGCCGGACGTGGCGAAAAGGTCCGGCTGGTGGGTCGCCGCACGGGAATACAAGCCCGACCGTTACCCGTTTGCCGACCCGGGCCGCGACGACTACCGGCTTCGGCCCGACAGCCCGGACCTGGGCACCGGCGCCTGCCCGGACGCGGCGCCCGTGCGCTATGTGGCGCCCGCTGGCGACGACGGTGCCAGCGGCCTCACACCGAAGACCGCTTGGCGGACCCTGGCCAAGGCCGCGGCCAGTGCGCGCTCTGGCGACACGGTCTATGTGCTTGCGGGTACCTATGCCGAAAGCATCACGCTGGCCGGCCGGGGCGCGAATGGTCGCCCGCTGGCCTTCAAGAGCTATGGCCGCCAGCCGGTCGTGCTCGACGGCGGCGGCAGGCTGGACTACGGGTGCATCCTGAAAGGCGCCTCACAGGTCATCATCGATGGTCTGGTCTTCAAAGGGTTCCGGCGCGCCGCTGTGGCGCTCGCCAACAGCCGCGACATCCAGCTTGTCGAGAATGTATTCGACGGCACGGAGACCGGCGTTCATATTGAGGGCGGGCAGAACATCGTTTTGGCGAACAACACCTGCCGCCGCTGCGGCAAGGGGGTGGCGGCATGCGGCGTTGGCCAGAACCTGGTCCTGCGGAACAATCTGTTCCTCGACGCGACGCAGGCCCCCGTCGCGCTTGATGAAGCGAGCGCCCCCCGAGTCCTGAGCGAACGGAACGCGGCAAGCGGTCCCGGCGCACAGCAATGGCTCGCCCGGTGGCAGACGACGGTGCGCGAGCCGCATGCCAGCCGCGTGGCGGACATCGCGCTGGAACCCCCGCACTACCGCCTGCCGCGGGGTTGCACGCTGGCTTTTGAAGGGCTCGGCCACAGACCGATCGGAGCGCGCGACGCCGAACCGGAGCCCAGTTCCGTAGCGGTCGAGAATCTTCGAGCGGCTTCGCTCCGGCCCGACGCCGTTGTCCTGGCCTGGGATACGCCCTGTGACTTCCCGGACGTGGAGATCCGGTGGTCGACTGACGACGGCAAGAAGGGCACCATCCATGTTCGCCAGGACTCGTGTTTGAAACAAACGGCGTTCGCAACCCCACTGCGAGACCTGACGCCGGGAACCACCTGCCGCGTTCGGCTCACCGCAAACGTCCCGGACGGGAGGAAAGGCGCTGCGGAACTCACGTTCCGAACGCCCGAGTCCGTTCGGGCGCCCGGCACGCTGTACGTCGCTCCCGACGGAAACGACGCCAGCGACGGCACGCAGCGCGGCCGGGCTTTCCGAACGCTGTCCGCCGCCTCGCTGGCTGCCGTACCGGGCGACAGGATACGGGTCGCGCCCGGCGTCTATCCGGAGACGGTGCGGATCTGGTGCGGCGGCCTCTCCGCGCAGCAGCGGCTCACGTTCGAAAGCGAACAGACCGGCGGCGCCATCATTGACTGCGAACAGCTTCGTCCGAGCGCCTTCGTCCTGGATACCGTGCAACACGTGACGCTCGACGGATTCCGCATTCGCGGCCTGATCTACGCCAGAAGCACGGGCATCCTTGCACAGCACGCACAGGACGTCATCGTCCGGAATATCAGCGCCGGGTCCGCCAACTTCCAAGAGGCCGGGCATGTGCTGGAAGCGCATCGCAGCCGGGGCTTCATGATCACCAACAACCTGTTCGGCACCGGTTGGTTTCACGTGAAGACACAAGACTGCGAGGAGTTCACGATCGCGCACAACACGTTTTTCCACGGCGGCATCGGCTGTCTGATGCTCGGCGGCGTCAAGGACGCGTCATGGCGCATCACGGACAACATCTTCCTCGGCAGGATGCACCCCACGAAAGACGTCGCCGCAGTGGTCGTCGCGTCCTCCGCCAAGCCGTGCGTCTGCGACCGCAACCTCTATTGGCAATACCAGCCCAAGCGGAACGGGCCGGCCCTGTTCGGCATGCACGCGGGCAATGGCCACGGTTCGCGGGACAACGCGAGAACAATCGAGGAAGCCGCGCAGAAGTACGGCATGGAACACCACGGCAAGTACGCGGACCCCGGATTCGTCAGACACGAGAAAGGAGACTTCAGTCTGAAGCCGGACTCGCCCGCCATCGGAATGGGAGAGGACGGCACAACGGCAGGGTCAAGCCTGACAAGACTCATCGACGAATAGACGCGGGAAACACCCGAGGCGAGCGCGGCCCGCAAGTCAATGAAAGCCGGTTAAGGCGGGCGTTGCCCGCAACCCAAGCAGGCCAGGCGTCCTCGCCTGGCCCTCCCCGGGCCCTACGCGGCCGAGGACGGCCGCGCTACTCAGATACACTCGAAGGCGTGTATGTTGATCGGAAAGCGGCTAACGCAACGGAGGGACCACAATGGACGAAGCGATTGAGAGGACGAGACAACGGACGCTCGAGTACATCGGGGCGACTCCGGAACAGGTCGAGCGGGGATTGGCGCTGCACGCGAAGCTGTTTGCGTGCGACACGTTCGGGTTCCTGCCGAGAACGCTGTCGAAGAAGGCGTACGAGACGCTGTGGGCCATGATCGAAAACGGGGCGACATTCGACGAGATCGCGCCGGTCAAACAGGTGCTGGCCGCCTCCAGCCACCTCTACGACCCCTGGTGCCGTGAGCGGTTCCTGGAGGCGATCGCGGCCACCGGTTTGAACTGCACCGTGCTGACGATGGGCAGCGAGAAGGACCTGCATCACAGTCTCCATCGTATCTCCTGGTACATCCAGCTCTTCGATCACATGCGCGAACACCTGCGCAAGGCGCTCGGTCCGCCGGACATTGAAACCGCCCGGCGCGAGAAGAAACTGGCCGTGGTGTGCAGTACCAATTGCCCGCCTGCGCACGGCGGACTGCACGACGGCGTGGACGCACACCATTGGATCGACATCTTTTACCGGCTCGGCATCCGCGTGATGCATCTGACCTACAACCGCCGCAATTGGGTAGGGGACGGCTGCCTAGAACCGGCCGACGGCGGCTTGAGCCTGCACGGGCGCGATGTGGTTCGCCATCTGAATGAGATCGGCATGGTGGTCGACACGCCGCATACCGGGCGCCGCACGACCCTGGACGCGGCCAAACACTCGAAGGCGCCGATCATGGCCACCCATACCGTGTGCCGCGGCCTGTACGAGCACCCGCGCGGAAAGACCGACGACGAACTGAAAGCCATCGCCGACACCGGCGGCTTGGTCGGGATGTGCGTGATTCCGTACTTCCTGGGTGAAGGCGGGAACATCAACACGCTGCTTGACCACCTCGACTATGCGCTGAACCTTATCGGCCCCGACCATGTCGCCATCGGGACCGATACCGCCTATTCCGCGCCCTTGCCCGATGGCGCAGAACCGTTCGACGAACGGCACCCGCAACCGAGCCCCTACAGCCGGGAAAAGTGGTGGGGCGCCTGGCAGCCCGAACACCAGCAGCCCAAACCGACGGAGGAGCAGGCCGAGACACTGCGCTGGACGAATTGGCCGTGCTTCACCGTGGGGCTCGTTGCCCGCGGCCACAACGAAGCCGAGATCGCGAAGGTGCTCGGCGGCAATTTCCTGCGCGTGCTCGCCGACGTTCAGAAACGGGGTGAACGCCCGGCGTGAGAGACCGCGCTTCGGTTCTCGCTTTGCCTTGCTCTTTGTCTTACCCTTCGTCCGAACGGCCCGTCGAGCGGAAGCCGCCTGGCCGGCGGCCGGGCGCGCGCCGGAGCGAAGCGAAGGGCAGGCAAGAAGCAGGACGAAAATGAGACGAGCAAGGCAAGCGGGTCCGTTTCTGTCGCTGGTCGGCGCGTCCTTTCTCTGGGCCCTGATTCCCGTCTTCACACGCTACGTGATGCGGTCCGGTCAACTGGGCGCCTACACCCTTGCGTTCGGCCGGTTCTTCTTCGGGCTGATCGCCCTGTGGGTCGCGCTTCGGCTGCAGGGCCGTCGGCTGAGCTTCCGCGGGCATGCGTCGCGCTGGACGGTGCTGGCGGGAATCGCGCTGGGCGCCGACCTCGTCTTGATCAATCACGGGTTCAAGTACACGACGGCGATCGTGGGAGGGCTGCTCAGCAACTTCTCGTTCCCTGTCATGATGCTGCTCGGGGTCGTGGCGCTGAAGGAACAGTTCGGCGTGCGTAAGGGGGTTGGCGCGCTGCTGGTCCTGGCGGGTGTCTGCCTGGCCGCGGGCAACGGCCAGAGTCTGGCGGCCATGCTTCGCTCTTCACGCTGGACAGGCAATCTGTTGGTCTTGGGCGGCGCGAGCGCCTGGGCGGTCTATGCGCTGTGCCACAAGAAGAGCACGCGCGGAGGGGCGGCCGTCACGGAGGGCCTTATCGCCATCCTCGCGGTCGGCGGGTTGATCAGCCTGGCCCTGGCCATCGGAACGGAACGGCTGCCGCTGAACCTCTCTGCGGCCGGCTGCGGCAGTGTCCTGGCGCTCGGCCTGGGCTGCACGGGCCTGTCCTATGCCCTGCTCGGATTCGGGCTCAAGCATGTGGAACTGGTGACCGCCGCCTGCGTGACCGCGCTCACACCGGCACTCAGCGTGTTCTTCGGACATCTGTTGCTCGGCGAGCCGCTCACCTTCTACGCCGCGCTGGGCGCACTCCTGATCGGGCTCGGCATTGTCGCTGCCGCGGAAAAGCGCATCACGGCGCCCATTCCGCCTGCGTACCCGCGAAACACGCCCGGTTTGCCGCCGGCGCGGTCCTCGCCGGGCGTCGTGTCCGGGAACTAGCCTGCCACGACCGCCGCGCATTCTGCCGTGTCCGCAAGGAGCTGGATAGGGGCAATGCCTGGCCGCCGTACGGCCACGCGGCTTCGGCCCGCCGCTCACGGCAATTCTTATTATGGCGTTACGCCCGTTCGTAGTGTCGAAGATCTGTGGTGGAAGCCCCGTGAGGGGCGTTCCCGGGGCAACAGGCGTGTACGGACAGCCCTTACGGGCTTGACTACGAACGGATTTCACCGGGGCGCCGCCATGATGACAATCGCTGCTCCGCTCAGCCTTGCCCTTTTTCGCGCATTCCTGCATATTCTTGCCTGGCATGAGCGGCAAACGCTACAAGCTCACGATTTCGTACGACGGATCCACCTACGCGGGCTGGCAGGTTCAGCCACAGCAACGCACGGTGCAGGGCGAACTGGAACGTGTGCTCGCCGAATTGACCGGGGAACACGCCAAGGTGCACGGTAGCGGCCGGACGGACCGGGGCGTACACGCGAAAGGCCAGGTTGCCCATCTGGATCTGGCCGGACGAATGCCGCCCGCGGCGCTCGCCAAAGGGCTGAACGCCTTGCTGCCCGTCGACATCCGGGTTACGGCCGCCAGGCTTGCGGCACCCTCCTTTCACGCGCGGCGCTCGGCGATCGGAAAGGAGTACCGCTATTTCATCTGGGACGCCGACGTCGTCCCGCCGTTCCTGCGGCTCTACCGTGCGCACGTCAGGAGCCGGCTGGACGTCGCGGCCATGAGCCGCGCCGCCGCCGGCATCCGGGGCCGGCACGATTTCGCGGCACTGACCGCGAACCCGAACAGGGTGGTGGAGAGCACGGTCCGCACCGTGTCCATGCTCACCGTCCGGCGCCGGGGTTCCGAAGTCGTGATCACGGCCTGCGCGGACGGGTTCCTCTATAAGATGGTCCGCAGTATCGCGGGCATTCTGATCAGGGTGGGGGAGGGGACCGTGCCGCCCGGGGAGATCCGGGCGATCCTGCGCTCCCGAACACGGACGGCGCGGGTGCCCACCGCGCCGCCGCACGGCCTTTTTCTCTGGCGCGTCATGTACCCGCACGCTACAGTGGTGTAATGGACGGAAGCATACAAATACTGCCGTCGCTGCTGGCGGGCGATTTCGGACGGCTGCGCGACTCGGCCGAGGCGGTCGAGCGGGCCGGTGCGGACGCGCTGCACCTCGACATCATGGATGGCCGGTTCGTACCGAACCTGAGCATGGGCCCCGACGTGGTGCGCATGGCGCGCGCGAGCGTGAGTATGCCGCTCAGCGTTCACCTGATGCTGACGCACCCGCACTGGGTCGCGCCCGCCTTTGTGGAGGCCGGCGCCGACATCGTCCTGATCCATATCGAAGCCCGCTCAGACCCCGTCGCGACCTTGCGCGAGCTGCGCCGGCTCGGCGCGCGGGCCGGCATCACGCTCAACCCGGAGACTCCCGCCGAATCGGTGTTCGAGCTGATCGCGGACGGCGAGGTCGACGAGATTCTCTGCATGAGCGTACACCCGGGCTTCGGCGGCCAGGCTTTCCTGCCGGGCGCGCTGCCGAAGATGCGTGCGCTGCGCGAGCGGATCCGTGCCTGCGGCAAGGCCATCGACATTTCCGTCGACGGCGGCATCAATACCGAAACGGCGCCACAAGCCGCGGCGCACGGCGCGAACGTCCTGATCGCCGGCAGCTTCCTGTTCAAATCCGACGATATGGCCGCCGAGATCGCCGCGCTGCGCGAGACATGCCGCTCGGCCGCCAAGGCGTAGCGCAAGCCAGGCCAACGGGCGGGGCGTGCGCCCGGCGAGCGGGAAAGCGGGCAGGTCGGAGGGTGGGTAGACAGGAGGGCTGGATCAACCGTGCATGACCTTTCCCGCATCCGCAACTTCTGTATCATTGCGCACATCGATCACGGCAAATCCACGCTGGCCGACCGCATGCTGCAGCTCACCCACGCGGTGGACGCACGGGAATTCAGAGACCAGATGCTGGACGACATGGATCTGGAGCGGGAACGCGGCATCACGATCAAGTCGCACCCCGTCACCATGCGCTACACCGCCGCGAACGGCATCGAGTATCATTTCAACCTGATCGATACGCCCGGCCACGTCGACTTCTCCTACGAGGTGTCGCGCAGCCTGGCGGCCTGTGAAGGTGCAATCCTGCTGGTGGACGCCGCGCAGGGCGTCGAGGCTCAAACGGTGGCCAACACGCACCTGGCCGTCGAGCTGGGCCTGGAACTGGTCCCCGTCATCAACAAGATCGACCTGCCCAACGCCGATCCCGCCGAGGTCTCCCGCCAGGTCGAGGAAGTGTTGACCATCGGCATGGAGGATGGGCTCCTGATCAGCGCCAAGACCGGCCGGGGCGTCGAGGCGGTGATGGAAGCGCTCGTCCGAAAAATCCCGCCGCCTGCCTCCTCAGCCGAGAAGGGGCTCCGCGCCCTGATTTTCGACTCGGTGTTCGACGTCTTCCGCGGGGTCGTGGCCTACGTCCGCGTCGTGGACGGGCGGATGAAGATGGGCGACAGGATACGGTTCATGGGAACGGGCTACGACTCCGAGGTGAAGGAGGTGGGGATCTTCACACCGAAACCGAGACCCGTCCAGGCCCTCGAGACCGGGCAAGTCGGCTACCTGGTCAGCACAATCCGGCGCCCGGGCGACATCCGTATCGGCGACACGGTAACCGAGGCCCGCCTGCCGGCACGGGTCGCGCTGCCGGGCTTCAAGGAGATTCAACCCATGGTCTTCAGCGGGTTGTACCCGCTGAACACGGCCGACTACGAAAAGCTCAAGCTCAGCCTGGACAAGCTGCGGCTGAACGACTGCGCCTTTTCGTATCAGCCGGAGACATCCGTCGCCCTCGGGCTCGGGTTCCGCTGCGGATTCCTCGGGCTGCTGCACCTGGAAATCGTCCAGGAACGGTTGCGCCGCGAGTACGACGTGCACATCATCAGCACCTACCCGTCCGTCGTCTATAAGGTCCACCTCAAAGACGGAACCGCGGCGGAAATCGACAACCCCATTCATATGCCGGATCCGACGAAAGTGGAACACTTCGAAGAACCGATGCTGCGCGCGTTTATCATTTGCCCGAACGAACACATCGGCGACGTTATGAAACTCGTGATGGAGCGGCGCGGCGCCGTCGAGAAGACGGAATCCGTCGATACCCGGCGCGTGATCCAGACCTGCGTGCTCCCGCTGAACGAGATCCTGATCGATTTCTACGACAACCTCAAAAGCGTCAGCCACGGCTACGCCTCGATGGATTACGAGCACATCGGCTATGCCGCCAGCGACCTGGTCAAACTCGATATCCTGCTGAACGGCGAGATCGTCGACGCATTTTCTTGCCTCGTGCACCGTTCCAAGGCACAATCGCGCGGACGTCAGATCTGCAGGCAGCTGAAAGAGACGATTCCTCAGCACCTGTTCTCGCTCCCGATCCAGGCGGCGATCGGCAGGACCGTCGTGGCCCGAGAGACAATCCGGGCGCTGCGCAAGGACGTCACGGCGAAGTGCTACGGCGGCGATATCACCCGCAAACGCAAACTGCTCGAGCGCCAGAAGGAAGGCAAGCGGCGAATGAAGCAGGTCGGCAGCGTGAGCGTGCCGCAGGAAGCCTTCATCGCCGTACTGAAGGTGAACTGAGTAGACGCCGTCGCCCATGCAGCGACAAGAGGCACCAAGGGAGACTGACGATGTTTTCTCTTTCCGACAGACGGGTTCGGAAGATGGCGCGCCGGCTGCTGCACGACGCACGCTATTGGCGCCTCATGCGCGGCGACATCGCCGAACGCGACGTCGTCGAAAAGACGCTCCGGGCCGAAGACGACTTGCGCGCGCACCTGAAGGGCGGCAACGCCGAAACGATCGAGGCGAAAGCCAAGACGCTGAGCCAGGCGATGGAACCGCTCAGCGCGCAACGCGCCCCACGCGCGCTGCGGGAGAACCTCGAGATCCTCGTGGTCGCCGTGGCCGTCGCCATGGCGTTTCGCACCTATTTCGTGCAGCCGTTCAAGATCCCAACCGGCTCCATGCAGCCGACCCTGTACGGCATCCACTTCGAACCGCAGCCGCGCCCGCGATGGCGGGATAGGGGCCCGCTCAAACTGATCAACTGGGTCGTCTTCGGCGAGTGGTACCACGAAATCCGCGCCGTGGCGCCCGGCCGCGTCGGCCCGTCCGGCTACGCGCCCTTGCACCCCGACGCCGTGGAACTCGGCGTGGGCCACGTGCGATACGGCTACACCAACCTGTACGCCCGTGTCGCCTACGGCGATGAGGTCGTGACCGGCCAGGTGCTCGCCTCAGGCCTCAAGCTCAGCGGCGACCACATCTTCGTGAACAAGATCCTCTGGAACTTCCGGCGGCCACGGCGCGGCGAAATCGTCGTGTTCAGCACAGACGGCATCGACCACCCGCAGATCCGGCACGGGACCTTCTACATCAAACGCATGGTCGGCGTGCCCGGCGACGAACTCAGCATACGCCAGCCGTACCTCTGCAATCACGGAAAGCCCGTCGTGAACCCGTACCCGTACAATATCGGGATCGATCGGCTCCATAACCGCGAGCGAGGATACGAGGAAGGCTATAAGTTGCCCGATTTCAACCCACTCATGTCGCCGCCGCCCGTCCTGCGCAGCCCGGACGACGTCATCGCCCTCGGACCGGACGAATTTTTCGCGCTGGGCGACAATACATCCTCGAGCCTCGACGGCCGGTACTGGGGTTCGCTCAGGCGCCCAAGCCTCGTAGGGCCCGCCTTTATCGTCTATTGGCCCGTGTCCCGCCGCTGGGGCCGGCTGCTGCGGTAGGCATTGTCAATCTGTTCGCAATCCACCGCGCCGCACGGGCGGAATTTTTTGTTTGAGTCCGGTGCCCAAACGTGGTCTAATACCGGGAGCGAGGCCTGAAGAAACGTCAGCTCACGTGAGGTGGCCAATGCCAGACATCAGCTTCAACTGCCCGAAATGCGACGGGAACCTGGTCGTAGACGCCAAGGGCGCGGGAATGGAACTGGAATGCCCGCACTGCAAGGATACCATTATCGTCCCACAACACGTGGGCACCGACATCTACTTCCGTTGCGGAGCCTGCGGCGCCAGCCTCGTCATCGATGAGCAGGCCGCCGGCATGGACCTGGAATGCCCGACCTGCCAGAAGACCATCCCCGTGCCGAACCTCATACCTTGTCCGTTCTGCGGGGAGACCATCGTCTCCGACGCCATCAAATGCGAACACTGCTACAAGGCGCTGATCGAAGGCCCAAGCGGATGAGCCTGAGCCGCGCGCCAGAGGCCGGTTTCCTTTGCCGGCGCGGCTGAAACCCCGCGCCTCGCGTCATACGTCAATTCTCCCGACCCGCAACGTCGCATAATATATCTTATGTCTAGTAACCGCGCGGGAAACCAAGCGAAATTGCGTCGTGCTGTTGATAAGCAGTTGCCTGTTCACAACTTCCGGCGTGAATCAAGCCATCCCAGCTTGCCCGAGAACTTGCTCGAGAACTTACTCGAGAACTTACTCGAGAACTTGCCCGAGAACTTACTCGCGAGCTTACTCGCGAACTTGCTCGCCAACTCTCGTTCGATGGCCATTGGGGCCGGGGCCCGGTCAAATGTCTTCGCCAGCCCGCCTGGCCCCGGATTTCGAGTCAAGTTCTCGAGTAAGGTCTCGAGCCGAGACCTACCGCACCCGGCGCCAACTCGCCATGCATCAAGTCGCCATGACGCCGCAAAGCTCCACCAGATCCCGCCGCAACGGCTTCCTCTGTTCCGCCGCCTGTTCGAGCGACACGGTGACGACCTTCTGATTGACGACGCCTACGGCGACGTTGGTACGGCCGGCGGCGAGTTCGTCGACGGCCGCGGCGCCGAGCCGCGTGGCGAGGATGCGGTCGTTTGCGGTGGGCGGGCCGCCGCGCTGGATATAGCCGAGCACACTGACCCGCACGCTGTAGTGCGTGCGGGCCTCGATCTGCTTGCCGAGCTCGATGGAAGAGCCGAACTCGTCCCCTTCCGCGTACACGATGAGGCTGCTGGTTTTGCCGCGTTCCCGCATCTGTTTCAAGGCGCGGCAGATGCCCTCGACATCCGTCGGCGTTTCCGGCAGCACGACCATCTCGGCGCCGCCCGCCAACCCCACGGCCAGCGCCAGGTGGCCGGAATGCCGGCCCATGACTTCGACGATAAACAGCCGGTCATGGGAGGTGGCCGTGTCGCGAATGCGGTCTACGGCCTCGAGCGCCACGCCCACCGCGGTGTCGAACCCGATCGTGTAGTCGGTGCCGCTGATGTCGTTGTCGATGGTGCCGGGCGCACCGACGACGGCGATGCCGTGCTGTTCGGCGAGTTTGCGCGCGCCGCGGTAGGAGCCGTCGCCGCCGACGACGACCAACCCGTCGATCTTGTGGCGTTTGAGGATTTCCGCGCCTCGGGCGACGCCGGCATCCTCGTAGAAGTCTTTGCAGCGGGCGCTCTTCAGAATGGTGCCGCCCTGGTTGATGATGCCGCTCACGCTCCGGCTGGTCATCGCTTCGAAGCACTCGTCCAGGAGGCCCTGGTATCCGCGAATGATTCCCTTCACGGCGAAGCCCATGTTCAGGCCCGCCCGCACCACGGCTCGGACGGCGGCGTTCATTCCGGGCGAGTCCCCTCCGCTCGTCAGCACGGCAATCTGCTGCATCGGCATCTCCTTTCCGCTCGCGTTCCGCGTCTGCCGCCGTATTGTACCGGGCATCCACGACGCAACACAACATCTTTACCGACCGCCCGGCTCGGCCGCCGCTTTCGCGCGGCGCACGCGTTCGAGCGCCTGCCAGGCGTCGGAATCGCCCGGCGCCATTCGGAGCACCTCGGAATACTGCTGCATGGCCTCATCGAGACGGCCCAGCGCCGCGAGTGCCGAGCCGAGATTGAAACGCGCCTCGACGTAGCCCGGCCGGATCTGAATCGCCTGCCTGTAAAACGGAATGCTCTGCACGGTGTTGCTCGTCTGGGCCAGGACGTTGGCCAGGTTGTAGTAGGCTTCGGCGTAGTCGGGACGGATGCGGATCGCCTCGCGCAGGTGGTGCAGGGCCTGCTCCGTCGCGCCGAGCCGGCGCAGTGCGTTGGCGAGGTTGAAATGCGGCTCGGCGTAGTCATCGGCCAGCGCAAGCGCGTGATGGTAGTGGTTCGTGGCGGCGTGCAGCTCACCCCGCTCCGCCAGGGCCACCCCTGCCCTGTTATGCGCGGCCGCGTACCGCGGGTTGAGCCGCAGTGCGGCCGAATAATGCGACAGCGCCCGGTCGGCCGCGCCGGCCCGGGCGAAGACCAGGCCGAGGTTGTAGTGCGTCTTGCTGAAATCCGGCCGGGCGCGGAGTGCGCGGCGGTAGAAGCCGAGCGCCTCCGCCGTACGCCCGTCGTCGAGCGACAGCGTCCCGAGATTGTTGAGCGCGGCGTAGCTGGCCGGGTTGACATGCAGCGCATGCTCGAACAGCGTGCGGGTATCGCGCCATACGTGGAGCTGCAAGCTGCACAGCACGCTGAGCGCGCCGCATCCGAACGCGTAGCCCAGTGCGGCGGTGCGGCGTTTCAGATGAAGAGCGCCCCGGGCCGCGAGCAGGGCCGGCCCCAGCATGGCGAGGTACAGATAGCGGTCGGCCACGGTCGAGTGGGCTTGAAAGACAAAGGGCACCAACCCCGTCACGGGCGCCAGACACAGCACGAAGACCGCGCCGGCGGCGAGCCAGAGATGCCGGTGTTCTCGCCGCCGGACGAGCAGGCCGAGCGCGACGAGCCCCAGCAGAATGGCGGCGAAGTACGCCGGCCCGAGCTGCAGGACGCGCGCCGGTGTTCGCCCGTAGTCGGGCGACAGCCAGACGGGGGCCAGCAGCCTGTACACATAGAACGCCACCGTATCCAGCACGATCAGCGGGCGCGCCGCCAACCGGGTGGCGGCGGTAACGTGCGGCTGCTGGCTGGCGAAGGCGAGTATCATCCACACGCCCGAGAGCACGAACCAGGGCAGCAGGTCGCGCGCCGCCCGCCACGCGCCGCGGCCGACGCACAGGCGCGCGAGCACCCAAGCGACAAACGGGACGGCAACCGCCGTCGGCTTGGCAAGCAGCGCACAGAGAAAACAGAGCAGGCCGCCGGCATACGCGCACGCCCGCAGCCCGCGCCCGGCCCGGCGTTCACGCGCCGGCAACTCGGCGCGCGCCGCATAGTGAACATATTGAAGGAGCGCGAGCAGCGAGAACAGGCCCCACAGAAGTTCCTTGGCGCCCGTCGCCCAAGCGACGGACTCGGCTTGCACCGGATGCAGAGCGAACAGAACCGCGCCGGTCGCCGCCGCCCAATTGCGCGACCGCGCGGGCGTGTCCGCGCCGCATGCCGCCAGCAGCCGGCGCAGCAAGGCAAAGACGCACACGACGGCCAGCGCGTGCAGGATGACGTTCGAGAAATGAAACGGCCACGGGTCCAACGGCGGGCACGGCCCTGCCTCCGGCGCGGCCCGCCCCGCCCTGGCCAGCAGGGCCCACCACGTCTGGGTCAGCGGGTACAGATCCGTTCGCCAGTGCCGCCACATGGCGGCCACGCTCCGGGCGGAGACGGGATTCAAGAGCGGATTGGCCGAGATGTTCATCTCGTCGTCCCAGGCAACGAACTCGTGGTCGGCAGCCGGCCAGAAGACGGCGACGGTCAGCACGAAAAGCATGGCCGCAATGGGTGTGCTACGGTGCATGACGCTCCGGGTGCTTGGCCTCACGGTTCACGAGTTGCTCGAGCGTCGTGCGCGCCTGCGTGAAGCCGGGCCGGAACTGCAGCGCGAGTGACACGTGCCGAATCGCTTCTTGCGTTCGACCTTGACCGGCCAGCAGCAACCCGAGGTTGTAGTGCGCCTCCGGGCTTTGCGGCGCCAGCGCGACGGCGCGGCGATAGTGGGCCGCCGCCGCGCGGAAACGGCCCATCCGCCTCAGTGCGTTCGCCAGGTTGATATACCCGGCGGCAAGCCCGGGCCGGAGCTGGAGCACAGCCGAGTAGTGGTAGAGCGCCTGTTCTGTCCGGCCCTGGTCTGCCAGCAGCACGCCCAGATTGTTGTGCACCTCCGCGTTCCGCGGGTCGATGGCCAGCGCCGCGCTGTATTGGGCCAGGGCCGCCTCCGTTTCCCCCAACCCGGCCAGCGCGAGGGCGAGGTTGTTGTGCGCGTCCGTGTAGCGCGGCGCAAGCCGAATCGCGTCGCGGTAGTGCGCCAGCGCCGAGCGGATCTCGCCCCTGTCAGCGAGCAGGAGCCCGACATTATTGTGCGCCGCGGCGTAATCGGGGCGGACCTGCAGCGCCTGCGAGTAGTGTGTGACCGCCATCTGCGGTTTGTCCTGCTTGGTGAACACGATGCCAAGGTTGTAATGCGCCTCGGGATAGTCCGGCTTGATGCGCAACGCGGCGAAATAGGCCGCAACCGCCGCCGGCGCGTTGCCGGCCTGTCGATACACGTTGCCGATGTTGATATAGGTGTCCGGGTTGCGCGGTCGGATCCGGAGCGCTTCGCGGTAGTGCGCCAGCGCCCGGCTCGCCTCGCCCCGCCCGCCCAGCACGTTGCCGTAGTTGGTGTGCAGTTCATAGCTGGCCGGGTTCACCCGTATGCCGTGCGCAAAGAAGCGGTCGTTGTCCTGCCAGACCGCCGTCTGCAGGAAGCTTCGCACGGCGCAAGCGGCGACGATCAGCACCGCCACGCCACCGGCCACGCGCCCCATATAGCGGCGGAACAGACCGGCGCCCGCCAGACCGACACCGAGCATGGAGAGATACACATACCGGTCCGCTACGGTCGAGTAGTGCTGAAAGCGAAACGGCACGAACCCGAGCACCGGCAGAATACCCGCCAGAAAGAGACCGGTCGCCGGGCCGAGCCACCACGCCCAGCGCCGGAAACGCCAGACGGCCACACCCAGCACGACGGCCGCCGCCGGCATGACGAGCACCCACCAACCGCCGAGAATCACGTCCGGCTGCCGTCCGTAGTCGGGGCCGAGCCACACCGGCCACACGACCTTGCAGAGGTAGAACACGATCGAATCGCACGCGAGCACGGGCCGTTGCCAGAGCGGGCTGACGAACTCCATGCTGCGGCTCGGTTGCAGGATCTTGGTCAGCACCGTCCAGGCCGCCGCAACGGCGATCTCGCCCAAGAGAAACCAGAGCGGCACGGCGCGCCGGGCGCCAATTCCTGTCGCCTTCGCGTGCGTGCGCGAGCCCGCGCCCGCGCGTGGCGCTTTGGCCGCCGCGGTCGTGCCCTGCCCCGCCCAGACACGCGGCAGCAGACAGGCGCAAAGGAGCGGGACGACCACCGCCGTGGGTTTCGATAGCAGCGCCAGCACGTAGGCCGCGCCGGCCATGACGGCATGGGACAGCCCGGCGCCGGCCCGGCCCGGCCGCCCCCCCGCGTGCGGCCGTTCATCCTGCTGCGCGAACAGCAGGAACTGCCACACGGCCAGCAGGGCAAAGAATCCGCACAGCACGTCTTTGAGGCCCGTCACCCACGCCACAGGCTCGACCTGCACCGGGTGAATCCCGAACACGGCTGCGCCGAACAGAGCCGCCCAACGATCCCGCCGGCTCGCAGCTTCGCCGTCCCGCGATGCGCCGGGCGCAAGCCGCACCGGCTCGCGGAGCAGGATCCGCAGAATGCCGAACACCAGCACGACGCTGCCGAGATGAACGAGCAGGTTGACGCCATGAAAGACGCCCGGCGCGAGCGGGCGCGGGACGGGCGCCCGCCCCTGCGACACCAGCGCGGCGGCGGCCCATACGCTGTAGGTCAGCGGGATGTAGAGACTCATGTAGGCCCGAGCCCAGAAGCGGGCAACCCCCGCGCCCGTGACGGGATGGAGGTTCGGGTTCGCGTAGACGTTCACGTCGTCGTCCCATAAGACGAATTCGTGCCCGAGCACCGGCAGGAAGACGACGCCGACGAGCGCGATCAGCAGGCAGAGTATGAGCAGACGATGCATTGCAGAGCCCAGACCTTTGTGCTACATAGTACCGGACCGAGCTGCGCAAGGAAATGAAGAACACGGTTCATATCCGAACATACGGCTGCCAGATGAACGAGCGCGACAGCGAGGCGGTCGGCGCGCTGCTGCGGGACTACGGATATGAGATATCGCCGGACGAATCAAGCGCGAACGTGGTGATCGTGAATACCTGCAGCGTGCGGCAGAAGGCGGAAGACAAGGCGCTCGGAAAACTGCGTTTGCTGACGGCGGGCAAACGCACGCGGCCCGGCCGCGTGGTCGGCGCCATGGGCTGTATGGTGCAACGGCTCGGCACACGGATTCTGGAGCTTGTGCCGGGCCTCGACTTCGCCGTCGGCCCCGACAGATGCGCGGCCCTGCCGGCGCTCGTGCGCGACGCGCTGGCCGGTAGCGCGGCGGTCGTGGATACGCGCCGGAACGGCCATTCGCCCGCGCCGCCGACCGGCCATACGACACGCGGCCCGACGGCCTTCGTGAACGTGCTGTTCGGCTGCAGCCGCGGCTGCAGCTACTGCATCGTGCCGGCCGTGCGCGGCCCCGAATGGAGCCGGCCGGCACCGGACATACGGCGCGAGGTGGCGGGCCTGGTGGCGGGCGGCGTGCGCGAAGTCTGCCTGCTCGGCCAGAGCGTCATGTCCTACGGCCGCCGCCAGGATGTCTGGGGGCAAGCCCCGGCCTCACCGCGCGGATTCGCCGAGCCGTTCCCGCGCCTGCTGGAAGCGCTGAGTGAGATTGACGGCTTGGCACGGATCCGTTTCACCTCCGGCCATCCGGCGGGCTGTACGGCGGAACTCGCGCGCGCCATCCGGGACCTGCCGCCGGTGTGCGAACATCTGCACCTGCCGCTGCAGTCGGGATCCGACCGCATGCTGGGCCTGATGCGGCGCGGGTACAACCGGGCCGCCTACCGCGAAGCGGTCGACAGGCTCAGAGCCGGTTCACCCGCCATCGCGCTGACGACCGACATCATCGTCGGCTTCCCAACGGAAACCGACGAAGAGTTCGAATGCACCCGCGCCTTCATGGAGGAGATCGCGTTTGACAACGCATTCGTTTTCAAGTACTCTCCTCGGCCCGGCACCCCGGCGGCGGAGATGCCCGACGACGTGAGCGCCGAGGAGAAGATGCGGCGCAACAAGGTCCTGCTCGCGGACCAAGAACGGCGGGCGACACGCATCCTTGCCGCGCTCGTCGGAGCCACGCTCGACGTGCTCGTGGAGGGCGAGAGCAAGCGAAACAGGTCACGCTGGACAGGCCGCACGCGGACGAATAAGATCGTCGTGTTCGAGCCTGCGCCCGGCATGCGGATCGGGGACATGGCCCGTGTCCGAGTCGAGCGCGCCACCGGCCTCAGCCTGATCGGCGCCGTGGTTTCGTGAGCGCGCGCGCGGCCGCGCCGGCCGGCAATCGGGGCGCGGCCACATTGGAGGAGAACGCTATGTCGCAGCCGTCGCAGTTGGCCGTTATGGCGGACGTGCTCGGCGCTCTGATCACCGCTTCCGGGCTCGTCTGCCTGCTGGCGCCCACCCGCGTACGCGAATGGGCCCGCCGCTTCCCGCGCAGCCTGCTGGCCGGCCGCATCCTGACGGCCGGCGTCGTCATATGGGTGGCGCTCGTCCTGGTGCGCGCGCCGTTCGGCCGTTTCGAAAACCTCAAGCCGCTGCTGTATGTCGCCGCTCCGCTCTTCTACTTCCTTGTCGTGCGATACATGGATGAACTGCTGGCGCCGCGCGCGTTGGGCGGCCTGCTGCTCCTGGTCGCCAACCCCGTCCTGAAAGCCGCCTTTCTGCACGAATCGAATATCCGGCTCGTGATGACCGTGCTGGCCTACCTCTTGGTCATTGCCGGTATGGCGCTGGTGCTGGGCCCCTATCGCTTCCGGCTGGTCGCCGAACGCTTCTTGACCAGCGACGCGCGCTGCCGCGCACTCGGCGCCATGCGCCTTGTGCTCGGAGGCCTACTCCTCGGCCTGGGCTTGCTGGTGTATTGACGCGCTGCCCCGGCAGCCGCCCGGCGACGCGCGGCTTTCGAGCTCAAGCCCTCAGAAAGCGAGCGAGCCATGCCATCGATCCGCCTGTGTGTCCTGCGAGGTGGCGCCGTCGGCGATTTCATGCTGACTCTGCCCGCCCTCGCGCTGCTGCGCAAGCGCTGGCCAAACTCGCACATCGAACTGGTCGCCTACCCGCGCACCGCGCAACTGGCCGTGGCCGCCGGCTTGGCGGACCATGTCACCTCGCTCGACAGCGCGGGAATGGCCTCGTTCTTCGCCGCGCGGCCCGCGCTGAGCAAGGCGCAGACCGAGTTCGTACGCGGGTTCGACGTCATTATCTCCTACCTCTACGACCCCGACGGCGTGCTCCGCGCCAATCTCCTGGCCGCCGGCGCGCGGCAGGTGCTGGGCCTCTACGACCTGCCGGACACGGGCACGAACCCGCGCGACATCCCCGCCGGACATGCCATCGAACACCTGATGAAACCGCTCGCCCCGCTCGCGATCTACCCGGAAGCCGGCCCGCCGCTCACCCTTCTCCTCAACGAATCGTGCCGGGCCGCCGGCCTCCATGCGTTGGGCGCCCGCGGCATCGCCGGGCCGTGGCTGGCCATTCACCCGGGGAGCGGCAGCGCACGCAAAAACTGGCCGCCCGAAATGTTCGCTCAGGTCGCCGACCGGATACCGAATGCCCTGCCGGCCTGCCGGCCGGTTCTGATCTTCGGCGAAGCCGACGGGCAACCGGCGCAAAATCTGCAGCGGCTGCTGCCGCGGACCGTGTCGCTATCGGGGCTTGACCTCCTCACACTCGCTTCCGCCCTGACCCACTGCGCCGGATACCTGGGTAACGACTCCGGCGTGACGCATCTGGCCGCCATGCTCGGCGTGCCCGTGGTGGCGTTGTTCGGGCCCACCGATCCCGATGTCTGGGGCCCGCGCGGCCGGCGGGTATGCATTCTGAAGAGTGCGGAGCGCCGCGCGGACGGGCTGAAGGAGATCGCTGTGGATCAGGTGCTGAACGCACTCGTCAGGATTGCCGCGCGGCCAAGCTGACGGCGCCGTACCGACGGTTCAGTCGCGCGCAATCCCCGATGGGTGCCCCCCTACCCCTCCGCGGATGGCTTGGCTTTCTGCGGCTCGGCAGCCTTCTTGCGCGTCTTCTTCCGCTTCTTTCGGCCGCCGACGAACTCCTTGGCCAACACCAGCTTCCGGCTCGACAGTTCGACCACGTACCCTTCCCGAATGAGAAGAGCCAGATCGGCCGCAAAAGTCTCAGGCGCCACTGCCGGCTGGACGCCGGCGGGCGTGGCATCCGGCTCCGCCCCGCCGTCGGGCGCCTGCGACTCGGCCGCCGTCTTCTGCGGCGTGGCGGCGGTCTCTTCCGCCGCGGCGCCGGCCGCGGCCCGGGCGCCGTTCAGCCCTTCGACAAGTTGCTTGCGCGTGCACGGCCCGCGCTCCTCGATGCAGCGCAGGATCGCCGCGATCGTGGGAGTGGCCACACCGGCGGCGAGCGGTTTCGGCAGCACCACGCCGACAAAGGTGACGTTGCGCCGCGACTTGAACATCTTCAGGCTTGTCCGGCGAAAGACCTCGCGCAGCGAATTCGCCATGTTGAGCGGGAACTTGAGTTCCTCGCGCCACGCCGCCGCCACGGCGGAACGGAGCAAGGGTGTCCCCGCGCGTCTGAGCGCGGCGCCGGGCGCACGCGCCTCGCGAACCGCCTTGATGATCTTCGCCTTGTAGCGTTCCCGGAAATCGCGCTGTACGTCCGCCTCCGTACGCAGATCGCAGGCAGCCGCGGCCGCGCTGGGGTCTTCCGCGCCTTGCGCCGGGGCGGCCTGCGTGTCCGCCTCCGCCGGGGCGGCCTGCGTGTCCGCCTCCGCCGGGGCGGCCTGCGGGTCCGCCTCTGCCGGCGCGGCCTGCGTGTCCGCCTCTGCCGGCGAGGCTTGCGCGTCCGTCTCTGCCGGCGCGGCCTGCGGGTCCGCCTCTGTCGGGGCGGCTTGCGTGTCCGCCTCTGTCGGGGCGGCTTGCGTGTCTGCCTCCGCCGGGGCGGCCTGCGGGTCCGCCTCTGCCGACGCGGCCTGCGGGTCCGCCTCTGTCGGGGCGGCTTGCGTGTCTGCCTCCACCGGGGCGGCCTGCGGGTCTGTCTCTGCCGAGACGGCTTGCGGGTCCGCCTCTGCCGGCGCGGCTTGGGCGTCTGCTTCGGCCGGGGCCGGCTGGTGCGGGCGTTGCGCCCCGTCATCGGATTTCGGGCGCCACACGACCACAAAGCTCACCTTCTCCAGCCACGCCTTCACCAGTTCTTCGTCCGCGACGTTTTCCAGCGTATCCCGAAACGCGGCCAGTTCCATATGGCCGAACTTCTCGTGCCACAGCTTCATCACTTCCGAATGATAGGAATGGTGGTTGACGGGCGCCACGAGCGACCCGTCCAGCCGGCATCGGACAACGGATTGCCATGCGCCTTTCGGCGCTTCGCACGGGACGCGGACTTCCTCATAGAACCGGTCGAGGCAATTCCGCAGTGCGAAGTCGACTGCCTCCTGTTCACTCAGGAAGACCTCGCCGGAAGGGCGCACCTGCCACAGCGTCACGTCGGCCTTGCCCTTCAGATGAACCAGATAACTCGCGTGCTCTTTGAGGAACATCTCCGCGATGCCGAACAGAGGAAAGGCCAAGCCCAGATTCTGGATCTGTTTGGCCAGGTTCTGCGCGAACTGCGGCTGTGGCACAAAGGACACTTCGACCGGCGCCGTTTCCTGAACCGGGACTGGCCTCTGCTCGGCGGCCGGGCCCCTTGGCTCCCCGCGCGTGTCGGGCGCCGCTCGTGCGCGCGCGCGTGCCGGCGCATAGCCGTCCCGTGAGTCGGGCGTTTCGCCCTCCCGCCGCGGCGGCCGGCTGCGCCGATCCCGGTCGTCCCGCTGCCGGTACTCGTCGCGGCCCTCGCGCCGCCTGGGCGCACCACGCCGTTCGCGATCGTCCCGGCGCCTGCCGCCATGGCGCCCGTCTCGCGGCGGACGCCGGTCGTCGTCCGTCAAGCGACCCGCGGCGCGGCGGCTGGGTTCATAGCCTTCCTTCGCGAAGTCCGGCAGAAGCTCGAGGTCAAACGCTAACTTGTCGTCAGGACTCATTGCAGCCGACTAGCCTAGCACGAGTCCGGCTCGAACGCTACCCCCTTTTTTCGGCGCCCGAAACTAACAGTTGACTCGACCCGGCCCCATTCCTCAGAATCGACCGCGGTTTCACAGCGCAGGGCCTGGCTGCCCTGCCGATCGCGGGGAGTCGCCCCACAACACTGCATCCGGATTCCGAATCATGAGAACACGGCGCCCGGCAACGGACACAAGCGAAGACCCGCGCATTCGGCGCCTGCGGCGCAAGAGGCCCTGGCTGTGGCTGAACCCGAACGCGCGCCCCGCGCACGAGGCGCTGCCTGCTCTGCCGTTCGGGGCCGCCGACCTGTCGGCCGCGGCGGAACGATTCGAACGGTTTGGCCTAGTCCTGACCGCGCTCTTCCCGGAACTGGCCGAAGCGGGGGGGCGCATTGCCTCGCCGCTCCGCCCGGTCCCGCGCTTCGCCGCCGCGCTGGCGGCCGACGCCGCACTGCCCCCCCTCCCCGGCCGGTGGCTGGTCAAGGCAGACCACGCGCTGCCGATTGCGGGCTCCATCAAGGCGCGCGGCGGCGTGCACGAAGTTCTGTACCACGCCGAGACGCTGGCCTTGCAGGCCGGCCTGCTCGCGCCGGAATCCGACATCACCCGCATCCTCGCGCCGGCGGCCCGAGACCTGTTTGCCCGGCACCGGCTCTCCGTCGCCAGCACGGGCAACCTGGGCCTGAGCATCGGGATCATGGGCGCCGCACTCGGGTTCCGCGTCTGCGTGCATATGTCCGCCGACGCCAAGGAGTGGAAGAAGGCACGGCTCCGCCAACGCGGCGTCACCGTGATTGAGCACGCGGCCGACTACGGCCAGGCCTGCGCATTGGCCCGCGAGGAGGCCGCCCGCGAGCCGGCCTGCCTCTTCGTCGACGACGAACAGTCGCCCTGGCTGTTCCTCGGCTACAGTGTGGCCGCGCGCGAGTTGCAGCGCCAACTCGCGGAGCTGGCCGTGCCCGTCGACGCCGAGCACCCGCTGTTCCTGTACCTGCCCTGCGGGGTCGGCGGCGCGCCGGGCGGCATCACGTTCGGCGCCAAACACCTGTTCGGCGACTCCGCCCACTGCTTCTTCGCCGAGCCCGTGGGCGCACCCTCCATGCTGCTGGGCCTGCTGACCGGGCGCCATGCCGAGATCGCGATCCAGGATATCGGGCTCGCGCTCGAGACCGACGCCGACGGGCTCGCCGTCGGCCGCCCTTCCCGGCTGGTCGGCGCCGTGGCCGCCCCGCTCGTTGCCGGCTGCTACACCGTCACCGACCCGCGGATGTACCGGCTGTTGTACCTCCTCAAGAAGCACGAGGACCTGGCCGTCGAGCCCTCGGCGGCGGCCGGCTGCGCCGGCCCGCTGCACATCCTGCACTCGGCCGCCGGCCACGAGTATCTGCGCACGCACCGCATCGAGCCCGCCAACGCCACGCACGTCCTGTGGACGACCGGCGGCGCTTTCGTCCCGCCGGAGAAGCAAGCCGACTTCCTCGCCGCCGGCCAAGCCGTTGCGCCGGCCGTCTGGGCCGGGTTCAAGAAATAGTCCGCAAGTCAGCGTCTACCGGAATGCCGCACCGGACGACAGACGCTTCCCGGCGGCTGTCATCGGTACGCTGGTAGGCGGATGTTCGGCGGGAAGATGGGGCCGGAAATCGGCAATCGTTCTCGTCGCCGTTCTCGTGGACCGAATCTCTGGCGCGTGATCATGGCCGCGCGGCCAAATCGGTTTGCGATAACGGCGACGATAATGGTCGACGAGGAAGAGAAGAACGACGGTCGAGAGA
>JAFGHX010000138.1 GCA_016929905.1 Kiritimatiellia bacterium
ACGAACGGGATGCCGAACCCGGCCACCTGGTACTCGAAGGCCATGTGGCGGTTCCCGGCCATCAGGTTCGCCGTCTTGCCCCCGTACTTCGTCACCAGCACGCTGACCGGCGCGTTGGTCGCCTCGCCTTCGGTCAGCCCCGGGAAGTTGGTCACGCTCCAATCCGGCCGCGGCGGCGGCCGCGACAGCCTCGGCCGATGCGCATCCCACCAGGCCTGCGCCACCGCCGGATCGCTCTCGATCTCGACGGTGTAGTTCGTCTGCCCGATCTCGAGCCGCACCAGTTGCCCTTCGTACGCGGCGAACTCATCGAGCGCGTTGGCCACGAAGGCGTTCGGCGTCCCGCGCCGCGCGCAGCGCACGTTCACGTGGCTGAGCTCCGTCTGGCGCTCGGCGGTGATCACGCCGGCGACCACCGTTTCCAGATCGAACGGCGCCTGATCGAGCACCACGATGTCCTGCCACGAGAGCGTCATGTCGGTGAGCGCCTGCTCGAACTGCGCGGCGCTCAGCCGGCGCACGCGCCCGTAGTTCACCGCTTCGGTGTAGGGCTCGTAGTCCGGCAACTGGACGCCGTCCGAGAAGTAGACGGGCACGGGCGGCGCGCTCCACGCGCGGGCGTTGTCGATCTCCGACTCGATCACCGGCGCGTAGAACAGCGGCCGCATATCGACCGTCTCGGCCATGCGTTGGTAGACGTATTCGATCTCGGCCGGGTACAGCGGCCCGCCGGGCTGTGTCGAATCGCTCAACACGTTGAAGGCGTAGAAGGCGCCCAGATCGGGGTCGGTGAACCGCATGAGATAGCCGGCGTAATATTGCCGGGTCGCCCTGTAGCGGGAGAGCGTGTTGTACTGCTCGACCGTCAGCCCGGCGAACCGGTCCGGGAAGACCTCGCGCAGGAACTCGATGTGCAGCGGGTGGCGGTTCACGTTCTGGTAGAGGGTCGGCAACAGGTTCGTATCCGAACCGGCCGGGCAGAGATACAGGGTCATGCGCTCGATGTCGGGTCTGAGTTCTTCCGGTACGGACAGGATCTCGAATTCCAGGTCTTCGCGGATGCGCCACAAGTAGTCTATGGGCCGGCCGCGCAGCATGACGGCGTTCGCGTACATGTGCCCGTCGGGCGAGTCGACCGTGACCGCGAGATCGCCGTCGCTGCCGGGCATGATGTCCTCGAACCGCGCGACGTAGCCGGCGACCGTGTTGTCCGTGTCGACGGTCGTGGTGTCGTTGCCGACGGCGGTTGTCCCGATCGCGGCGCCCGCCGTGCTGGTATTGCGGAAGGACGAGACGTCCGAGAGGACGACGCGGCTCAGCCGCGGCGTGGCGTAGGGCTGGTCGCGGTTGCAGAAGACGGCCACATCGTACAGGAGCCCCGATGCCAGGTTGCTGAAGGTGAGTGTGATGGGAACGGCGCCGTCCCCATAGCTGATCACGCCCTTGCCGTCCACGATCCCACCGAAAACCCCATCGGCATCCGTCCCCGCGGCCCCATTCGCGCCCTGCGTCTCGTAGCTCGGGCCAACCGCGCCTCCTGACACCTGAAACCTGACGTCTGATACCTCTGTCCCATCCGCATAGTTCACCAGCACCCCGCCCTCCCCGCTGGTGTAGGTGGTGATGTTGGCGCTGAGCTGGCCGGGGAACCAGGCCAGATCGTTGTAGGCGGCGAACGGCCGAGCGGGCGCCGGGCCCGCCGCGAACGTGAACTCCGCCACGGCGGTCGGGCTGGGCAGGTACGCCTCGGCATAGGCGCGGGCTTTCAGCAAGGTGTCCGCCGCCAGTGTGAACGGCGCGGAGTAGACGGCGGCGTTGGTCGCCGGGTCCGCGCCGTCGGTCGTGTAGAAGATCGTGGCGCCGGGCGTGGCGCACGAGAGGGCGACGCTCACGGCATGGCTGAACGCGCCGCCGTCAGGCGCGATGACCGGCCTGGCGGCGGTCTGCTGCGCGAGCCGTTCGTAGGCGCCCATATCCACGCGCCCGCCCATGGTGCGCGGGTTACCGGCCAGGTCGCGCCATTCCGGCTCGACCGTTCCGTCGAACCCGGCATCCACGCACGGCGATTCGGGTCGAAGCCGGAAATCGCCGGCCGCGTAATCGACGAACAGCGGGTCGGCGAACAGGTCGCCGGGCGCGGGTCCGCCGCCGGCGTAGTCGTAGTCGGTATTGCCGAAGAAGCAGTTGTTGCGCATGAACCCGGCGCCGAGCGGGACGGACGAGCCGGACGAATTGAAAGCGATGACGTTGTTCGCGATCGTGACTTCGTGCTCGCAGGAGTAGAACCCGATCGCGCCGCCGTAGGCGGCGGTGTTGCTCACGATCGTGTTGTTCACGATCGCGATCTCCTCGTGCGTGACGGCAAGCCCGCCACCGTGCCGCGCGGCCTGGTTGCCGGCGATCAGGTTGTTGCAGATTCGGACGTAGCAGGAGTATTCCTGGCGCTCGACGTGGATGCCGCCGCCGTCCCGGTCGCTGATGTTGTCGACGATCCGGTTGTGCGAGATCGTGATCGGGCCGCTGGTCAGGATACCCCCGGCCTGCACGTCCTTTCCGTTCCGGATCGTGAACCCGTCGATCAGCTTCTTCTCGTAGGTGTCGCCCTGGTCACTGGCCCCCCAACACGAGACCACGAAGCCCTGCTGCGCGCCGTCGAGAATCGTACGGTTCGTGTTCCAATCGCGTTGGTCGCGTTCGGTCTCGACGCCCGCGAAGCCGCCCAGCAGCCAGACCTGCTTGTTGATGGCGACGTGACCGACGTAGGTACCGGCGGCGACCCAGACTTCGTCCTGATGGACGACCGTCTGCATGGCCTGCGTGACGGTCGTGAAGGCCGTTTGCCAGGACAGCCCGTCCTGCACAGGGCCGGGTGCGGCGTGATTCACGAAGATGAGCCGCGAGAACTTGGCGAACGCCAGGCCGCTGGCCGCGCCGTTCGCAAACGCTCTGGCCCGCACGTAGGCGCTGTGCGCGAGTGCGAACGGCGCCGTGTAGCGGAGCGAGCCGGTCGTCGGTTCGCTCGTGTCGGTGGTATAGAAGACTGTCGCGCCGGGTGTGACGGTCTGCAGCGTGATCTGCACCGCATTGGTGAACGTGCCGCCGTTCGGCGTGATGGCCGGCGTCTCGACCGTCGCCGTGCCGGTACACTCGTAGGCGCCCATATCCACGCGCGCGCCCATGACCCGCGGGTTGCCCGCCAGGTCACGCGCGCCCGCGGCGACGATCGTGCTGTCGCCGCCGTCGATACAGGGGGAAGTGGGCTTCAGCCGGAAATCGCCCGCCGCCACGTCCACGAACTCTGGATCCACTTGGATATTCAGCACTGCGTCGGTCCCGTCCAGCTGGGATGTGCCGCTCAAGTAGACGCAGTTGTTGCGGAAATCGTGCGGACTGCTTGTCCGCATCCTCTCTTTGTTGAACGCGATGATGTTGTTCACCGTGCGCGTGCCGAGCACGGGGAACAGCGCGACAGGCGCCCAGTTCGTGATGCCGGTGATCGTGTTGTTCGCCAGCAGGACCGGCGGGCCATCGATGGCGAACCCCATCCCGCAGCGCGTCGCGAGATTGTTCTGGATCACGACGTGTTCATGACCCCGGCAGAACGTGGCGCCGGTACTGTCGACAAACACATTGTTGACAATCGTCATTCTCGGGCCGTCGCTGAAGATCCCACCGCCGCCTTGCTCGTTGCTGTACCAGTTGGGGCCGACCTTGTAGCCGCGCCGGATCGTGAATCCGTCCACACGCATATCGGCTGTGTCCGGGCCGGTGATCGTGACCACCGAGCCCGTGAGGCTGCCGTCGAGCACGCTCGCGTTCGCCGTCCAATCGCGCTGTTCCAGCGCGGCTTCCGTGCCCGCGAACCCGCCGTAGAGCGAGAGCGCGTTGGTGACCGTCACGTTCTCGACGTACAGGCCGGCCGCGACCCACACCTCGGCGTTGTCGTCCGCCGTGTCGATGCCGGCTTGCAGAGTACGGAACGCGGTCGCCCACGACCGCCCGTCCTGGGCCGGGCCGGGCGCGTCGGCGTCGACGAAGACGCGCACGCCCGCCCCGATCCTGAAATCGGCCATCGCAACGGGGCTCGGCAGGCAGTCGGCCCTGGCGGCGCAGGCTTTCACCACGGCGTGTGCGTCGAGCGTGAACGGACCGCTGTACGCCGTCGCGGCCGAGCTTGGCGCCGTGCCGTCGGTCGTGTAGTAGACCGTGGCGCCGGGCGTCGCCGTCGAGAGCGCCACCGCGACGGCGCCGGTGAACACACCGCCGTTCGGCTCGATCGCCGGCTCTTGCGCGACGCGCCAGGCGACATCGAGCGAGGCGTCCCACTTCAGGTCGCTGCTCTCCCTCGACACGTTGAACACCTGCACCGCCAGCACGTTGGCGCCCGTGACCAGATGGCCGAACGGGCCGGTCAGCGGCAACGGCTCGTACGTGCCCGATTCATGGCCGGGATCGGCCAGGCCGTCGTGGCTCGGTTCGCCGGCCGGCACGTTCACCCGCTTCACTTCCACGCCGTTGAGCCAAGCGACGAACCCGTCATCGTAGTCCGCGTTCAAAACCAGCGACTCGACAGCGTGGGCATGGTCCAGCCAGAACCGCTTGCGCAGGAAGACCGAGCCGTACCCGTAACGCATGTCGGTCAGCTCGGTGCCGAACGGGTGCTCGGGATCGCCGGGCCCGGCGTAGCCGAACGGCGCGGGCCCGGCGGCCCAGTCGGAGTCATCGAAGTCGCGCGCCCGCCATGCCGAGGCGGGGGTGGACGCTTCCGCGGTTCCGCGCTTGTATTGCCACATGTCGCCCTTGCCGACACCTGCGGGCACGGACCGCACCATGAGGGCGTTCGCGTAGGTATAACCGTCTGTCTCGGGATCTCGTTTGATCCGGATCGCCACGCACCCATCCTCGCCGGAATCGATCCCCGTGAACCGCGTCACGTAGCCGGCCGTGGCGGGGCTGTTCCAACCCGCGTTGTAGACCGTGGTGTCGCCGGCGACCGACGCGGTATCCGCGACGGTACCGGTACTGCTCGCGTTGAGAAACGAGTCCGCGCCGTCGAGCGTGGCGCGGTGGCAGCGAGAAGCGGTCCCCGTGTAGGCGCTGTTGCCGCGGTCCGAATAGAGAACGAGTTCGTAGCGGCAGCCGGGATCGAGACCGGCCAGCGTAAGGGTCAAGTCGTCGGTCGCGTAGCCGATCGTGCCGGCGCAGTCCACCTTACCGTCGAACACGGCGTTGGCGTCGGTGCCGGGGGCCGGATGCAAGCCCTGGTTCTCATGCGCCAGGTCGCCGCCCGTCACGCTCAGCCGCACGGGCACGGGCCAGCCCGTGGCGTAGTCCACAAGCAGGCCGCCGCCCGGCGCGGCCGGCACGCCGTTCGTGGTCGTGTAGGCGGTGATGTTCGCGGCCCGCTGCCCGCTGAACCACGCCAGATCGTTATAGGCCGTGAACGCATCGAGCGGCGTGGCCGTGCGCGCGGTAGCCGGCCCCGCATAGGGCGAGCTGCCGTACCAGCGGTTCGTGGCGGCGAGCTTGTACCAGTAGATGCCGCCGGCCGCGAGGCCGGTGTCGAGCCAACCCGTCGCGTCGGCAGCAAAGTCGGCCACGCGCTCATACGCGATGCCGTCCGCGCTGCGCAGGAGGAGGAACCCCTCCTCATAGTCGCATGGATCGGACCAGCTCAGCGCGATCGCCGTCACCGAATCGGCGCGCGCGGCGAAGGCGGCGGGCGCGCTCGGCGGCTCGCGCGCGGGGTGGACGACGAAATCGGCCGATACCGCCTCGCTCGGATCGCGGCCGGCCAAGAACGCGCGTGCCGTCAGAGTGGCGGACGTCGTCAGATCGAACGGCCCGGCATAAAGGGTTGCATTCGTCGTGGGCGTGCTACCGTCGAGTGTGTAGTGGATTGCCGCCGGTTCCGGACACGACATCGATACGGCGACGGAGCCAACGAACTCGCCGCCGGCCGGCGCAATCGACGGGCTCGCCATCGGCGCAAGCGCCGCGTCGAGCTCATAATCCAGATCGAATCTGAGATCGCTGCTGCCCAACGAGCTGTTGAAGACCTGCACGGCCAGTACGTTCGTGCCCGGCACCAGATAGGCATAGGGGGCCGGCAGCGCGAACGTTTCGACATCGCCGGACTCGTGCCCGGCCGGCGCCGTCGCGTCGAAGGCCGGCTCGCCGGCCGGCGCGTTCGTGCGCAGGACCTCGACCCCGTTGATCCACGCGATGAACCCGTCGTCGTAGTCGGCATGGAACGTGAGCGAGCGCACCGCTTCGATCTGGCCGGCGTCGAATGCCCGGCGCAGGAAGAGGCATGTGTAGCCGCCCTGCATGTCGGACAGTTCCGTGCCCAGCGGGTGTTCGGGCTCCCCGGCCCCCGCGTAGCCGAACGGCGCCGGCCCGCTCGCCCAGCCGGCATCGTCGAAGTCCATGGCGCGCCAGGCCGACACGGGGCTGGACACCTCCGCCGTGCCTCTTGCGTACCGCCACGTCGGCCCGACCCGTTCGTACGCCCGCAGCATCAGGGCATTGGCGTAGGAGTAGAAGCCCGCGGCAGTGTACTGGCGGACGACCAACTCGAAGCGGCCATCCCGGCCGGGGGCTATGTCGAAGAATCGGGTCACGTACCCGTTGGTCGTGTTGCAGCCCGCGTCGTACACCGTCGTGTCCTCCGGCGCGGCCACCGTCCTGACGCCAACCGGAGAAAGCCCTTCGTTGAACCGGTCGCCGAAGTCCGTCTTGGCGTAGGACCACACTTTGAGGTCGTCGACCCAGCACTTGTCCGCGTACTGGCTGTCCTGACCGGAACCGATATCGCCATAGCCGCTGAGCTGGGTTCCCCAATTGGTCACGGTGCTGCTGTCCACCTTCTCGCCGTTGACGTACAGCCGGACAGTTTCAACGCCGCCTTCGATCCCGCCACGGTCCCAAACGAGCGCCGTATGCATCGGCACGTTGTTGTAGGGATGATTGTTGCGCACGTGGCCGCCCGGCGCCCAGCCGAGCTTCACCCAAGGCCCGCCGAACCACACGGCGCCGTTCAGCCAGGGGTCCTGGTTATAGACAGGATCGGCCAGGGCCAGGCTCACGCTGCATTGATCCAAACCGTGCGCGCCGTTGAATAAGCGGTAGATGCCGTACCGGTTGGCGACCGGGTCCTCTGTCTGCAGGAACCACGCTTCAACGCAGCCTCGCTCGGAATCGAGAATGGCGGGAATGTCGTTCGTGGCGACACAGACGCAGAACTTGTTGCCGCCGCTTGACACGCCGACGCCCGCGCCATGCTGCACCGCGTGGAACCCGCGGGTGCCGCCTCCGTACAACACGAGGTCTGGCCCCACTTCGCTGTTCAGAATCTCGCTCTCCGAGCCCAGCTTGTTCCACAGCGTGCAGCCCTGTGCGAACGCGACGCCGAACGCATCGATCCCGGCGTTGCGGAAGCAGGGCGCGCCGACGAGCGTGCCGTGATGGTACCGGCTCGAATTGCCGGTGTAGGCCGGTTCGGCCCGGTCGCAGTAGAGCACCAGTTCGTAACGCAGGCTGGGCCGCAGCCCGGTGAATGAGAGGATGAGGTCGTTGGTGCCCGGCACGATACAGCCCGCGCAGTCCAGCCTCCCGCCGAATTCGCCGTACGCTGCCGTGCCGGCGGCCGGCTGCGCGCCGTTGGTCGAGATCGCGGCCCCGCCCGTAATGGACAGTTGAACCTCCGCGGGAGCGCCAGTGTCGTAGTCGACAAGCGTGCCGCTGGCGCCGGTCGTGCAGGTGGTGATGTTGGACGACGCTTGGCCGCTGAACCAGGCCAGATCGTTGTAGGCCGTGAACACGGACACGTCAGCCCAGGCGGAAATGCACAGAGCGACTGAACCGAGCAAGGCTGTCAGGGCACATTGGCTCTTCACTCAACTACCTCCAGCTACCCGTTTGATGAAGAGCCCCGCTGGCCGGGCGTGCGGCCCGCCGCCAACCATGGGACTCCTGCGCATCCAAAGCTCTGCCCAGCACAGACCCTGAACGCAGCCCCACGGCGCTGCAGGCAGAGAACTACCCTTACTATAGCAAATATCGTGCCGATCAGGTGCTCGGCCAGAAAACTTGCACAAAAAGCCGAAAGATTGTGTAAAACCAAATGTTTCTTCGGGCGACGACCAGCGGGTTCCGGTGCCTTACGCCTGAAGACAGCCCGCTTTAGGCCTAAAAAAGGCCTAAATGGTTGGATTACAGGCCCGCCACAAAGAGGGCCAATCCGTGCATTCACCGGTCTTGACCCGATTCTTTGCACCTTCACCCTCACAGTAGTCGGGACCTCACGCTTGGTCAGATTATAGAGGCGGCGTCCCGGGCTCGCCGTAGCCTCTGGGCGAAGGCGGCTCGCCGCTTCCCGGGGCCGAAGACCCGGCTGTCCCGGCGGCGCGGCGCGCCGCCGGGAGGAAGAGCCGGGACGGCTCTTCTACTCTGCAGGCTTCGTCGCTTCTTGCCCGCCCCTCTCCAACCGAAAGATGACACGGCACTTGGCCGTGATGACGACCTCGGCGCCGACGTTGGTTTCCGTGACGCTTGATTCCCTGATGTTCCGTGTCGTTGCCGCCCAACGGCTTGGCTCTTCCTCTATCAGGAGGGGGTCGCCGACCTTCATGCCGAGCACGCCAGCCATGGAGACGGCCTTCTCCTTCGCCGCCAGAAGCGCGAGCCGGCGGGCCCTATCCAGGAGTTCGTCACGGTTGGTTGCCGTCCACGAGCAGCGCACCGCGACGGCGTCAAGTTGCGCGAGGACGTCGTCAAGCTCGCGCTCCTTCTCGCCGATCCGGGTCGTGAACCACAAGTCGCGTTCCACCTCAAAGGGCTTCAGCTCTCGCCTCTTCATATCGTAGCTACCGGTCTTTCCGAGCGTTGGATTGTCGATCTTGAAGTCGGTGACGCCCTGCAGATCCGCCAACGCGGCGCGGACCCGTTCGAGCGCCTGGTCGTTGAGTCGTTTCGCTTCGGCCATCGTGTCGCCGTGCGTCTCGATCTCAAGCGACCACCTCATGGCGTCGGCATCGAACACAACCTCCGCGGTCCCAAACACATCGATCGACGGCTGATCCACCTTCCCTGCGCCGGCCGCCGCAGCGGCGAGCAAGGCGATCCACAGCACGCAAACAGCAGATCTTCTCATTCATCCCTCCTCATTCGGTGTTCGACTTTGGCGCCATCTCGAAGGCGACCGTGACCCGCGCCTGGACTTCGACCGTGCCAAATACATTTTGCCTGTCGTCGGGTTCGATCTCGACATTATAGGTCGACACGGGAACTGAAGAACTGCTCTCCTGGATCTCAATGGGGCTAAGAACCATCATCCCGAGAACCTTCCCCATCTCCTCAGCCTTGGTGCGCGCCTGCTCCAGCGCCAGACGGCGGGCCCGCGCGCGTGTCTCGATCTCCTTCGACGATCGGTAGAGAACGTTCTTGAGATCCATGTCCTTGACGGCCACCAGATCTGCCAGGACGTCTGCGTATGTGTTCAGTTCCCGCAGGTAGAACGTGATCTTGCGACTGCTGTAGAACCCGTCGGGGACCCGTTCGCCATCGCGATAGATCGCGCTCTTGCCGTGGCTGAGCGCCGAGATGAAATAGTCCGACTGCCCCACCCCGTGCTTCTTGAACACGGCCATCAGCCCGGCAAGCGCCTTCTCGCTTTCCCGGTGGCTCTCGGCCAGCGTTGGCGCTTTGGAGGACAGGTGCACATTCCATTCCAGGTAGTCCGGGGCCACGGCAATGGACGCCGTGCCATGCACGGTTATTCGTCGGGGCTCGGCAAAACAGCAGGCCACTGACAGCAGAACAAGCAGCGCGATGATTCGTCTCATTCCTCCTCCTTGTCTTAACGGTCAACGATTACGGACTGCGTCCTCCAATCCATGAGATCGCTCGCCCGACGAAAAGTATGCTCATACAGACGGCGAAATAGATGACGCCCACGACTGGAGAGACAAAGACATCAAGCTGTCGGTACCCGCTATCGGGGGCATGGTGCGAATGGAACCAGCGATAATACCAAATTCCCACCGCCACGCTCATAGCCAGGCAGACAAGCGTCTTCCTCAAGACCGAAGGTTGTGTTCTGACAGCCCACACAGTGATGCCTGCGATCAGCAGAATGATGAGGAACCATTTCATATCAGTTTCCAAACGCCAGTATTCCGGCAGCCAGTCTCCGCAATGCAGCCTGTCACGTCGTCCGCCGCTTCGTCCACAACCCCCGCACATCGTCAGCCGACAGCACGCCGTTATAGACCCGCACATCGTCGATCGTCCCCTCGAAGTAGTAGAGCGAGTCTTTGGAGTAAGGGGCGGCATTGTTGTTCTTGGCATGGCCGACGCGCAGCGGGGCCTTGAACCGATAGCGCAGCTTGCCGGCGGCAGGCAGGTGGCCCTGAAAGACGCCGTCGACATAGAGCATGATCCGGTGCCGGTCCCAGACCCCGACGGCATGGTGCCACTGCCCATCGTTGACGGGCTTCTGCGAACGGATCCGGGCGAACGTCTGGTTGGACGCGCCGACGAACCAGAAGAGGTGTCCCTCGCCGATCTTGGTGTTCACCGACATGAAGAACCCGTCGCAGCCGTACCCGCAGAAATGGGTCGCCACCACGGACTGTTCGCGGGCGGCGGTGCAGTGGGTCTGGAACCACGCGGAGACCGAAAAACTGTTCGTCTGCGGGAATGCGGCGCTCGTCTTGTCGTACACCCGCTCGACATAGCCGTGGCCGTCAAACTGCATCGCCCGGCCGAACACGCCGCCCTCGACGCGTTTCGCGCCGTGTATCTGGCCCGTGTTCCCGCCGCCGGCAAGGTCCCTGACCGTTTCGCCGGTGGTCTCGTCGAATCCATAGTGCAGGACCAGTTGGGGACCTTCGCCCGGGCGCAGGGTAAAGAGGCGCCGGATTTCCTTTTCGGAGAGGGCGCGATTGTAGATTCGGATTTCGTCCATCCACCCATGGAAGTGGCTTGGCCCCGACAAGTACCCGTAGGCGTGTCCGATCGTGAGGTGCGTGGCGCTCCCGTCGCCGGGATCGTTCACGTACTTGCTTTCCGTGTTCAGCTCGCCGTCCACGTAGTAGCGGGCGGTCTTCTCGCTTGCGTCTCGCACCACCATCACGTGGTGCCATTCGTCCGGGGAGAGCACCTTGCTGTCCTGGAAGAGGTAGACGCCCTGTTCCCCCGAGTATTGGTGCGAGCCCATCAGTCGATCCTTGTCCTTGTGGAACAGGTTGTACTGGGCACAGGTGCCCGGGCCGTCCTTGCGCGACCCGCAGATCAGGATGCCTCGGCCGTGGGCCCGGTTTGTGCCGAGTTTCAGCCAGAGCCCGTACGAAACGTCGCCGCGAATCTGCAGCGAGTCGTGCTCGCGCGTCTCGATGACGTCGTCTTTGCCGTCGAATTCCATCGACCCGCCCGCAAGCCCGTTTGCGATCCATGTGCCGTCCACAAGCTCGCCGTCGTTCCCCAAGCCGCTCTGGTCCCGGACCGTCTTGCCGGTCTCCTCGTTGAAGCTGTAGTACAGCACCAGCCCGTCCGAGAGAGGACGAAACGGATCTTCCTTTCGCTCGTGCGCAGCGGGATCTGCCACGGCGGGCGCCGCGACAGTGGGGAGCGGCCTCCGTGCGCGTACGTACTTGGCGCCCCATACAAGCGCCAGGAGCCCGATCAGGAAGCAAAGCACGCCGTGCCGAGCCAGAACGGCTTTGCGCGCGAGTTTCGGGTCGTGACGAAACGCGGGAATGGGTTTCCCGACGGCCCGAGCCTCGGCGTCCATAAGTGCAAGTTCCTCGGCCAGCTCGCCTTGACGCCGGCGCAGTTCGTCGTAGCGGTCCCGCATCATCCCCACACGCTTGCCGAGCTGCGCGGCCTGGTGTTCACAGTCAAGGGCCTTTCCGGTGTGCTCCCTCTCGTCCCGGGCCGCGATATCCGCCTCGTTCGAGTCGCTTTGCGCCACGGCCTGCTCCGACTGCCGGCGGGCCGCCTCAGCCTTGTCCCTGTGGTACTCCGCGCGTCGGCGCAGGTCGTTGAAATCCGCTTCAGCCCGCTTGTACTGGCGGCGGGCCGCGAGACAGCGCCGGTGCAGACGCCGGTGTTGCCCGCGCTTGCGTTGATTCGGATCCCGCACCTGAGCCAGGATCTCGCCAAGCAAGGCGCGGCAGTCACAACGCCAGCCGCGCGACGGCGCTGAAGCCGTCGCATCGACATAGAAGAATCCGGTCCCCGTCACACGCGCTTCATACTCTCCCGTCGCCGCCGGCTGCTGCTGTTGTTCCGTTTCCAGGCGCAGGCGTACGTGTTCCAGAGCCCGATGCAGCTCGGCCCCGTTACGGAACCGGTCGTCAGGCTCTTTGTGCAGGCAGCGCCTCAGCGCATGCTCCAGATCGTCGGGGATATCGCTCCGGAACCGGCGGATGGGCGGGAAGGCTTCGCTGACGTGCCGGACCATCGCCTCCGCGCTCGTCGCGTCGCCAAACGGGTGTCCGCCGGCAAGCATCTCATAGAGGACGACGCCGAGCGAGTACACGTCGCTTTCAGGGCCGAGCCCGCCGCGCCCGCGCGCCTGTTCGGGCGACATATAGTAGGGCGTCCCCACGGCCGCCTCGGTCATCGTGAGCCGGTCGTCTTCCGCCTGCTCGACCAGCCGCGCGACGCCGAAATCGCCAAGCTTCGGTATGCCGTCTTCCCCCACGAGGATGTTGGACGGCTTCACGTCGCGATGCAGGAAGCCCTTCTCATGAATCGCGCCGAGCCCGGCCGCCACTTGCGCGGCCACATACGCGGCGTCGCGGAACCCGAGCGCGCCCTGCGAACGAACGGTCTGGGCGACGGTCATCCCCTCGACCAGTTCCATGGCGATGTAGGGGCGCCCGTCCGCCTCGCCGATATCGATGACACGCATGACGTTCGGGTGCGCGATGCCGGACACAAGCGCGCCCTCACGCCGGAACCGCTCGAGTTGTCGCGGATCAAGGGCTTGATGGACGTGCAGGACCTTCAGCGCGACCAGACCGTTGTTCGGACCTCTGGCGCGATAGACGGTGGCCATGCCGCCGCGGCCGATCTGCTCAAGAATCGTGTAGGGACCGACCGCATCCGGCATCTGTTCGTTTTCGTTTGGCCCGCCTGCCATTGTCTATTCCCGTCTGGTCTACCGTCATTCGAAGGGGGGGAACCGCGAATGAACGCCAATAAACGCGAATGTGGAGTTGAGCAGTGTGTGCTCTCACAAGCTATCCACTATTCGCGTCCATTCGCGTGAATTCGCGGTTCATCAGGCTCTTCGGGCAACGTGCACCTAGCTCTTGCGTTTGCCGTCTCTGATTTGCCTCAAGCGTTCGTCGATTTTCGCTTCGCGCTCCAGTTGCCGGAGCCGGTCTTCCAGGGGCGCTTCGCGCGCCGGTCGACCGGTTTCAGGCGCGCCAGCGTCCTGCTCGGGCAACCGTTCTTCCATGGCGGCTACCTCGTCCAGAATCTCCTGCCCATCGGCCTGCAATTGCGTGGTCCCCGATCCGCGCACGGACGCCTCGTGTCGCGCCAGGGCGTTGCCGCACCGCGTTTGGGCCTCTGCCACGCAGGCCACCAGCTCCTTGTGGGCTTGCGCGGCTTGCTCCACAGCGTCCTGGGCCCTCTTCAAAGCGGCCTCTTCCTCTTTCAACCGGTGCTCCGCCCGGATCTGTGCCGCTACGGCTTCGCGCGCCGTTTGTTCATCGCCATGCGTGAGTGCGAGCTGCGCGCCTCGCTCGAGCCGCGCGATTTGACCGACCGTTTCGTCGACGCGACGCTGGGCCGCCCTTGCGGCGGCGCGCGCCTTGGCTTCGCCGTGCGCCGCCGCCTTCGCGTTCTGATGAAGTTCGCGAACAAGCTGCGGCAGCATCGTCGCCGGATCCTCGAGGGAATCCAGTAATGCGTGCATCTGCGCGCGCGTCACGCGTTTCAATCGGTCCATCAGGCCCATTGCGCGGTCCTCATCCAGACTTCTTCTTTCGTTTCTTGAGCGCGGCCAGTTGCGCTTCCACTTCGAGTTCGCGCGTCTTTTCGGACAGTTCCCGGGAGACGCCCTGTGCCGCCTCGCGTATCTCGCGCTCAACGGCCACCTCGGCTTCCGATTCGGCAACCTTGTCTTCGAGCTTCGTCATCTCGGCCATGGCGGCCGCCGAATCGCCCGTCGGCTCCAGATGCGATCCGAACGTCTTCTGTGCCGCGGCGGCATGCTTTCTGGAAAGCAGTTCCGTCTGTTTCAGCTTCGCCATCTGAAGCTGGTCCTGCAGTTCCACCAGGCTCGCGCGGAGCTCCGAGCTCGTTGCCTTGTTCCGCTCGATCGCCGGCGCGAGCCCGTCGATCTTTTCCGCCATCTTCAGTTTCTCGGTCAGCGCCCTCTTGGCCAGGTCATCATCCCCGACCGCAACGGCCTGTTCCGCCCTGTTCTCCCATTCGTCGCGAAGTCGTTTGAACTGCTCAGTCTCCTTCTCCATCTTCTTCAGCGCAACCGCAAAAGCGGCCGCGGAATGCTTGGCTTCCCGTAAGGCCTTCTCCAGTTCCCGAATCCGCTGATTGAGCATGCGCTCAGGCGATTCGAGTTTGTCTAGGACGACATGCATGTTCGCCCGAAGAAGGCTCTGGATCCGCTTCAGAATCGACATGGACGGACTCCTTTCCTGTGGGTCCCGGCTTGGTTATGCCCTTGATTCCGTCGAAGAAACCCCGGTTGAAACGGCCGCGGTGCAGGGGGACTGGACCGGTTTGCCGGTGCTGTGGAGCGCAAGCTGATCCTGCCCCCCGCCCACGCGTTCCGCCGTCGCCTCGCGGAGCGGCGGCGAGCCCGGTCATGCTTTCGGGGTGGCCTTACCGGCTTTCTTTCTGAGTTCGGCCAGGCGCTTGTCCACCTCGGCGGCGTCTTCCAGTTGGGTCAGCCGTTCGTCGAGAGAAGCCGCTTGGGTCTCGCCGCTCATTTCCTTGCGCACATCGAGCTCGGCCTCCCGCTCGTCGACCTTGGTCTCCATCCGCGCCACGGCATCGAGGATGCTCTTCGAGGACGATGCGCGCCCCTGAACGGTACGCTCGACCTTCGCGCTGTTCTTCGCCGTCCGGGCGCGGGTCAGCATTTCATCCTTCTTCGCGCGCAGTTCCTCGAGTTGCCCTTGCATACGCTTGCGCGCGTCCTTTGCCTCCTGGAGCCCGGCCTCCGTGTTGGCGAGCAGAGCCTGCTTGCCCTGGAGCCCTTCTTCCAGTTCCATCTGCGCCGCAACCAGTTCGCGCGCGGTCTGTTCGTCGCCCTTCTCGATGGCGAGTTCGGCGCCGTTCTGCAGGCGCGCCAGTTTGGTCTTCAGGCCGTCGAGTTCGCGCTGCGCGGTCTTGACCGCCGCGGCGGCTTTGGCCTCGGCCTTGGTCGCGTTGCGAACCTGCTCCTCCATCTCCCGCACAAGCTGCGGAAAGATCTGCTCCGGATCTTCGGCGGCACTGAGGAACGATTCGATGCGGGCGAGAGTGATGCGTTTCAGGCGCTTGATAAGGCCCATGACACAACCCCTTTCTGTTTTCCGAGGTATTCCCCCGGACGTTACCGGCGACGGAAACCCTTCTACAGGCTCCCTCATCGCCAAATTGCGTCAGGCACTACCCGCCGTTGCGGCGGATCGGCCTGGTGAGTATTGGGTTCTTACACCATGTTGCTTTCGAATGCAAGATCTTTTTTCCGCGGAGGAACGAGTGAGCGCCGTGAGATGAAGAACTCACCATGGTTTGTTGACCCGATTGACCGTATTGACCGCCTTGTTAATGGAGTCAACACGGTCAATAGGGTCATTCGTCCTGCAGCGGTCTGGTTCCTCTGCAATCGGGAAACGCGGAGCAGCCCCAGAACTCGCCCTTGGCCGATCTTCTCCTGCGCATGGGTTGGCCGCATTGCGGGCACTCCGGCCCCGTCTCTTGCGCCTGGTCACGCGCTTCGATTCGCTTGGCGGTGAGCCGCTCTCTGAAGCCGCCTGTTTCTTCGAATTTCTTACCCTGCGCCGCTATTTGCTTCTTCAGCATCTTCACCGCGCGCCCAATGATGAGCAGCATGGCGTTGGCCACGACCACGTCATCCTCCGAGTCGAGCCATTTCGCATATTTCTTGCGCTGTTCGAGCGCATGCTTGGCGGATTCGTGCACCATGTCATCGGTGAACGGAGGTGGGTCGAGCGAAATGGCATTGATGGCCTTGGCCTCCGGCGAATGCACCGACCAAGGCAGTTGCCCCCGGTCGATGATCCATATCTCAAAATCCCCGCGCAGTTCGCTCAGGCTTCCTCGGGCGACATCCGTGAGTAGCATCTCGGTGTCCTTAGAGGTCGAGGATCGCTCAGAGCCCTCGATGATGTTCTGGCGCCCACTGCGGGCCGCCTGGGTCATTTGATCGTACTGCCGGCCCTTGGGGTCGTAGAACTTCCTGTCTTTCTCGCGGGGGTCCTGCGTAAGGAAGCGCCGGCAGAACCTTAACGTCTCCAGTTGGATACATGGTAGCCAGCGTGAATGAGTGCAGTTTGCGGAAACCACCGTGTTTGTCGAAAAGCTCAGGCATGAAACAAGACTGGCGGCACGAGCCGGAAAGTCAATATCAGCACGAACCGGCGGGCCCGACACCCAACAGACCGACGCGCGATGCCCCGAGCGCCGTCTGCCGGCGGCAGCCGCCCCGGCGCCAAAAAGGACTTGCCAAGTGCCGGTCGGATGGGTAGGTTTCTTGGGTTTCAGGTGGCGAGATAGCTCAGTTGGTAGAGCAGCGGACTGAAAATCCGCGTGTCCCCGGTTCAATTCCGGGTCTCGCCACCTTTTTTTTTGCCCAGAGTCGAAGAAAATATGCAGGCCAAGCCCTGGTACGTCTACATCCTCCGCTGCCGCGGCGGTTCGTTGTACACGGGGATCACCACCGACCTCAAAGCCCGGCTCGCCAAGCACAATGCGGGTAGCGCGTCCGCCTACACGCGAACACGTCGCCCCGTCAGGGCCGTGTACGCCGAAGAGCAGCCGAACCGATCCGCCGCCACCAAGCGTGAAATCGAGATCAAGCGCTGGCCGCGCGAGAAGAAGATGGCGCTGATCCGCACCGGACGGAGCCGGCTCGGCCGGAAATAGGGTCCGTCGTCAAGCGGGGCTCTCAAGGATACCCTTGGCCGATGCTCTGATGGGCAGGCTGCTCGCCCTCCATTCGGCCCCGCGGATCGCGAACGTGACGATTCCGATCCCCCGGCTCGCGAGACGCTCGCCCTCCATTCGGCACGCCCGTTCCGCACGTGACGAATCGTATTCCCCGGCTCGCGGGACCCGCCGCTGCTATCCGCGCGAAGGCGTCTCTCGCGAGCCGCGGCAGGCGAGGTGGCTGTCACCGCGCCTGCAACACCTGCAGACTGCGCCTGGCCTCTTCGGCGTTCGGATCGAGTTCGAGCGCTCTGGAGAAGTGGCTGATCGCCTCCCGGATCCGGCCCATGTTCGTGAGGGTGATGCCGAGCTTCGTGTGCAGGTCCGGGTTGTCGGGCTCGAGCACGAGTGCGCGCGAGAAATGGGCGGCGGCCTGTTCGTAGGCTTCGCGGCTGAAGAGGATGTGGCCCACGCTGCTGTGCACGCCCGCGAGTGCCGGATTCAGACGCAAGGCATCGGAGTAATGGGCGAGCGCTTCGTCATACCGGCCCGTGCGCGTGAGCGCGTTGGCCAGGTTGCCGTGCGCCGCGACATGGGCCGGGTCCAACTCGATGGCAGTCGACAGGACCGCAATCGCTTCCGCCGGCCGGTCGAGTGCGAGCAGGGCCGCGCCTGCTCCTGCATAGGTGGCGGCGGCCCCGCGGGGCTGCAGCGCGATTGCCTCGCTGAAATGGCGCAACGCCTGTTCGGCGTCGCCCTGCGCGGCCAGGAGCCGGCCCAGCCCGGCATGCGCTTCCGGCAGGTTCGCGTAGATCTCGAGCGCGCGCCGGTAGTGGCCGGCCGCCTCGGCCGGCTTGCCCGCCGCCGCCAGGGCATCGCCCAGGTTGCAGAGCGCGAGGTAGGCGTTAGGCTCGATCGCGAGCGCCTGGCGGTACCGGGCGATGGCCTGGTCGGTCTTGCCCGCCCGGAACAGAGAGATCCCCAGGTTGACCAGGGATTCGGAGCTCGTGCGGTCGATACTCAACACGTGCCGGAACAGGTGTTCGGTGTCGCGCCATACGCGCACCTGCAAGAAACTGCGCGCGCTCATGGCCAGGAGCAGGACCAGCATGCCGGCCGCCATGGCGCCGGTTCGCGCCCGGCGGCGTACCGCCAGCAAGCCGTCGACGCCGGCGCCCAGCGCCAGCCCCATCCCGATCAGCGGCAGGTACAGGAACCGGTCCGCGCGGGAGATATGGTGCGGCAGGATCTGGGAGCTGGGCGCCAGCGCGAGCAGGAACCAGACCAGGCCGAACAGAAGCCTGGCGTTCCGCCGCGCGCACCAGAGCGCAGCGAGGCTGAGCCCCACCAGCGCGGCGCCCAGCAGCGGGGCCGGGGCGAACAGGTTCTTCGCCAGCACTTCCGGATAGATGAGGCTCAGTTGCCTGGGCCATACGACGGTGCCGATGTTGAGCGCGTAAACGTGCAGGATCGTCACGACCCGTTGCGGCAGGGTGAGCAGTTGCCCTTCGTAGTACAGATCCGCGCCCAGCGCGCGGCGGTCGCCGACAATCTTCAGGACCAGCGCGGCGAGCGCGACGGCCCACAGATACCACGACCCGACCAGGATGCGACGCCAACCGCGCTCTCGCGCCACGATCCAGTCGCACGCCACGATGAGGGCCGGCACGACCACGCCGAGCACGTTGCTCAGGCAAGCCAAGCCGCAGAAGAACGCGGTGAGCGCCGGATCGACGAGGCGCGCAGGGGCCCGGTTCCGCCCGTGCATGTGGGACAGCACGGCCAGCAGCGAGAAGAAGACCATCAGCAGTTCCTCCCGCCCGCCAACCCAGGCGACCGGTTCCACGACGACCGGATGCACGGCGAAAACCATGGCCGCCACAAAAGCGCCGGCAAGCCGCGGGGCGGCCTCCGGCGCTGGCCCGTCGCCGCGCCGGCTCTTCCGTGCGCCGCTCACCTGCAACGCGAGGACGAAGACCAGCGCGATGTTCGCCAGGTGCAGCAACAAACTCGTGATGTGATAGCCGACGGGATTCGTGCCCCAAACGGCGTAATCGAATGCCAGCGACAACAGCCGAACGGGATAGTAGCTGCTGACCGAGAAGCGCGAGAACATTCGCGCCACGTTGCGCGGATGCAGGCTCCGAATCAGCGGATTCTGAAGGATCTGGCCGTATTCGTCGTAGTGGATGAAGTCGTAGGTGAGCACGGGAAAGAACAGAAGCACGGTCAACGCCAACAACGCCGCCAAGGCGGGGAGCGTGTAGCGGAGATTGGGTTGTTTGGGGTTGTGGGGCATGATCTCAGTCAGGACACCATTCCTCTCATCTTTGTCGTAAGCTTTGTCGATCTCCGGTTCGCGAATATGTGCGGTCCCTCGCGAGACGTGCCGGCACCGTCATTCACCTGATCATCCTACGGCTGCGGGCATGCACCTTCGTCGTCCCGCCCAACCGGGCGCGTCCAGTGGCTGATTCACACATCCTCTGGTTCGACTGCGCGCCCGGGTTGTCGACAAAGATTACGACAAAGCTTACGACAAAGCTTACGACAAAGAAATTCTGATCTCACGCCGACTGTCGAGTCATTCACTCCCCGCCACAAGCCCATACCCGGCAAGAGCCCCCACAGCATCCCAGAACAGATCCTTCCAGCTCCAGCCGGTCTCCTTCACCTTCGCATCGTACGTTTCCTTGCCGGCCCCGACGCCGACGGTCACGCCGACGGCGAGCGGGAACGACTGAGATCCCTCCAATCCCTGGCTATGCGCCGCGGCGGTCACAACGCCGGAAATCGCGGCCGATATGCCGAAGTGGTACACCTTGTCGCGCCCGAACCACGAATCCTCAACCGTCCGCATCGTGGCACAACCCGGCAGGCCAAGAATCAGCACGACGACCACGAGGCGACAGGGCCACTTGCATTCGAGTTCGGTTCTCATTTGCGTCTTCGGGCTCCCAGATTGCTCGGCGCGCTTTTTCCGCCCGCGAAAAGTCGCGAAAAGGGCGCGAAAGGGCTGTTCGGCATGCCCTGGGCAGCTCGATGACCGTGCAGCAACTTTGAACTGTTTGCGCCGACATCGGCCGTTGGGTAGGCGGCACGTCATTGCGGCGCAAACAACTCAAAGTTGCTGCGTCCGCCGGGCCGCCCGTTGAACGGAGCTGTATTCCGCTCAAACAACCCGGGCAACGTTGCGGGAATCGAGGATTGCCGCGACGCCCAGGAGTATCCGGTCACTTTCACGATGCCGCGTCGTGGCAATCCTTTCGATTCCCGCAACAGACCTCGGCCCACCGCCCAGCCTTCGCCCAAACCAGACGGCCCTTTCGCGTCCCTTTCGCGACTTTTCGCGGGCACATCTCCTCCGCGCCTTTGCGAGCTCGAGCGAGTCCCCGAGCGGGCGAGAGACACCTCCCCTTTCGCGCTCCTTTCGCGACCTGTCGCGGGCAACTCTTCCTCGGCCACCTGCACGCGCTTCACTCTCCTCCAACCAGCCCCTCCAGCTCCTTCCGCTGCGGGTCGTCGGGGCAGAGCGCCAGGTATCTCCGCAGCAACTCGGCCGCGCGCGGCCGCTGCCCCAGATGATGGGTGTAAATCAGGCCCAGGTTCTTGAGCGCGGAGGCATGGTCGGGATCGACGGTCAGGATCCGCTCATAGCTTTGTGCGGCCGCGGCGAACTGGCCCTGCCCGCAGAGGATATTGCCGCGGAACAGGAGCGCTTTCGGCATGTCGGGATCGACCTGGAGCACTTTCTCGATCAGCGCGAGAGCTGTGGGGTAGTCTTTCCGCTCGGCGCGGATACGGCTGAGATCGACGAGCGCGGGCGTGTACAGGCCGCACGCGCGGATGCTGTCGGCCAGTGCCGCCTCCTGCGCCGGCGCGTTGCCCGCCCGCTCGTAGGCCTGCGCCATGGCGTGCGCGTCCTGGGCCTTCACAATGCTCTGGTACACGCGATCCAGCGCGGCGTCGTTCAGGCAGGGCTCGTCGGGCTTCTGCCCCAGCAGGGGCTCGTAATAGATCGGGTGAAAGGCAAGCCGTCTGCGTTGCGGCGTGCCCGCCACAACCCGGAACAGGCGGAAGTAGGCCGTCTGATAGACCCGTTCAAGATGCTCGAGCGTTTCGGGCGCGTAGTGGCAGCGGTAGGCGGTAGCGCGCCGCGAGACTCGCATGGCGTCGGCCGTGTAGCGGTCCGAAAAGAGGGAATGGTCGGTCAGCAGCGAGGTTTCATAGACGAAGTAGTCCACATCGTACTGCCGGCAGTACGCGTAGAAGGCGGCCTCGTCCTGATACAGCGCGGTCAGGAAGCCCTGCACGCGCTTGCGCACGTCGAGATTCTCGTATTTCGAGTGCAGGATGATCGGGCGGCCGGCGTAGGTCGAGAGGGTGGAACCCATGCCGACGGTGGTCAGGAAGCTGGCATCCGGCGGTGTGTTCGCCCGGATCCAGTCCACGAGCATGAGCCGCTGCCCGAGCATCTTCTGCTCCTTCGCGATCTTGAGGCGCGGCAGGGCCACGGCTTGCGCCGCGACCGCCACGCACACGAGCGCGAGTGCGGCGCGGGCAACCCGCGACTCGCCGGGCAGCAGGAACCCGGCGCACAAGGTCAGGAACACACCGGCCAGCGGCGCAAGCCGCACGATCAGAAGGAACAGGAGCAAGAATGCGGCGGCAAGCCCCAGCACGGTGAGCTCAGCCGGCTCGGGCGGCCGGCGCCGCCAGGCGCAGAGCCGCACCAGGATCCCGGCGGCGCCGAGCGGCAGCGTACTCATCAGCATCAGCCAGATCATGCCCGGCTCCGGCGACATGAATGAAGCGACCCACATGGTGCGCGCTTCGTAGGAGAGCGCCCGCGGATCGAGAGGTTTCCGGCCGAGGTTCACCAGCTTGGCGACAATCAGCTCGCGCACGTGCGCGAAGGTCTCACTGGCGCCCAGCACATGCACGAGCCCGTGCAGGCAGACGAAGATGACGACCAGCACGGGCAGCAGGAGCAGGCGCCGCCGGCGGAGGAAGGCGGTGTGGCCGAGGGCGGCGGCGAGCGGCGCGGCATAGAGCAGGATCATCACGGTCGAGAACAGGAACGCGTTCTCGCGCAGCACGGGGAACGCCACGCCGGCCAGCACGGCGCCGGCCCCCAGCGCACCGAGTGCCTTGAGTACCTGCTCCCGGCCCGTCCACAACCAGACGCCGGTCATGACGACAGCCTGCACGAGCAGGATCGAGCGTGTCATGTGCCAGGAGCCGAGCGCCACGAACATCGCCACGGCGGCGACGGCGGCATTCGGCCAGGCCCAGCGCCGCATGAGGCCGAGCGACGCGCCGACGGCCAGGATCACGAAGGGGAACGCCCAGTGCTCGCGCAGGTACGTGCCGATGACGACCCGCCCGAAACTGTAGGGGCTCACCGCGAACAGGAGCGCCAGCAGCAGCGCGCCGCCGCGGCCCAGCCCCGTCTGCCGCGCCATGAAATAGAACGCCAGAATGCCGGTGCTCGTCCACAACGCGGTGAGATACACGAGAAACGCGTGGAACGAGACGGGAACGAAAAGCCTGACGAACCGGTATAGCCAGCCGGCCGGGTATTCCATGAAGATGGTGAAATGGCGCTTCGGCTCGATGCCTGTCGGGTGCTGAAGCAGCGTGTCCCGCCGCGGGATGCCCGCCCCTTCCGCGACCATGAGCGCATGCCGGTAGTGGAACGCGGCCTCCGTCCAGTAGAAGCAGCGCGGATCGGCGGGATTGTAGTAGTCCAGCCGGGTGACCCGCCAGATCTTGAATGCGGACAGCGCGCAAAACGCCAGCGCCAGTACCAGCGCGGCGAGCCAAAGCGGGCAGGCGGACAAGCGCACCGCCGGCGCGGCGGACGTTGTGCCCACGCCCTGACTCTTGCCTGCAGACTGGTTGGAGCGTTTCGTCATCCTCGATCACCCGCCGTTCGTCCAGATCAACCACGGAGGTATCCTCCGTGGTGAATCTGCTCTGCCAACGTGCGATCAACCTTCAATCCGTCGTCGTACCCGCGGGGACGGCCTTGTGCGTCACAAGGGTCTGATAGATGATCTGCGCGATGAGCCGGTGCCCGAGCGGCGTCGGATGCGCGACGTCCATGTAGAGCTGCCCGGCGTCCTTTTCCCTGCGCTTGATGTGGCGATAGGTGTTGATGACCGGCTCGACACCGGCGAGCAGTTCCCAGCGTGCGGGGAACCAGAACGGGTAGTCGCACACGCGGCCCTTGTCGGTGTCGTGCCAGACGGGCGTGATGAAGAAGGCCCGGAACCGGTGTTGAGCGCCGAGCGCCGTCATGGCGTTCAGGTTCGCGCGGTAGTCCTCGGGCGAGACGCGGAAGTTGGTGGTGGCGGCGAAATAGGACTCGAACAGCGCCTTACGGGACCGGCTCTTGAGCGTGTCGGCCAGGAACCGATAGAGCCGCAGCCGGTAGAGCAGGCTCCATAAGTCGGCGCGGGGGGCCGCATCGAGGAAGCGCTGCTCCTTGTCGGCGTAAAAGCGCGCGCCGGTGAAATCGTTCAGCCCGAAGTAGACCAGGACGAGATCCGGCTTGTAGGCGAGCAGGTCGCGCCGGAGATACTGCAGGCCCTGCCAGGAGGAATAGCCGGGCACTCCGGCGTTGAGCACTTCGAAATCGGGGCCGTCGCTCGTCTGGTCGAGCAGTTGTTCGAGGACAGCGCAATAGGTCTTGTCCTGGGGCACGCCCCAGCCGAAGGCGGACGAGTCGCCGATCGAGATGATGCGGAACGTGCCGGCCGCCTTTTCGAGCGAGGTCTCCGGGCCGCGCATGCGGTTGGCGTTGATGGAGACGGTCCAATCGTACCGGTCGCCCGGCGCGCCGGTGTAGTTGTCGCTCGGCTGCCCGCGGAACCCGGGCTTCAGCCGCCAGAAGACGACGGGGTCCTTGTCGTAGCCGGCGGACTCGAACTCCGGCACATGGAACTTGAGGTAGTAGCTGGCCGCCTTGCCCTCGTAGCCGCACAAGCGCAGCACGCCCTCGACCAGGGCGAAGAACAGGACCGTCCCGATCAGGGCCAGGCCGATCTTCTTGACGATCCCGCCGCGGGGGGGGGCGGGCGGGGATGGTGTGGACGCCGCATGGTTTCTTCCCGTCTTCGCCAATGGTTGCCCGCCTTTCGTAGGGCCAGCAAGACCGACCCAAAATAGCACACACATGAGGTGAGGCGCACAAAGTAGAAGAGCCCCGGCTCTTGCTCCCCGACGGCACGACGTGCCGTCGGGGGCAGCCGGGCCTTCGGCCCGGAGGAAGCGGCGAGACGCCGCTTCTACTCTGGCGCCCCAGGCTTCCCGCAGCGGAGCAGCGTTGCGTTCAGATTACACCAAGCCACCGACCGCATGTCAAAACGATACCGTATCGACCATCGACCCTTGACCATCGACCATCGACCATACCGATTCGCGAATCGGTGCGAGTAAGCTTTTTCCTTCATTTGCCCCTACGGGTAGCGCATAGTAGTCGGCACTGTGCTCAAGCGATTCGCCATGCCCGTCCTGCTGTTCGCGGTGATCGTCGCCGTCTTCTGGCCGGTACGCCGGCATCAGTTCCTGCTCTGGGACGACGGGACAAATGTATATCAGAACCCGTACGTCCTGGATCCTGCGCCCCGCGCGGCCGGCCATTTCTGGACGGAGGCCTACGAAGGGCTCTACATCCCCGTCACCTACTCCGCCTGGTGGTGCCTGGCCAGGCTGGCCGGCGCACCGAAGCCGGGCACGGCCGCATACCCGCTCGAGGCCGGGGTGTTCCACATGGCCAACGTGCTGCTCCATGCGCTCAGCGCGCTGACGGTCTTTGCGATTCTAAGCCATGTGGTCCGGCGCCGGTTTGGCGGGCAACCGGCAGGCGGGGCGGAATGGCATGCGGCCGTGGCGGCCGGGCTGGGCGCGCTCCTGTTCGGCCTGCATCCGATACAGGCGGAGGCGGTTGCATGGGTGACCGGGCTGAAGGACGTGTTGTGCGGCCTGCTCTGCCTGGTCGCCGTGTGGCAGTACGTCGTGTGGCAGGCAGGCGGGGGCGGGGTTTCAGGTGTCAGGTGTCAGGCGTGCCCGCCGGAGACGCCTGGCACCCGAAGCCCGTTGCCGCACGCGGCGGCTGCAACGGCGGCGTTCGTGCTGGCGCTGCTGGCCAAGCCGGCGGCGGTTGTCACGCCGGTGCTTGCGCTTGTGGTGACGGCGCTGGCGCTCGGCGCGAAGCTTTCGGACAAGTCCTTCATCCGGCGCAACGTTCTGCTCGCGGGCTGGCTGGCGGTGTCGGCGGTCTGGGTCGGCGTGACGAAGGCGGTGCAGACGACGCAGGGGTTGGACGTGTTCGGCCCGCTCTGGGCCCGCCCGCTCGTGGCGGGCGACGCGGTGACCTTCTATCTGACCAAGTTGGTCGCGCCCGTTTCGCTCGGCATTGACTACGGCCGTACACCGGGCGCGGTGCTCGGCAGCGGCCTGATGTGGGTGACCGGCCTGCTGCCCTACGGGCTGGCGGCCGGCCTGTGGTTCTTGCGCAAGCGGCTGCCCTGGCTCGTGGCGGCCGGCGCGGTATTCGCGATCGGGGTGTTGCCCGTGCTCGGCTTCGTCCCGTTCGCCTACCAGCGCATATCGACCGTAGCGGACCGGTACGTGTACATCTCCATGCTGGGCCCCGCCATGCTGCTCGCCTGGCTGATGCGCCTCCGGCCGAAGTCCGGCGCCGCGGCGACCGGCATCCTTGCCGCGTGCGCACTGGCGCTCGCGGCGCTTGCGGCGCGCACGGTGCGGCAGTTGCCGCACTGGCGCGACGACGACGCCGTCTTTGCGCATGCGATAGCCGTGAACCCGCGCAGCAGCATTTCGCAGAACAACCTCGGCCTGAAGCTCTGGGCGCAGGGCCGGAAGACGGAAGCGATGGCCCGTTATCGCAAGGCGATCGCGGCCAACCCGCGGAACGTGAAGGCGCTCGACAATCTGGGTGTGGCGCTCGCGGACGCCGGGCAGACGCGCGAGGCGATCGACCTCTTCCGCCGGGCAGTCGAACAGAGCCCGCGCAACATCCCGTGCCGCCTGCATCTGGGCGACGCACTGGAGACGATCGGCCGGTACGAAGAGGCGCTCGAGCACTACTACCGCGCGGCGGAAGTCTCGCCCGATTTCGCGCTGGCGCAGTACCACATCGCGAAAGCCCTGCTCCAACAGGGCAAGACCGCGACGGGCATGGACTACCTGCGCCGCGCGCTGCAGGCGCGCCACGACTTCTCCGAGGAGCTTGCGGAACTGGCCGACGCACTGAACCGGCAGGGCAAAGGCGCGGTTGCGATTGAGCTCTACGGCGAGATTCTCGCGCGGCATCCCCACTCCGCACAGCTCCACTACAGGCTGGCAAACCTGCTTGCCGGCCAGAAGCGCACGCGCGAGGCGGTCGCGCACTACAGCCAGGCGCTGGCGCGGGAGCCGTCCTTTGCCAGAGCGCACTACAACCTGGCGAACACCTATGCGGGCAGCGGCGCATTCGACAGGGCGGCGGCCCACTATCGGGAAGCGGTCCGCGCCGAGCCGTCCTTCACGGCGGCGTACAACAACCTGGCCAATTCGCTGGTGAAACAGGGCGCGTACGCCGAGGCCGTCGGCTGGTACGAAAAGGTGTTGGAACGGGAACCGGACAACGCGGACGCGCGCGGGAACTTGGAGGCGGTGCGGAAAGCGATGGGAAAGTAAAAGCGGCGTCCCGCCGCTTCCCCCGGGCCGAAGGCCCGGAGAGGACGAAGAGCAAGACAAAGATTACGACGAAGCATACTTGCATCAGACACGCTCACGGAGCTATCTTCGCGGCAAGTTCCCGAGTGAGCTGCGCCCGACGAAGCTATCTGAGCGAAGTCGGACCGCGCCCGCCGACTTGTCCGCCATAGCTCGTAGAGCGACGGCGGAAGCGCCGCGCGAAGCCGGGTTCTCGAGCAAGTTTCAGACCATGAACGCCTTCAACACCATTGCGCCGATTTTTCTGGTGGTGGTACTCGGATGGGTGCTGCGCAGGAGCGGGTTCCTCGCGCTGGAATTCTTTCAGGGCATGAACAAGCTGACCTTCTGGGTGGCGCTGCCGGTGCTGCTGTTCCACAAGATTGCGGTGGCCACGCTGGAAGACGCGCGCGCGTGGCCGATGTTCTGGGTGCTGCTCGGCGGCACGGTGGCGGGCATGGCGCTGGGTTTTGTGGTGGCGCGGCTGTGGCGGATGGAACCGCACCGGGTCGCCTCGTTCGTACAAGCGTCGTTTCGGGGCAACCTGGCGTACGTGGGGCTGCCGGTCATCATCTACTCGATCGGGGCGCCGCAGCCGGGCGAGCCGGACTGGCAGACGCTGGCGGTGCTGTCCATTGCGCCGCTGGTCCCGATCTACAACATCGTGGCCGTGCTCGTCTTGCTGGCCGGCAGCCGGGAGCGGGGCCGGGTCAGCCCGTGGCAGCTCGTGTTCAAGGCGCTGACGAACCCGCTCGTCGTCGGCTGCGCGGCCGGGTTCGTCTTCTGGATCCCCGGCCTTCGGCTCCCGGCCTTCGCGCTGCGCACCTGCACGACGGTCGGGCAGGTGGCGCTGCCGCTGGCCCTGTTCGGGATCGGCGCGTCGATGGACATCTCGAAGATCCGCGGCCAGATCGCGCCGGGCTTGGTCGCCTCGCTGGTCAAGCTCGTCGGCTGCCCCGCGGTCGGCTACCTGCTCGCGCGCTGGGCGGGGCTCGGCGTCGTGGAGACGCGGATCATCCTGCTGTTCCTGGCGTGCCCGACCGCCGTCATTTCGTTCGTCATGGCCGAACAGCTCGGGGGGGACCCGGTCCTCTCGAGCAACGCGGTCATGCTCAGTACCCTGCTCGCCGCCATCCCGCTGTCCGTGATCCTCATGCTGTTTGTCTGACGGGTACCGGCCGGCGGGGGCGGGCAGCATCAGCTGCGCGGGCCGTCGAAGATGGCAGGGTCGAGTTGGCGTGTGCTGAGCGACTGCAGGGCTTTCAGGCAGTAGTCGTCTTCCGTCCTGTGCGATTTCTTGAGCAGGTGCGCGATGGCGGCGTCGACTATCGGAAACGTCCGCCACAGGGCGAAATGCCATCCGTCCTCTTCCCGACTGAAGAAGAAGACAGGGGTCTGCGGCTGGCCCTCCACGGACGCGTGCGCCGCGTCGCCGGTCGTCTCGACCTGAGCCAGCACGGCTTTCTCGACGGACGACTTGTCGATCCAGCCCTGTTCGACGGCATAGGCGAACAGCGCGTCGCCGGCCATCCGTTCGAGCGTCCGGCGGTCGAACTCGTGGCGCAGCCGCAGAACCGTGAACTTCCTGACGAACGGCAGGCGGGCAAGCGCTTCGCGATTGAGAGAAAGCGCATCCTTCAGCGCGGCGTCGTACCACTCGATCGTGCGCCGGTCGACGGTCGCCACGGCGAGCGCGCCGTCGGTGGTGAGCAGCGCCTGCCGGTACTGCTGGAACACGGCGCGGATCCGCACCTCGTCGCCCGGGCCGGGCGCGTCGTCCGCGGCCGCCGAACGGTTGTCGGGCCTCTGCGTTCTGCCGCCGCAGCCGACCAGCAGAAGAGCAATGGCAGGCAAAATGGCTGGCCACGAATTCATGCAACGATCGTGTCTTCAACCCGACTCGAATACAGTTCTGCCTCATTCACCGTGACAAGAGGATCACGACGCCCATCACGACATTGAACCCGAGCGCCACGAGCGTGAAGAAGCCGATCACCTTGAAGTATGTACGCAACCTGGCCAGCGCGGCGAGCAGTTGGTGATCGTCGCCCCCGTAATGCGCGGCCCGCACCCGATTCGCGGCCGAATAGAGCAGCACGGCCGTCCAGATCGGGAGCCAGGCGACCAGCAGCGCCCACACCCGCAAGGCAAGGACAATCGGGACCAGCGTTGAAACCAGCCCGAAAATCGCGAGGAACTTCATCCATCTCCTCGCTTCGTATAACGGGCTGCTCAAGTGCCGAATTTCATCTTCGCTGATGGAGGGGGGCATGTGTTCTCTTCTCCATGTATCTCCTGACAATCGCGAACGTCTCCTCGCGCCGGCTCAACAAGAAAAAATGGTCGCCTTTCATCTCCTCCATGACGAGTGAGGGGATCCGCTGCCGTGCGGCCGCTGCCTGGCGGCGGGCGACGGCGACGGGTACCATGCGATCCTCCGTCCCGTTAATCATGACGACATTCATCGTGCTTCGCAACTGCGGAATCACGGCATCCTCCGGGGCGGCGGCGAGACAGACGTACCCGCTGAAGACAGTCTGCAGTTGGCTGTAGATGACGAACCCGCCACGCCCGCCCGCGGAAATGGCGAACAGCCACGGCTCCCTGATTGTGACGCCCAGCCTTCGTTCGGCATCGGCGAGCATGTCCTGGAGGTAGCGGGGCGATCCTCTGTACCACCCGGCGTTCCATGACGGGGCGAGAATGATGTGGTCGGAAAACGCCTCCTTGAGCACCCACGTGTAGAACAGGAAATTCCCACCGTACCCGTGCAGGAAGACGAGGGTCCTGGGATCGGCCGGCAGAGCGGCGGGCCGATACACGAAGTAGTGGCCCTGCGTATGCTTGCTCGTCGCGAAGCAGTAAGGCAGGGCGGAGGGCACACGGGCAAACGTTGGATCCGAGCCGATCGCCGTGTAGGTCCGCGCAAGCAGTTCGGTGAGATCGGCGCTCTGCTTCTCGGACAGGCCCAGATCCTGATTCCCGAGCACCAGCGCACCCCAGACCAGCAGGCCTTCCGGCAGCACGTTCAACCCGAGCCGAAAGGCTTTGTCATACGCTTCCAGCCTGACCGGCACGCGATAGACCGGGGGCGAGACTGCGGAGGCGAACGACACGGACACCACCGTACCGTTCGTCTGCAAGGCGAGCGCATCCACAGGGCGGAGTGCGAGCCATGAGAGCGGAAGAATGATCAAGATGTTCGTCACTCCGTTGTTCATGGAAAGCCCGTCTGTTCTTCATTCCTCATTCTTCATTCTCCATCGGCTTCCCCCGCACGCCGATCATCACGGGCAACGGCCGGATGGTACGGCCGCAGGGCCGGTTGATCATTTTCGCCTTTCCGCCCTGCTCGGCGACGAGCATGATGGAGCTTCCACCGCCGTCCAAGTTGATGGCGTCGTGGCAGCCCTTCTCCTGCATCCATGCGCCCAGCTCGTGGAGCGTCATGCCTTCGCTGTAGCCGGGGCTACGCCCATCCGCGACGATCAGGAACAGCCACCGCTTCGTGCGGTCAAGACCCAGCGCCGTGAGCGGGTGCGGATCGCCGCCGGGTTCGGGAACGATCTTGCCGTGCTTGAGCAGCCAGCCTCGCCAGTCGGCCACACCGCAGCGGGCAGCCGGCGTCAATTCCGATCTCTCGAAGTGCGGGTTACCGGCCGCGTCGATCCAGAACGAGACGCGGCGCCACTCCGCCCTGCTGCGTATCTGGCCGTCGGCCGCAGCGAGGCCGTAGATGTCGACAGGCGCATATAGCGTGAAGACCATCTCCTGTTTCCCGGCGGCGTCCGGCAGTCCGATCCAGGCGTTGGCATTCACGGCCGCGATCGCCCCGTGTTTCTTCAAGAGCGCGTGCGGCATGTCGAGAATCGCCTCGGCCGGCCCGTCTCCGTCCGGATCGTCGGCGAGCAGGACGGTCAGCGCGTATCGCGGATTGTGCAGGTCCAGCCGGATCACATGAACGGCGAGTGGCCGCGGCCGGGTCCGCGTCTCAGTCCAGCAGACCAGCGGCCCGCCCTCCCCGGCGCGCGGGGGATTCCTGACGAAGACGACGGCGTTCGCCGGCAAAGCCGGAATCGGAACCGGCAGAAGCGCAAGCGCGACCGCGATCAGAACGCGCGGCTTCATGCGTGTCTATTCGTGTCCATTCGTGGTTCGCCCCGGCCCAGGGCCAACGGCTACGATTCCTTCTGCGCCGAACGGTTTCCGACGTCGACGGCGACATCGCCGATGTCGGCGCAGACCTGGACCGCCTGGCAGGCGGCATAGGCGACACACACGCCCAGCAACCCCAGGCCGATAACGGCAACGCCCCGCATGGGACTCTGCGCCTTGAACGCCGTGCCGGCCTCGAGAATGCAGACGCCGGCCGTCACGAGCAGGGCGACGACGAACACGACCCAGGCGACGGCGCGCAGATGCGAATAGCAGGAACCGGCGCGCAGTTTCGCGATATACACCCGCTTGTCGTCCGACCGCGGCCGCGACCGGACCGAGGTGTCTTCCAGCCTGGCCCGGCTGGCCGTCTCCACCTCCCGCACGGCCGAGATGGCATCCGACCGCGTCGGGGTCTTCTTGACTCGGAAGGTCTTCTGCTTCTTGGGTCCCGCCGGCTTCACCGTCAGTCGCGAAGAGGGTTCCGGCTCGGGCGCAGGCTCAGGCTCCGGTTCGGGATCGGGCGGCGGCGCCGGTTCGGGTCTCGGTGCCGGCGTCCGTTGCGCCGGCGCCTTCGGCTCGGCGCCGCCGGGCGCAGCCGGGCGGTTCTTTGTTTCCAGCCTGTACTTCTTGCCGCACGACGTACACCGCGCCGAGGTCCCATCCTCACCGATCTCAAGCGCCACTCCACAGTTTCGGCATTTGATTTCACGCATGGGTCGTCTCCCTCTATTCTTCCGGTTCGTCCCTCATCGCTTTGATCCAAAGGTTTCTGAACTGCACCAGCGCGGAGGCCGAACTCCACTGGCCGGTCTTCTCATTGTAGCCGCCGTGATGCTGCAAGACAATAGGGCCTTTCGCCGGCATGCCGGGCACGTGCGAGTTCTCGAGCACGGCCTGGTCGTTCAGGACGATGCTCACCCGGTCGCCCCGCACGGTGATCAGCATCCTGTTCCATTCGCCGACCGGCCGGTCGGCGTTCACTCTGGGAAGCGCGCCCTTTCGAATCTCCGGGTCCTTGTGCTGATGGTAGCTCCAAAGCTGTCCGGATCCGCAGGGCCAGCACCACAGGTTGACCTGCGTGGTGGCCGACCCGCGCAGGTAGATGCCGGAATCCGCGTTCGGAACGCGCCGGGTCATGGGCTTGCCGTTCTCGTCCTTCTGCTGCGTGCCGTCGGGATTGAACAGCTTGGCAGGGTACGGCCCGCCGGCTGTGCGTTTGAACCGCCACTCGAGGTAGAGTTGATAGTCGCCGTAGCTCTTCTCCGTGCGCAGGTTGCCCCCTTTGGCCTCGTAGTCGATGACGCCGTCGAGCACCTGCCAGGTGTGCGCCTTCTTGGGCGGCAACCACCCGGAGAGATCCTTGCCGTTGAACAGGCTCACCCATCCCTCGCCGGCGGGCATCTGCTGTGCGTGCGATAACCGCGCAAGGGGAGACAGGGCGAAAGTCGCCGCGAGCAGGAGGATCGGACCTCGCGCACATGGGGTCTTGACGCGGGGAGCGAAGCGGCTGCACAGGCGCGTCTTCACGACCTGTCACTCCTTTTTCGATGTGACCGGAACGGACACCCGGGGCCGATGATCCTGCGGTAGTATGCCACGTCCGTGGCCGGCGGGCCACGTTTTTTTTCGCAGGGCTCGAAAAGACAGGCACCGGCCGTCACGCGAGCCTAACGGTTGGATCCAGTCTACCCCAACAGCGCATGCACCTCGGCCAGCCGGTCCATGATGGGCAGGTTGTACGGGCACTTCTCCTCGCACTTGCCGCACCGGACGCAGGCGTCGGCCTTCGTTTCCACCATCCGGTACCGGCCGCGCGCCCACTTCTCCAGCCCGTACATCTTGCAGTACGCCAGGTGGCGCATGAGGACGGGGATCCGGATGCCCTGCTCGCAGGGCATGCAGTAGTGACAGCTCCGGCAGAAATCCCTGCCGAGCGCCTCGGCGGCTTCCGACAGCCTGGCCAGTTCTTCCGGGGACAGGCCGGGCAGCCCTTTGCCGACCTCCACGTTCTCGGCCAGCTCCTGCAGGCGCATCATGCCGGGGATCGCCAGCGTGACGGCCGGATGCGAGACGACGAAGCGCAGGGCCTCCCGCGCCGAGATGCCGAACGCGCTGCCCGGCAGCTTCAGGCCGAGCGGCGGCGCGCCGAGCACGCCGCCGGCGAGCGGCTTCATGGCGATGACGCCCAGCCCCTTCCCGCGCGCCAGCGGTATGATATCTTCGTCGAGCAGTTCGTCGTTGAGCATGTTGTAGGACAGCATCGCGGCCTCGAACCGGCCCGTCTCAATCGCCTTGACCATCGTTTCCTTGATGCGATGCGACGAGAACCCGATGTGCCGCACCTTGCCCGCCGTACGCGCTTCCTCCAACGCCGCGAGCGCGCCGTCCTCCGAAACCGCCAGGTCGAAGTCGGCCGGGCGCCGGAGGTTGTGGATCAGATACAGATCGAAATGATCCGTCTTGCAGGCCTTGAGGCTGGCATCGATGCTCGCGGCCATCTCGGCCCGGTCGTACGCCATCGCCTTCGAGCACAGGTAGAATTCGCCGCGCCGGCCGCTGAGCGCGTTGCCGATCTTCTCCTCGCTGTCGCCGTACCCGCGCGCGCTGTCCAGGAAATTGATGCCGTCGTCGATCGCCCGGTTCAGCAGCTTGGTCGCCGCCTTTCCGTCGATCTGCGGCAGCTTGATCCCGCCGAACCCGATGATGGATACCTCCAACCCCGTCTTGCCCAACGTGCGTTTCTGCATGGTTGTTCTCCTTCCCCGAACAAGATAACCTTGTCGAGGACTTTGTCGAGAACTTCGTCGCGCGGGCGCCGGAACACGGACAGACACGGACCCACACGGACAGAATGGGTTGGAACACCGCTATTCGAGCTCGGGCTGTTCGAAACATGCGCTCGGCCGGCAAGCCGACGCGTTCGAGGCCGATCTTCGGACTCGAACGGCAGTCGCGCAGGCCGAACGCGCGGGGTCGCAAACCGCAGGAGAGCCGTCCCGGCTCTTCCTCCGGGCGGCACGTCGTGCCGCCCGGCAGAAGCGGCGAGACGCCGCTTCTACTTCTTCCCAAAGAAATGCAGTTCCGTCGCAAGATCCGGAACGGGGTAGCCCTTCGCCGAATCGTCCAGCACGAGGACCCAATCCCAGATGCGGCCGCTGCGCGGGGGCGTGAACTCCTGGGGGCCGGTGTTGGGCAACTCGCCGATCTCTTCCCACGCGCCGCAGCGCGGATCGAACCAGCGCGCTGTGATCTTGTCGGCCGAGAGCTTGGCCATGTCCACGCCGAACGGGTTGCCGAAGGTGGTGTAGACGAACGCGAAGCTGCCGTCGGCCGCACACGCGGCCTGGAGGTGATCCTCCCCTGCCCCCTGCCCCGCGGCGATCAGGGCCTGGTCCGGCACCAGCGTCTGCCACGGCCGCGTTTCGAACAGCTTCCGCATCAGGCCCACCTGCACGGCGCCGTGGAACTGCATGGCCGGGCGCCAGTAGGTGTTCGCGAAGATGAGTGGCTCCCACTTCTCGTCGTAGAACTGACAGATGTCCAGGCATCCGTACGTGTGCCCCGCGGCCCCGGCCAGCATCGCCCAGTACGCGGCTTCCCGCATCTGGTGCGCGTTGCCACGGGTAATGCCGTCCCACCTCTTGCGTTGCTTGAAGAACCCCGACCCGTCGCCGATATACGGACAGTTCTCGTAACGCGGTTCGCCGTCGAAGGTCGGTTTCGGCGGCGTGAGCGAACGATCGTGCGCGATCCCCTCGTAGTTCGGCATCGCCCACGAATGACCGGAGTAGTACATGTTCACATCAAGCCAGGCGTCATTGTGAAAAAACGGCGAGCTCCCGCGCCGGTCCTTGTCCGCCCCGTGGAACGTGGCCAGATGCTTGCCCTCATCGCCCGCTTTGAGACCCTCCGCCATGGCGCGCCACACGTCTTCTTTCCCGACCGGCGTCCGGTCGCCGCCCAGGATCCAGATGATCTGGTTGTCCTTGTAGCGCCGGCCCAGGTATTCACCGTAGGTCCGCGCATTCGCCGTGTTGAAAATCTCCGGGCCCAATCCCCATGCTTTCAGCACCTTATCGCCCCAAGTCGGCAGCATGCCGACGAACAGGCCCAACGATTCCGCCTTGTTCACAATGTAGTCCACATGCTGAAAGTACGCTTCGACCGGCCGGGTCGGATCATTCTCCACCAGCGGGAGATGGCCGTACGGGTTCGGCTCCGTGAGCCCATCGAACTCCGCCAGCACCACCGCCTGAACAGCCGTGAAGCCCTTGGCGGCGCGGTCTCCCAGGTATTCGTCCGCTTCCTCGCGGTTCAGACGGTGGAACAGCTCCCACGCCGTATCGGCCAGATACAAGAACGGCGCGCCGTTCTCATACACCATGTAGTGACCGTCGTCGCTGATCTTCAGCAGCCGCTTCGCACGTGCCATCGATTGGTCCTCCTTCCTGACGCGGAAAGCACAAGCATAGGGCGCGGAGCTGCCCGTCATCAATACCCATTTCCCCGCCCTGCTCGTTCCCAAAAGAAGAAAAGAGGAAACAATATATTGACATATCTAAATAGATCGATATCCTGGTCTCTGAATTCTCGTGTACCGAAAGGAGGCAACCATGCCGGCACTACTCGTACTCTATCACTCACAGGAATACGGGAACACCCAGGCGATGGCGGAGGCGGTGGCGGAAGGCGCGAAGGCGGCGGGCGCGGACGTGACGCTGGTGAACACCCACGAGACGCGTCCGGACATGGAGCAATACCGTGCGTGCGGCGCCGTCGCATTCGGCTCGCCGGACTACTACAGCTACATCGCGGGCGGGCTGAAGGTCTTCCTCGACGACTGGCACATTGCCAAGAAGGCGAACAAGAGCGGGCTGGTGGACAAGCCGTACGGCCTGTTCTATTCCCATGGCGGCGGCGGGGCCGTGCGCGGGCCGCTGGAAAAGCTGTTCGGCAAATGCGGCGTCAAAGTGGGCGAGACGGTGGAATCGAAGGGAGCTCCGAACGCCGGGGTCCTGGAAAAATGCCGGGAGTTGGGGAGACAACTGGCGGCGCAGGCCTGACGGCTGCCGGCGGCACCGGTCAGGGGTCGAAGGTCGGAAAGTCAAAGGTCGAAAGTCGGAGAGTCAGAAGTCAAAGGTCCGAAGGTCGAAAGTCCTGCCGGGTGCAGTGGCGGGCCCGGATGATTCGTCTCTGCGACCTTTGACCTTCGACCTTCCGACCTTTGACCCTTTCTCGAACGGCGTAACACAAGTGGAGGAGACTGCATGAAATATCGGACATTGGGTAGAACAGGGCTCGAAGTCTCCGTGGTCGGCATGGGCACCTGGCAATTCGGCGGGGAATGGGGCAAGGCGTTCACGCAACCGGAAGCGGACGCCATGCTGGAAAAGGCGCGGGCGGTGGGCATCAACCTCATCGATACCGCCGAATGTTACGGCGATCACACCTCGGAGATGCTGGTGGGCAACGCCATTCAGAAGGACCGCGGCAAGTGGGTGGTGGCCACGAAGTTCGGCCACATCTTCCACAGCCACATGAACCGCACTCAGGACTTCTCGCCGGACGGCGTACGCAAGCAGCTTGAGAGTTCGTTGCGCGCCTTGAAGACGGACTACATCGACCTGTACCAGTTCCATTCGGGCAGCGACGAACTGTTTGACCAGGAGCCGCTGTGGGCGATGTTGAACGAGCAGGTCGAAGCGGGCAGGATCCGGCATCTCGGCATCTCGATCGGCAGCAACGAAAACGTGCACCAGACCGATGCGGCCACGGCGGTGAACGCGTCGGCGATCCAGGTGATCTACAACCGGCTCGCGCGGGAACCGGAGGCGCGGGTATACCCGTCGTGCCGGCGCCAGAATCTGGGCGTACTGGCACGCGTGCCGCTGGCCAGCGGGTTCCTGAGCGGCAAGTACAAGCCAGGCGCCGCGTTCCCGGCCGACGACGTGCGCTCCGGCCGCGATCCGGAGCAGACGCGGCAGCGATTGGAGGAAGTGGCAAAGATCCGACGCGAAGAAGTCCCGCAAGGCGTCGAGATGGCCGCCTGGGCGCTGGCCTGGTGCCTGCGGCATCCGGCGGTCACCTGCGTCATTCCCGGCTGCAAGAGCGTGGAGCAGGTCGCATCCAACGCGGCGACGGCCGATCTGGACACGGTACGCGACGATCACCCGCAGGCCGCGGGCCGCTGAGCGGCGCGCCGCGACGGCGGGCAAAAGAACGCGGCACCGTTGTGGGTCCGCCCCGTACCGGAGCCCCCGGCACGGTGTGGCATGCAGCTCTTTCGAGCAGATCTCACGCCAACGCGGCGACGGGGACGGAGGCGATCCCCCACTCGGTGCCTGTCCAGAGCATGCCGTCGTGAACGCAAACGCTGTTGGTGCGGTTGCAGGGCAGGCCGCTGTTGAGACACGTGAAGACGTCCACCTCCCGGTCCGGCCGGATACGGGCGACGCCGAAGGAGGTGGCCGCCCAGATGGTGTCGTCGGGCTCGAAGGCGATGTCCCAGACGCGGTGGTGGGGCAAGCCCTGTTCCTGATTGATGGGGGTCCACTGCCCGTCTTCCAGGACGCAGACGCCGCCGACCGGCCATTCTTCCGATGAGGCGGTGGCGGCGACCACGGTCCCGTGCGGCGAGCGGTAGAGCCGCCTCGGCTGCAGGCCGGAGAGGTCGGGCAGCCCGAGTTCCTCCCACCCGTCCGCCGCGCGGCGCCATGCCGTATGGGTGAAGGAGCCGGCCCAGATCTCGCCTTCGGGCGTCTCGAGCAGGTTGGTGACATGCCATCGCGACTCGCGCCCGGGAAACCGATGCGACTGCCAGGCGGCTCCGTCGTACCGCGCCACGAACGAGGGCGCATGACAGGTCACGTAGACGCTGCCGTCGGACGCGCACAGCACGTCGCACATGGGCTTGGGTTTCAGCAGGCCGTCCTGCTCGGTGAACCGCCGCCACCCGCCGCCGGGCTCGCGCCGGTATACGCCGTCGTAGCCGCACGCCCAGAGCGCGCCGGCGCTGTCGCCGGCCACCGCCTCGACCGCTACGGGCCCGCTCTGGTCGGCGCGCCACCGCTCGCCCTCCAACCAAGCCAGGCCCCAGTTGGTGCCGGCCCAGATCCGGCCCTGTATCGCTCTCACGCAGTAGACGTGCAGGTCGGGCAGGCCGTCGGCCATGTCGAACGCACGCCAGCCGTCGTTCACCGCGTCCTGGTTCTGTACGGCAAACGCTTCCGAGAGCGTGTGCTGGTAAGGCGTATCGACATGGCGCACGGTCACGTCGTAGATCCCCACCGGCAGATCGGCCGGCAGTCGGACCCGCAGAGATCCGCCGGCCCCGTCGCGCGAAATCACGTCCGCCATGCGCCCGCCGATGAACACCGTGGCGCCGGGATGGCCGTTTTCGACCCAGACCTCCAGTTCCGTCGCCGTCCCGGGGCGGCAAGACCGGGGCGCCACCTGACGCACACGGGGCGTCACGCCGGGCGGGACGTGGAGATAGGGATTGGCGGCGAGCGTGTAGCCCGTCTCGAACGACGCGCGATGCCCGGCGGCTTCATAGGCCTCGGCGTACTCGTACGCGCGGTCCAGCTCGGACGGCAACAGGTCGGCGTGGTTGTGCGTCACGCCCGTCAGCCAGGTGCCCTGCTCGGGGTACTGGGTCGTCTCAAGCCCGTCCGGTCCGATGCGGATCGGCATGAAGAAAGCCTTCTCGATGATGGGCCGCTCGCGCTGGTTCACGCCCGGCTTGAACACCTCGCCGGACCGCAGCGCTTCGGCGAATTGCACGAGGTCTTCCGGGCGGAACACGACGCAGCGTATGTAGCCGGCCGCCGGCGAATGCGTCTCGTCGTCGACCGACAGGCGATAGACGGACTCGCGGACGCCGCGCTGCGTCTTCAGGCAGCGGTTCGGGCCGCGCGCCGAGCTGATGATCGGGTCCACGATCGTGCACGACCACTCGCGCGGGATCGGCTCGGTCAACCGGAACCCATGCCGCGTGAACCCTTCCATGCCGAAATCGTCATAGTACTGGCCCGCCTTCAGCCAGCGGACCTCGACGGGTTCCTCGCTGGTCACGACGACCCGGTCCGGCTCCACGCGGATATCGAGCCCGCGCAGCCCGTTCGTCGTGTACACGGCCCCTTCGCGCATGGACCGTTTCAGTTCCCACGTGTTCACGCGCCGGACCTTGGTCGCGGTCCACGACAGACCCAGTTTGCCGGAATGCCCGAAATGCGTGTCATCGGCGCCGAACCCCCAGATCAGTTTCTCGCCCTGCCGCAGCCGCACGCGGCACAACTCGTCCCACAGCCGGTCGGCGAACCCGCACGCGTGGTGATGCGCGACCTCCAGCGCGTCGAACCCGTGCAGGGCGCCGATGGTCGGCAGGTTCAGGTGCGCCCGGCGGCACCCCGCCCACTCGGCCGTGCGGCACAGGAACGGATGCCCGATGACGGAGAGCCCGCCGTAGCCGTCGGCGACGTAGGAGTGCGCCGGGTCGGCGGTCCAGTCGATGAACTCCTGCATCGACATCGCCGCCGGCGCGGGCGGCGATTCGGTAATGAACAGGCCCGGCACGTGCAGGGCGGACCACGTGCGGTCAATCTGGCCGCGGCCCGCAAACTCCTTGCCCCGGCATACCAGCCGTTCCTCTTCCGGCCAATCCGTCCCCTCGCCCGTCATCAAGCCGATCCCTCCGCGCCAAGTCTTCGTCTTGTTCCCGCGCCGCGGCGCAGTCCCGCAAGGACGAAGCCGGGTCGTCTTACTCTTCGTCCAGATCCGTCCCTTCACCCAAGCCGGGTGAACCGGCGCATGTTCTCAAAGGCCGCTTTCAGGTCCGCCTTCACGTCCACATCGCGGTACTTGCGACTGTCCGTGATCTCCACCATCAGCGTCCGCGCATACCCCACGTCGCGAAGCGCGGCCATGACGGCGGCCCAATCGATGTTGCCCTGGCCCGGCGGCAGGTGCAGGTCCTCCCCGCCCACACTGTCCTGCAGATGGGTCGTGAGCAGACGATCACCCATCACGCGAATCACGGCCGCCGGGTCTGCCCCGCGGTTGTTGGCGTGGCCCGTGTCGACATTGAAACCCACATGGGGCAGGTCCAGACCGTTCACGGCCTCCACGAAGCGCCGAATGGCCGGCGCCCCCATGGCCGTGTTCTCCACGGCGACCGCGATACCCGACGTCGCGCACGTCTCGGATATCCCCGCCAGACAGGCCCTCAGTGCCGCTTCGACAGGCACGGCCTGTTCCCGGGTCATTTCCTGAAAGAACGCGCTCGGCGGGTGCGCAACCATGACCGCCACGCCCAGATGGGCCGCGCGCTCCAACTCGGTCAGCAGCCTCGGCAACGCCGTGTCCAGACGGGCCGCGTCCCCGGGCAGCATGCCCCAGGTGTGCGCGGACCACGGGGTCAATCCGAGCCGGCCGCATTCCTGCCGCACGGCGTCGCAATCCTCAAGCGTCAGATGACTGAAATGCGAGAACTCACAGGCCTCAAATCCCGCCTGCCTGACGTCACGGCACGCCTGCTTCTGCGCGTTCAGGTCGAACTGCGCCGCGACGTCCTTCAGCTCGCCAAACGGATACAGCGTGTTGCATCCCAGCTTGTTCGGCATCCGCGTCATCCGATCCGCCTCCGTCCGTCGCGGCCAGAGTCCAACCGAGTTACCGGCGGCTATTCGCCCGTCTTCTCCGGGCCTGCGGGAAAAGAATCCAGCATCGCTTCCGCCAACTCCCGCGCGTAGCGCAGCTTGGCCCGCCGGATCGCCATGGGCTGGCGCCGTTCCTGCCCGGGAATCCTGCAGCTGCTCTCGCCGGGCACCTCGTAGTTCCACAGCCCGTCATAGCCGACTTCGCGCAGCGCGTCGACAAAGCCCGTCCAGTCGGCCGTGCACTGCGGGCCGCGCGGGAACGTGTGATCGTCGCGCTCGCCGCGGTTATCGGCAATGTGCAGCGCCGTCAGCTTCTTACCGGCCTGCCGCACAAACTCCGCGCTCGTCCCGGCTTGGCCGAGGTTCAGGTGGCCTGTGTCCAGGCAGACCCGCAGTGCATCGTTCGGAATCGCATCCAGCAACGGCGCCAGCCGCGCCATGCCGGATCCACCGTTCTCCAGACAGATTCGGGTGGGCCCTCCCGCCAGGAAACGCAACAGTGCCTGCAGCGCTTCCACGTTGGCCGCGAGAATGCGGTCGGCATCCCAACCGGCATCCCTGGCCGCCGCGCCGCCCGGATGCAGCACCCCGTCGGTGATGCCCAGCGCCATGAACAGATCGCACCACCGCTTCATGTCGTCCATCATCTTCGCGCGCTCGGTTGCGTCTGGCTGAACGATGTCTACCGCCAGATAGAAGTGGCCCTGCGGGACCGAGAGCCCTTCGTCCCCTGCAAAGCGCCTGAATGCCGCGCCGGCCTCTGCCGGGTCGCCGCGATCGAGCAACGCCCAACCGTGCTCGGAAGAAAGCTCCGTATGGGCCCACCCCTCCCCCGCGAACGCTTTCACCATTTCTTCCGGCGAGAGATCGATAAACCAACTGCTCCACATGGAAATGCGCATCGTGAGCCCCCCGAGTTGGATGGTTGATGGTCAATGGTCGATGGTCAATGGTCGATGGTTGATGGTTGGCTCACCTCAGCGATTTCGAAACAGGCAAAAAGAAAGAGAGCCGGCAACGAAGCGAGCCGCTCCGCCGTCCGGCTCTCTACCACGTCGCTCCCGCCGCCCTGGTCTCTCCGAGGCCAACCATACTAGGCGATCGGCAGGCGCGGATCAACACCCTTCGCACCGAAACGCCCCCGCGAAGAGATCCTTCCCTTGCCCGAACGGATGTTCCCGGCAATCCGTCCAGACATCAATCTCTCCTGTGCGCTCGATTCCCCCTCCGCATACCGTACGACGGCTGTCTCGAAACAGACGGGCCGACGGTTGGCATAGAGAGGCCCCTGCGAGGGTGCAGAAAGGAACTCACCACGACTTATCTGACTTATCATCAACGTACCTCCGCTCAACTGCTACAGCACAAACCGTGCCAGTCCGTTTTACACAACATGTGGTGTTTAAACACCGAAAAGCTTCGTATTTTTGCAAAACTGAGAGTGTCAATTTTGAGAATTCGAGAATGGCGGGTGTGCCGCGCTACGGCTGGAGCCAGACGCGTGCGCGGTAGTAGGCGGGTGCCGAGGGGGAGGTGTTGGTGTAGGTGACGGTCTGGCCGGCGCCGAGGATATTGGCATACTCCGGGACGTCGGCCCAAACGCCGCCGCCGGCGAGATCGACAAGATTCTGCAGGGAGTATCGACGCTCCATGCCCGGGTATTCGAGGCCGGCAGCCTGTACGGCGGGGAAGGAGACGAGCAGCGCGGCGCCCGAAACGCTCAGGTCCAACCGGAACAGCTGCCCGGCATTATCGGGATCGGTTCCGCCGATGTATTCTTCGAGGTTGGACTGGCCGTCGCCGTCCTTGTCGCCGGCGGCGGGCTCGGCGGTGCCACCGAGCTGAGCGACTTCCCAGGCGTCGGCCATGGCGTCCTGGTCGCCGTCGTCGCCTGCCGTCATGGGGCTGCCTTCTACGACGGCGACCTCCAGGTCGAGGGTGAGGTCGCTGCTGTTCGTGTCGCAGTTGATGGCGTGCACGGCCACGACGTTGGTGTACCGCAGTGCCGGCAGGTCGCCGCGGCTGAAGGACGCCGTCCATGGCTGGGCCGGTTCAATGCTGATCACGCCCCATTCGTCATAGGCCGCGTAGGTACCCGCCGCGCCGGCCACGTTCGTGCGGGCGAGCTCTTCGCCGTTCAGCCAGATGATGAAGCTGTCGTCGACGAGTGCGTCCAGTCTCAGTTCGCTGACCCGCGCGGGCTGGTCGACGAGAAACTCGCGCCGCAGGTAGACGGTGGTATAGTTGCCGCGCATGTCGTCCAGGGTCGTGGCATACGGCCCGTCGCCGTAGCCGATCGGGGTGGCGCCGGTCGACCATCCCGAGTCGTCGAATCCGAGCCGGGTCCAGGCCCAGACCGGGTCGGACGCTTCGGACGTCCCTTTGCGGTAGCGCCAGGTATCGCCTTTGGCCACCTTCACGGTCGTCTGCTGGCCGACCGGCCGCGTCGCGCGCAGCATGAAGGCGTTGGCGTAGAACCGCGTGGCGTTGTCGGCCAGCGTAACGGTGAACGCGTTGTCCGCGCCGGCATCGATATTCGCATAGCGCGTCACGAACCCGTTCTGCGTGTTCCAGCCCGAACAGATCACGGTCGCGGGGTCCGCGGTCCCCAGGTACTGCGCGCCCGCGGTGCTGTGGTTCTCGAACGCGTCGGCGCCGGAAAGGGTCGCGGTCGTGAACCGGTCGGTGTAGGCGGAGTTGTCCCGGTTCGCGAACAGCACGAATTCGTAGCGCAGGCTGGCGTCCAGGTTGCCGAAGGTGATCGTGAGGTTCTCGCCGTAGCTGATCACGCCCGCACAGTCGACCTTGCCGTTGAACACGGCGTAGGCGTCGGTGCCGGCGCTGGGACCGGCGCCTTGGGTGAGGTACGGGCCGCCGCCGCCGTCGTTGAGCGTGACGGTGGCCGGGGCCGTCTGGCCGGTATGGACGTCCACGAGGTTGCCCGATTCGGTTCGGGTGTAGGCCGTGATGTTGGCGGACAGCTGCGTATTGGTCCAGCACAGGTCGTTGTAGGCTTCGAAGAGCTGGTCGTTGTCCTGGATCGTATAGGTATGGACGGCCGGGGCGCCGAGCGCGGCGTTGGCAGGGCTGCTCAGGGCGACGACGATCGTTTCGTCGGATTCGTCCGTCTCGTCCTCGACGATGGCGATCGAGATGCTCTTGCTCGTCTGGCCGGCGGCGAAGATCAGCGTGCCACTCGCCAGCGTGTAGTCGACGCCGCCGCCCGCCGCGGTCCCGCCGGCGGCGGCGTAGTTGACGCTCACGGCCAGGGTGGACGGTCCGCTCAACGTTACGCTGAGCGTGGCAGGCGAGACGTTCTCGTTCCCGCTCGAGCCGGCGGCGGCGAACCGCACGTAGATCGTCAGCGTCGTGGCGCCGGCCACGTTGGAATAGTCCGAATCGCCGATCGCGTTGGTCGCGCGTACCCGGTAGGTGAAGGCGGTCGCCGGCGGCAGGCCGGCATCGCTGTAGGCGGTCACGTCGGCGCCCGCGGTCGCGATCTGCTGCCAGCTCGAGCTGCCGTTGGGGCTGCGTTCGATCTTGAAGCCGGTCTCGTTGCCGCTCCCGTCCGTCCAGCGCAGCTCGATCGCGCTGCCGGAGGCAGCCGTCGCGCTCAACCCGGACGGTGCGCCGGGCGGCCCCTGCTGGGTGGTGGCGGTGGCCACGTTCGAATAGGGCGAATTGCCGTCGTCGTTGTAGGCTTTGACCTTGTAGTAGTACGGGGTGCCCGCGGCCAGGTTCAGATCGCTGAACGTCGTCTGGTTCGCACCGCGCGTGCCGGCCTCGACCCAGGCGGTCAGCCCGCTCTGGCGCCGGTCGATCCTGAACCCGGTCTCGTTGTCGCTGGCGTCGGTCCAGCTCAGATCGATCCGTGTCTGCGACACGGCGGAGGCGGACAGGTTCTGAGGCACGGCCGGCGGGTTGCCCACAACCGCCGAATGCTTCAGTTCGAGATCCATGAACAGGTCGCCGCTGGCGATTCCGGACTGATGCGCCTCCACGGCCAGCACGTTCAGGCCCTGAACAAGCGCGGACTTCTGTGCGGTCAGATCGAACGTCTCATAGCTGCCCGCCGCATGGCTCGTGGCGGGGGTGACGTAGTCGATCGTCCCGCCGGGCATCGAGCCCCGCGCCACTTCCTGCCCGTTCAGGTACGCGACGAAGCCGTCATCGTAATCCACGCAGAGGCTGAGACTGGACACGTTGTCCGGGTCGGCCGCGAGCGTGAAGATCTTGCGGAAGTAAGTGGTGATGGACTTGTTGTCGGGGTCGTCGCCGTAGGAGACTTCGGTGTCGAGGTTCGTGTACCCATACCCGAGCGGCCCGTTCCCGTCGTCCCAGCCGCCGTCGTCGTAAGCGGCGCCGCGCCAGGCGGTGCCGAGGTCCTCGCCGCGGTCGTGGTACAGCCAGCCGGCCGTCTTCGGCACGAGCACCCCGGAGTTCAGCGCGCCGGGCGTGCCGCCCGCCGCGAGGCTCGAGGCCCAGTTGGCGGAGTCGTTGCCGTAGGCGGCAGGGTCCTGGCGCTCGAGCGAAGGCCCGTCCCCGTCGGCGTTCTCCGGCCAGAGGCTGTCGTCGGCGTACTTCACACGGTCGACGAGGATCCAGGGCACGCCCTCCGGGTCCGGTGCGTCCGGGCGCCACAGCTTGACGCTCTCGCCCCCGTTGCTCAACCGGCCTGCGTAGGGCCCGAAGATCTGCACGCCCGCCGGCACGCCGGGATACTGGGCACGGAAGGCCGCCTCATTGGTGGGAACGACCAGTGCGTATTCGCGGGCGCCGATCGACGCGCCGGCCGGGAACTCAAAACCGACGGCCGCCGACAGTTTCCAGCGGTTCGCCGGGTTCGCCGTATCGTAGAGCGGCACGCTGCTGTCGCTGAGGTTGTACAGCTCGATGAATTCGTATCCCGCCGCCGCAGCGGGGTGGTACAGCAGCTCGTTGATGACGACGGGGCCCACCGCCGGGTAGGCATTCGCGCCGCCGAACGTGGTGGGTGTGCTCTGCGCCACGAAGTCCGCGTCGCCGTCGGTGGTGACATAGCGGGCGAAGGCGACGCCGTTTTCCGCGCCGCCGAACCGCGCCTCGGCCAGGTACTCCAGGTTGCCGGCGCCGTCCCACTTCGTGAGGTACAGTTCGTCGCCGTGCGAACTGAGCGCGAAGCAGGCCGGGTTGTTCGTGTCGGTGTTGAAATCGTGTTCGTCGAACAGCACGTAGCCGCCGGCCGCGATCGTCGTGCCGGCGGGAATCCGGAATTTCTGGTAGTCGGCAACGGCATCGCTGAGATACCAGCCGCCGATATCGACGGAGGCGGAGCCGTCGTTGAACAGCTCGATCGTGTCCACCTGCGGCAGGTCGGTATGCGTGAGCGCCTCGTTGATGACGACGCGATAGGGTGTGCCGTCGTCGTAGCCGGGCGAGCCGCCGATCAGGTTGCTCGCGCGCCACTTCGCCGCGTCGTCCTGGTCGCCGCTCGTGTCGGTCGGCACCAGCGAATAGCCGTCCCCGTCCGCCTCCTCCGGCCAGGGCGCCTTGTCGTTGTACCGCACGGAGGTCACCGTCCGCCCCTCACAGTCGAGCAAAGCGATCCGCTCTCCGCTGTTGTCGAGCCGGCCGCGGTAGACGCCCCAGATCGCGACGCGGTCCCGAGCGGCCGGATACCGGTTTGTGAAGACGGACTCGTTTTGAACCAGAAGCGCCATCTGGTTGCCTTCCAGCTCGGCGCCCGGCGGGAAGGTGTAGTCGATGCCTCTGAACGTCATGCCGGAGAGCCCGCGCGTGGAGCTGCCGGTATTCTTGATCTCGATGAATTCGAAGTCGCCGCCGCCGAGCGGGTTATACAGGATCTCGGTGATCCGGATGTTGCCGTAGTGCGCGGTGTAGTTGTAGGTGGCCTCGTGTACGGGGCTCCACGTCGTGTTCGATTTCCAGACGCGCGCCTTCACGTGCGTGGTGCGCGAAAGGCCCGCGGGGCCGCTGTACAGAAGGGCGTCGGGCGAGCGGCTGCCGCGCGAGCGGCGCGGGTCGGACCCGTCGAGCGTGTAGTAGATCGTGCAGGCCGTGTTCGGGTTGGAGACGGTCAGTTTGAACCCGCTCGCAATCGCGCCGCCGTGCTGGTGAAAGGACGGCGCGACGAGCACCGGCCACAAGCGCGGCGAGGCGTTGCGGAACTGGCTGAGCAGGACCGAGGAGCGCAGCGGGAACCAGTTGTTCAGCAGGCTGTCGCGCCAGCCGCGCCACTGGCTGAGCGCCGTCTGCGTGCTCGGCGCCGGGTCTTCGTTCCGCGCGTCCGCCCAGCGCGCGTACTCGCAGATGAGCAGCGGTTCGACCGTGTCGGCCAGCGCGCTGTAGCGGGCCGCGCCCGCCGCGGGCGTCAGCGCGCCGTCCGGCGCCACGATGTGGCGGTAAAGCCGGTCGCCGAACTCCGTCTGGTAGTCGATGTTGACTTCCATCCCTTCGTGCAGCCGGCCGATGCCGTAGTGCCACGTGATGTTGCTGTAGACGTTGTTGTCCGCGTACATGTCCATCGTGACTTCGTAGTCCCACGTGAAGAAGTGGTATTGCGTGTCGTACGGGGCGCGGTTGCGGCTGCGGCGGCCCGCCCGGAAGTTGGCGCCCGGGTCCGCGCGGCTGGGCGGCGACCAGTCGCCGCCCGCGCCGTACATGCCGAGCAGGGTGTAGTCGATATACTCGGTGATGTTCAGCCAGTCACGCATGGTCTGGTAGTAGGCATCGGTGGCCAGGTTGTTGTTCTTGGCATAGTTGACCATGGCGTCCCAGGCGACGTCGTCGCCGTCGATGATCCGCTCGTAGTTGGGCGGGGTCGGAATGCACCGGTACCATTTCTTGTTGGCGATAACGTCGTAGTCCTCCTTCTCGCCGCCGAAATGGCTTTCCATGAACCCGGAATCCGGGCACTCGGCGGGGTTGTACAGGCCCCAGTACATGCCGTTGATGTACACGTGCGCCCAGCGGTCGCAGGGCGAAACCCAGCCCATCGCACGCTGGGTGGCTCGGCCCCACGCGTCGCGGATGTACTGAGCACGGTCCCCGATCTTGTCGTTGCCCTGCGCGCGGAGCCGGAGCTGATCGAACTCGTCCACGCTCGTATCCGGGAAGAACGGATAGCGCAGCTTCGACGGGCCGTAGGTCGACCTGAACCGCAGACTCAGGTTGCACTTCGTCTTCCAGCAGGGGTCCCGGCTGCCGGCGCCGGCGGCCCGTACGCCGCACGCGATGTGAAAATTCTCGCCCGGATCGTCCGGGAATATGAACTCCGCCGAGCACGGCCGCTCCCAGTCCGGTCCGTAATGCAGGCTGTTGTGCCAGACCCCGTGCGAATTGCCGAACAGATCCCCGTAATCCAGCGAGATCGAGATCGTCGGAATCGCCCGGAACGCCGTGACCAACTGGTTGCTGGTTGTCGGGTTCGCCGCCAGCCCCGCCTCCATCGAGGTGTCGATACGCCGGGCTACGGGGTAGCTGGTGAGCTGACTCGTGCTGTACCCGTCGGGCTCGCCGGGAACCCAGTCCTCGCCCGACATCAGGTTCGGCTGTTTCAGGACCTCGCTCAGGAAGATGTAGGTGTGCGTGTCCACATCCGTCGGGTCGCAGCCGCCCTTCAGCGCATAGGCGCGCAGCACCACGCAGGGCGCCTTGCCGCCGTTGATCAGCCGCCCCGTGCTGGAAGCCGGGTTGATGCTCACCGTCCCGGACGAGGCGTTGATGCTGAACGCGCTGCCGGACGTGCGCGGATCGCTGCCGTCCAGCGTGTACTTGATCGTCGCGCCCGGAGTCGCCGTGCTGATCGTGCACGTGAAAGGCGAGCTGTAGAAGCCGCGGTCGTGACTGAACGTCGTGTCGGCGACCTTCGTGTAGCTGTCGAGTTGGATGTCGATCTTGATGTCCGTGCTGTCGAGCGCCTGGTTGAACACCTGGATCGCCATCACGTTGGCGCCAACCTCCAGGTAGTCGCTCGGGTCCGGCAGTTCGTAGTCCTCGAACGTGCCCGATTCGTGGTTGCCCGAGGACAGCGAATCGTAAAGCGGCGTGCCGTCGGGTTCGTTGACGTCCAGAACCCGTTCCCCGTTGATCCACACGATGAACCCGTCGTCGTAGTCCACGCTCGCCTTCAGCCGCATGTCGGCATCCACACTCGACACCGTGAACGTGCGCCGCACGAAGAATGTCGTGTAGCTGCCTTGCATGTCGCTGAACGTCGTGTTGATGCCCGTCTCCCCATAGCCAAGCGGCGCATTGCCCAGGGCCCAGGACGTGTCGATGAAGTCGGCAGACTGCCACTCGTCGCGGGGGTCCGACGCTTCCGTCGTGCCTTTGTGATAACGCCAGCTGGCCGCGCGAAGGACCAGTGTCTCCGCCGAGGAGACAGACGTCGCGAGGAGAACAGCACACGCCACGAGCCAGACCGTATGCCGACACACGAAGATTGACCTCTTCATAACCTGACGGCTCCACGTACGGGCGGGATGTATCCCGCCCCACGTACGGGCGGGATGTATTCCGCCCCACGTACGGGCGGGATGTATCCCGCCCCGCCCTGCCCCCACCACATACAGCATAAATCGCGCCAAATGCTGCAAATCAGCCCTTTTGGCGCCAATCCACGCGTTTTTCACACCAAATACCGCAACATGTAGAATAGGTGCATCCGGATACTCCGGCGCCAATGGGGGGACTTCTCAGGAATGAGATTGCGGATTTTAGAAAATGCGAAGGCTCAGGGACGAGATGTGCCGAGCTGGAGCTCGGCAGGTGTGCAGGGTGAGCGGCTTGACGGTGGGTCAACCCTCGGCAGCGCTCTGCTGCCGCCGCTCTTTCAGAAGCGCCGCCAGCATGCCGCTCGGCGCCACATGCGGAAGCCATAGCTCATCGGCCATGTCCAAAACAAAACGGTTGCGCGCGCGGGCTGAGGCCAAGTCGGCGGCCCCGATCGCCGTTTCCAGGATCAGCATGCGGTTCTGCTCCAATGCCGGGAGCCAATTCTCCGGGAGCTTCATTTGTTCAATGCCCCAGGCCGGGCAGCAAATGAGCCGCCCTTTGCTCTCAAGCAATGCGTCCAGGATCGCCTTCTCGGGCGACGAATGGAAGCCGCTCAGCACGCAGTGTTGCTCGCGCGCGGTCGCCGCGCGGTTCTGAGCTGCGGCGAGCGTTTCAGCGGGGCACTCGCGCGAGCAGAGCATGCCGATCTTGCGGCATTCCCACAGCGCGGGGTTCCCGATGCCGCGCATGCCGTTCTCAAATGCGACGACGTTCCGCCACGGGTTCCGGCGGATGTAGGTGCGCACGCATTCCATCGCGCGCGCGTCACGGATCACGCGGTCGTGATAACCGCGTTGCCAGATGCGCGTGGGGGCGGGATGCGTGGGGGCGGGATGCGTGGGG
>JAFGHX010000139.1 GCA_016929905.1 Kiritimatiellia bacterium
GCGCCCTCGGCGCCGAGCAGCCTGGCGGCGGCGGTGCAGTCCGCAACCAGTGTCCGGTTGACGTGGACGGACAACAGCGCCAACGAGGACGGGTTCACGCTGGAGCGGCGCCAGAGCGGGACGACCGGCTGGTCCGTGCTGGCGACGCTGGCGGCCAATGTCACCGGCCATGCGGATACGGGGTTGCCGGAGAACACGACGTTCTACTACACGGTCTGCGCCTACAATGCGGCTGGCCAGTCGCCGTATTCGGCCACGAACAGCGCCACGACGCTGCAGGGCGCACCGGCGGCGCCGAGCGGGGTAACGGCCACGGCACAGTCCGCGACGAGCATCCGGGTGACCTGGTCGGACAACAGTCCCAACGAGACGGGCTTCAAGCTGGACCGGCGCCAGAGCGGGACGACGACGTGGGAACCGATCGCGACGCCGGCGGCGAACGCGACGAGCTACACCGACAGCGGGCTGGCGGCGGCGACGCAGTACTACTACAAGCTGAAAGCGACGAACGCAGCGGGCGACTCGCCGGAGTCGAACGTGGCGGCGGCGATCACCGGCGACGACACGCCGGCGGCGCCGAGCGGCCTGACGGCCGCGGCGCAGTCCGCGACGAGCATCCGGGTGACCTGGACGGACAACAGCTCCAATGAGACGGGCTTCAAGATCGACCGGACGGAAGACGGCGCGACCTGGATCCGCATTGCCCAGCCGGCTGCGGACGCGACGGCGTATACGGATGCCGGCCTGCAGCCCGGACGGACATACAGCTACCAGGTCAAGGCCTACAATACCGCGGGCAACTCCGCCTATTCCGGCACAACGAGTGCCACGACTCCGCCTCCGGCCCAGTCGGGTCCGTTCACGGCCTACAACGACCTGGCCTGGTTCGCCGGGCAGCTGGCGGCCAATATCACGACGTATACGACCACGAACGGGTTCGCCGGCGCGGCGCGCAGCGGGCTGCTCGCCGACTTCGACACCGGCCAGCCGCTGCCGGCGCGGCTGACGGTCGACGGCGGCAGCGGTGTCTACGACGCGCAGGGCGCTCACCCGGCCGCCGGCACCGACGCGCACGGCGTGTTCGACGGAAAGGTGGCCTGCGGCGGCACGGTCGGATACGGCACCGACGATCTGGTCCTGACGCTCACGGGGCTTGATCCGAGCCTGGAATACGAGTTGGTCGTTTACTCCGACCGTGACAGCTCGGCCTATACCGGGACCGCGTCGCGTTATCACAGCGGGACTCTCTCGGGCGCGGTGAGCTTCAAGAATGCGAGCACGCCCGGCACGGAACTCAAGACCGTGACGGCCACGGACGACACCACCCGCTACAACGCCGGCTACAACAAGGCGGCCGGTTATGTGGCGCGGTTCACGGCGATCGATCCGGGCGCCGACGGCGCGATCACCTACACGCTGAGCCGCGATTCGGCGCTGAGCCGCTACACCTACGCCAACGCGCTGATGCTGCGCGCGTCGGAGCCGCAGAGCGTTGAGGACAAGGTCACGCGCGGGTCGACCTGGCTCTACCACAAGGGCACGACCGAGGCGTCGAAGCCGCCGGAGGCATGGCGGGGGGTAGCGTTTGACGATTCGGCCTGGTCGAGCGGCAAGGCGCCGTTCGGCTACGGCGGGACCGGCGGATTCGGCACGACGCTGTCGGACATGCGTTACACCTACACCTGTGTGTTCCTGCGCAAACGCTTCACGGTCGCCAACCCGGCGTTGATCCGCGAGATGCAGCTTTCGGCTTCGCATGACGACGGGTTCATCGTGTGGGTGAACGGCACCGAAGTGGCGCGCGTGAACATGCCCGGCGCGAAGGGCGAGGCGGTGGCGCGCGACGCGCTGGCCGCCTCGACGCTGCCATCGGCCGCCGAATGGGCGGTCACGCTGGCCGGGAGCGATCTGCCCCAACTGCTGGCGGGCGACAATGTGGTGGCCGTTCAGGCGTTCAATGCCGCGCTGAACAGCAGCGACCTCGCGATCGATCTCGAACTCGCCGTTGTCGAAGGCAGTTCCCTGCCCGTGGCGGAGGATACCGATTCCGACGGCATGGCGGACGATTGGGAGACGGCGACCCTCGGCGACCCCTCCGCCGCCGCCAATGGGGACGCCGACGGCGACGGTGTCTCGAATATCGAAGAGTACATCATGGGTACGGACCCTGCCGAGAGTGGGTCATGGCTGATGGTGGATGTGAGGCTGGTCGGCGGCCAGATCGTGGTCTCGTTCCAGACCGTTGCCGCGGCCGGGCCGGGCTACGACGGCCTGACCCGCCACTACGCGCTGGAAGCCTGCAACGGCGAGGCGAACTGGCAGGTCGTGCCGGGCTGCGAAGACAGTGTGGGAACCGGACAGACGGTAACGTACACGCCGCCCGCGTCGGCGGCCGGGGCCACGACCCTGTACCGCGTCCGGGTCTGGCTGGAGTAAGTCCGCTTACGGGTAGCCGGACGTGCGAACCGTTCCGCCGCGGGGTGCCGCCCGCAGCGGAACGGCTTGCCGTTAAGTGAAGAAGGAGGGGCGAAAGATGCACGGAAGTGGAAGCAGTTGTCGACGAATGTATGGGCGACGGGCAAATCTCACATGGGGTGCCGCGCTGCTGCTGGTCTGCCTGATCGGCACGTCGCAGGCGGGCGTTCTGGTCGCCGCGGGCTCGAGCTGGAAATACGTCAAAGGGACGCAAGAGGCCTCGTTGCCGCACGACGCCTGGCGCGAGCAGGACTTCGACGATTCGAGCTGGCCGAGCGGCAACGCACCGATCGGGTTCCCCAGCACCGCGGTCAACACGCACCTGAGCGACATGCAGAACTCGTACAGCTCGTTCTTCGTGCGGAAGACATTCAACGTTACGAGTCTCGACCCCGATGACCGCCTGCGCGTGAGCGTGACCTACGACGACGGGTTCATCATCTGGATCAACGGCGAGCGGGTGAAGGACGAGAACGAACCGGACGGCGCGCCCACTTACGATTCGGTCGCCTCCGCCTATCTGAGCGGGCAGACCAACGAGGTCTTCGAACTGGGCCGCGCGTCAGGCGTGCTGGATATCGGCGAGAACGTGATCGCCATCCAGGCGTTCAACATCAATCTGGGCAGCAGCGACTGCCTGATCGACGCCGAATTGAGCGCGTACCGGAAGGTCGCCGACACGACGTTCAGCCACGACCGCGGCTTCTACAGCGCGCCGTTCACCTGCACGATCGGCACGGCCACCGCCGGCGCCACGATCCTGTACACCCTGGACGGCAGCGATCCGCTGATCTCCTCGACACGGTTCACCATCGGCGCCTCGTCGGGTGCGGCGTCGATCGACCCCGACTCCTCGACCGGCCGCGCGATCAACGGGCAGCGGCCGCCCTGCGTGGTGCTGCGCGCCGCGGCCGTCAAGAGCGGCTATGCGGCAACCGACGTCGACACACAGACCTATCTGTTCCTGGACAAGGTCCTGCGCCAGCCGAACGTGATGAGCGGCGAGACGTGGGTGCCGGGCGAGCACAACCCCAGTACGAGCGTTGACAACACCGCCAGCCGCGCGACGCAGAAGATGGATACGCGCATGGCGTCCGACGTCGTCGATGCGCCGGCCTACGCGCCGATCATCAAGGACACGCTCCAGGAGATCCCGAGCATCTGCGTGAACACGAAGTTCGGCCACTTCTTCCGAGACGCCGACAACGGCGTGTTCTACCACAGCCTGCGCTCCGGCTTCGACTACGAACATCCCGGCTCCGCCGAACTCATCTACCCCGACGGCCGGAAGGGCTTTCAGATCAACTGCGGGGTGCGGATGTCGGGCGGCGGCGCGAACCGCGACTGCCGCTGGAAACACAAGATTTCGTTGAGCCTCCGCTTCCGCTCCATCTACGGGCCCGACAAACTGGAATACGACCTGTTCCCCGATTCGCCCGTCAAGACGTTCGACCATATCCGGCTGCGCGCACAGGGCAACGACAAGCTCAGCGGCGATCGCACCAACCCGAGTTCCTATGTCCAGACCGAGCTGCGCGATTCGTTCGGGCGCAAGACGCAGCAGGCCATGGGCTGGATTACCCCGCACGAGACCTGGGCGCACCTCTACCTCAACGGGCTGTACTGGGGCCTGTACAACATCGTCGAGGTGCCCGACGCCGCCTTCATGCGCGATCACTTCGGCGGGGCAAAGGACGACTACGACGTGCTGGCCAACAAGAAATGGTACCTGATGATCGATCCGCCCGCCACCGAGTACCCGCGCATCCTCGATGGGGCCGACGCCGACTTCCTGGCCATGAAGAGCTTCGCGCGCAACAACGATCTGGCCGTGGCCGCGAACTACGCCCAGATGCAGCAGTACCTGGATGTCGAGCAGCACATCGACTATCTGATCGTGCAGATCTACGGTCCCAATCATGACTGGTGCCGGCCGCACGCCACCGGCGAGGCTTCCAACTGGCGCGCGGGACGCCGCAGCCGCCCGTCGGACGGCGGGGCGCCGGGCAAGTTCCAGTATTTCGTCTGGGACTATGAGGGCACTCTCGGCGGGAGTGTGGAGGACGGAGTCTACACCAACCTGGCCACGACGAAAGGGCCCGAACTGCTGCATGAGAACCTGAAGGCGAACCGCGAGTACAAGGTTGTGTTCGGCGACCGCGTCTACAAGCATTTCTTCAACGGCGGCGCGATGACGACCGAAGCGTGCACGAACCGGTGGATCGGCCTGAAGCAGACGATCGAGCGGGTGGTGATCCCCGAGCTGGCGCGCTGGGGCGACGTGTCGATCGACAGCTCCAACACGCCCGACAACTGGTGGCGGCCGAACGTGGACTGGGTGCTCAACAGTTGGCTTTCGCTGCGCTCGCCCATTGTCGTCGGCCAGTTCCGGAGTGCCGGACTGTATCCGAGCCTGGACCCGCCCACGTTCCAGCAGCACGGCGGCGCGATCGCGGCCGGGTTCAAGCTGACGATGTCGAACCCGAACAGTTCGGGCGTGATCTATTACGCGCTGGACGGGTCCGACCCGCGCAACGCCGGCGGCAACCCGTCTGCGGGCAAGATCCAGTACGCGGGCGCGGTCACCCTCTCGCGCACGACGCACGTCCAGGCGCGCATCTACAAGACCGCGACGACCTGGAGCGCGGTGCATGCGGCCACGTTCAACTTCACCGCACACTATTCCAACATCCGGATCACGGAGATCATGTACAACCCGCTTGGCGGCCGCGATTTCGAGTTCGTCGAAATCCAGAACACCGGCAGCGCCACGCGCGGGCTTAGCGAAATGACGTTCAACGGCATCCGCTACGCCTTCCCGCCGGGCACCGAGCTGGACGGCGGCGAGATGGCCGTGCTGGCGGCGAATGAAGCGGTGTTCACCAACCGCTATCCCGGCGTGAAGAGCGCCGTGCGCTTCTTCGCCGCCTACGACGGCGGGCTGGACAAC
>JAFGHX010000140.1 GCA_016929905.1 Kiritimatiellia bacterium
GGGTATTGGCCCCCCAGCCGCGCCTTGCGCGCCCCGCCGTGGCGCTCCCACTAACGTTAGCGTATTTACGAAAGGCAGTACTAAGGCGCGCGTTGGCCGCAACCCAAAGTAGGCCGGGCGTCCTCGCCTGGCCATGGGCGGCCGGGACGGCCGCCCTACTCTGATCCGGAACGGAAGGCCTTGCGCATCCGCCGTTTTCGTATAGTATCAACCCGGCAGGGACACCGCAGGTTTGTGCGCGAGCGGGCCGAGCAGGAGGTCGGCGCAAGGAAGCGCGGGTCCGGCGCTGGGCACTCGGCAGCATCTGAAGCGCTACGGACAATGAGCAGGACGGGTGCGCTGGGTGACCGCACCTCGACGACGCGTTCCCGCCGCCCGCCCCTGCGCGGGCGGGTATGATAAGAACGGTTGCAGAGCCGCTCTGTGAGCGGCGCCAGACCCCTGCGCGGCGAGCGCGGACAGGGGAGAAAGACGCTGTGAGCAAGCGGCGAAATCGACGTAGACCCCAGCGGGCCGTATCCCCGGCGCGAAGCACGCCACCCGCGGCGTCGCGGCGTGAACCGAGCCGGCGCTGGCGCCGCGCCGTGCCCGCGGTCATCTTTCTTGTCGGCCTCGCGCTGCGCGCCCTGTATCTCGCTGAGCTGGCCCGCTCTCCACGCTGGGACGTACTCGCCGTCGATGCCGAATACCATGACTACTGGGCCTGGGGCACCGTTTCCGGCGCCTGGGAAACCGGCCCCAACCGCCCCAACCCTCAAATCGGCTCCACGCCCTATTTTCGACCGCCCCTCTGCCCGTACATGCTCGCGCTGCTCTACCGCGTTTTCGGGCACAGCCTGCTGGCCGTGCGGCTGGTGCAGACCGGGGTCGGCGCGCTGAGCGGCGTACTCGCCTTTCTGCTCGCACGCCGCCTGTTCGGATTCTGGACCGGCGCGACGGCCGGCCTCCTCGCGGCCGTCTATTGGGCCTTCATCTACTTCGACATGGAGTTCAGGGAAATCGTCTGGCTCGTTGCCCTGCACCTGTTGATCGTGCTCGCCATGTTCGGCCTGCGCGATCGGCCCGCCGCGTGGAAGGCCTTGCTCGCCGGCGCCGTGATCGGCCTGTCGGCACTCGGCAAACCGAACGCGTTGCTCTTTGCTCCGGTCGCCGCCGCCTGGCTCGCCTGGGTCACGCGCCGGACGCTCCGGCGGCGCCGGCGTCTGACACTCGCCGCGCTCCTGCTCCTCGGCGTGGCGGCGCCCGTCCTGCCGGTCACCGTCCGAAATATCGTGCGCGGCGGCGAGTTCGTCCTCGTCTCCTCCAACGGCGGCATCAACCTCTACATCGGGAACGGACCGGTCGCCACCGGGTACTCCGTGCAATTGCCCGATGAATACCCCGCCTTCAACACCGCGTTCGACTACCCGCGCATCGTCGCCGCCGTCCGCAAGATGAGCGGCAAGCCCCACTTGAACCACGCCGGCGTCTCGCGCTACTTCGCGGACCGCGCGCTCGACTGGATACGTGCGAACCCCGGCCGTACGCTTTCTCTGATGTTCCGGAAGGCCGTTCTGTTCTGGGGCGGCATGGAGATCGTCAGCGAACAGGACTTGAACGCCGCGAGAGCCGAGTCCCTGATCCTCAGGGCCGTCCCGCTGAACTTTGCGGTCGTGCTCGCGTTCGGAATCCTCGGGCTCCTCTTCGCGTGGCGAGCGGGCTCAACGGCGGGGCGCGCGCGTGACCCGAGTAGGCCGGGCGTCCTCGCCCGGCCATCTGCGGCCGGGCACCTCTCGAAGGGGGAACCCGGTGACGCTCCAGCCCCGGATACGCGCAAGACCGCCGCCGGCCCTCGCCGGGAGGACCTCCTCCTGATCCTGTTGTTCGTCGGCATCTACTTCGCCTCGTTCCTCCCTTTCTTCGTTACCGCCCGCTACAGGGTGCCCATCATTCCGTTCGTGCTCGTGTTCGCCGGCTACGCGCTTTGCCGGCTCGGCCGCGCCGTCGCCGCGCGGCAGTGGGTGAGCGTCGCGGCCTGCGCCGTCGGCGGTTCGCTCCTCTTCGCAGTCATCAGCTGGAACCCCTTCGGCATCACCATGAACCCGTCAAAGGCGCTCTACGACCGGGCCATGGATTACGACCGGCTCGGCCGCCAGGAAGACGCCATCCGCTACTACCGCCAGGCCCTGGACGCCGACCCGCAGAACGCGTCCGCCCATCACAACCTGGCCTTGGATCTGCTCAAGCTCGACAGAAACGACGAGGCGATCGTCCACTTCTCCGAGTCCCTACGGCTCGTGCCGAACGACGGGAACGTCCATCACAATGTGGGCGTGGCTTTCGCCAAGAAGGGCGACCTGGCTACCGCCATCGCGCATTACCGGGAATCGATCAGGCTCCAGCCCGCTTTCCACAAGGCGCATCTCAACCTGGGATTGGCCCTGAAAAGCCTCGGGCGCCTGCAGGAGGCGCTGCCGCACTTCTCCGAGGCCGTCCGCCTCTACGCGCAGGACGACGAAGCGCGCCACGCGCTGGCCGGCGCACGGCTCGACATGGGCGTGCTGCTCGCGGATCAGAAACGGACCGAGTCGGCCCTCCTCCATCTCTCCCAGGCGATTGCACTCGACCCGCAATCCGCCGAAGCGCACAATGTGCTGGGCTCGGTGCTGGGCCTTGCCGGCCGGCGAGAGGAGGCGGCCCGGCAATTTGCCGAAGCGCTCCGCCTGGCGCCCGGATACGTGAACGCCCGGTTCAACCTCGCGCGTGTGCTCGCCGGTGAAGGCAAGGCCGATGAGGCGCTTGCCCACTATTCGCAGATTCTCAAGGATGCCCCGAAAACCACCGAGGTGCATTACAGTATCGGCGACCTCCTGGCGGCACAGGGCCGCTTCGACGAGGCGATCGCACACTACTCCCGCGAAACACAGCTCAACCCCGCTTTCGCCGGCGCACGCTACCATCTCGGCCTGGCGCTCTCCGAGCAGGGCCGAGTGGCCGAGGCCGTCGCGCAACTCTCCGAAGCCGTCCGACTGGACCCGAGATCGGAAAAGGCCAAGGCCGCGCTGGAGGCGGCTCGGAGAGTGCCGGGAGAGGGGGAGTGAAACTCTGTCGAGAACCTTGTCGAGGCCCGCCGTCGTCTGAATGAACTACGGTTCTCGACAAAGCTTACAGCCTGTCCGCCTGTGGCGGAACAAAGATTACGACAAAGAAGATGTGGACCATGCCGATAGCCGAAAGAGTGCGCCGGATGAACCCGCAACTGCGGCTGTTCCTGGCCGGCATCTTCCTGCTCGGCATCACAAACGGCATCTTCGAGACCACGTTCAACAACTTCCTGCACGACCGTTTCGACCTGGCCGCCGATGCCCGGGGCTTGCTCGAATTCCCGCGGGAACTGCCCGGTTTCCTCACGGCACTGTTCGCGGGCTTGCTCTTCTTCCTCTCCGAAACGTTCATCGCCGCCGTCTGCGCGTTCGCCGTGGCGGCCGGCATGGTCGGGCTGGGCATCTGGGGAACCGGCTGGAATGCCATGCTCGCTTTCATGGTCATCTGGAGTGTGGGAACGCACCTCATCATGCCGGTTCAGGCCTCGGTCGCCATGGCGTTGGCCGACGAGAACCGGCGCGGACGCCGCCTGGGCCAGGTGCAGGGCGTCGGAGTCGCCGCCGCCATCGTCGGCTGCTCGGTGGTCTGGATCACGCTGCGCTACTTGAAGGCCGACTACCGCATCACGTTCTTCGCCGGCGCGGCCGCCGCGCTGCTGGCCGGCCTGTTCTTCCTGCCCATGCGTTTGCCCGGCGTCCATCTCAAGAGACCCAAGTTCGTCTGGAACCGGCGCTATTGGCTGTTCTATGTGCTCGCGTTCCTGTTCGGTGCGCGCAAGCAGATCTTCATCACGTTCGGCCCCTGGGTGCTCGTGAAAATCTTCCGGCAGCAGGCCTACGTCTTCGCCCAGCTCTGGATCGCCGCCGCACTGCTCGGCGTCTTCTTTCAGCCGGCGCTGGGCAGGATCATCGACCGCTACGGCGAACGCAAGGTGCTCATCGCCGATTCCCTGTTCATCTTCGCCATCTGCATGGGGTACGGCTTCTCTTCTCTGATCGGGAACCGGCAGGCCGCGCTCGGGCTCCTCTTCGCCTGCTACGTGTTCGACCAACTGCTCTTTGGCGTGAACATGGCCCGCAACACGTATCTGGCCAAGATCGCCGTTCGGCGCGAGGACGTCGCGCCCACACTCTCGATGGGCGTCACGATCAATCACGCCGTCTCCATGTCCGTGCCGGCCCTTGGCGGCCTGCTCTGGGTCCGTTTCGGACACGGCACCGTCTTCCTGGCCGCCGCCGTGGTCGCATTGCTTATGCTCGTTTTCAGCAGCCGCGTGCGGTGTTGAACGACCGCCGACCCCGAGCGTGACGGCTCGCGAGGCGCGGTACGCCGTCGCGCGCAGCCGCGGCTCGCGGGACGCTCGCCCTCCAGTCGGGCACGGCGTGCCGTTGCCCGGCCTCGCGAGACGGGTCTCTCAACCAGCCCCCCGGTTCTTCACCGCATTTTGACATCGGCTTGACAACTCCGGTTCCGCGGTTTGCCACCCTTCACGCGGGTCCGCGGAACGGCTCACCGGGTAAAGACTGGCCGCCCCCGGAAGAAAGGAGGTGATCCCCGCACCTCGTTCCGCGGACCCGCTGCACACCGGAAAACTTGCTCGAGAACATACTCGGACTCCCGGCGCATCCAGCACTCGACCTCTACGACAAGAACCACAATACCGGAGACACACAATGGACAATCGCCTGTCAGCGATTCTCGTCTGGGCTCTGGCCGCACTCCTCACCGCCTCCCTCCACACCGCCTGCGCCCAGGTTCGGGAAACGACGGGGCCGGTGCAGGTGGAAATCGAACTGCAGTTCGTCGAGTTCCAACTCGCCGATCTGGAACCCGTCACCAGGGAGGGCGCGATCGACATGCCCGTCATTCTTGCACTGCGCCAGAAAGGCAAGGGCCGCTTGCTGGCCGCGCCCAAGGTCGTCACGTGCAGCGGCCAGAACGCAACAGTCAAGGGCGTGAAGGAATACATCTACCCGACCGAATACGAGGTCTCCTGGCCGAAGGGGACAAACGTCGTGGCGGCGTCTTCGCCCGCCGTTGTCCCGGCGGCCCTCGAAACGCGGGAAGGCGGCGCCGTCCTTAACGTCACGCCGACGCTCGCGCCCGACCGCGAGCTGATCGATCTTATCCTTCAACCCGAATTCGTCTGGCCCCCCGTCTGGAAGGATTACGGCTGGACGAGCACGGACCCCGCGGGGAACAAGAAGGAGTTCCGGGCCGAACAGCCGTTCTTTCACTCCTGTAACCTTTGCACGCACATAGTGGTCCACAGCGGCGCCCCCGTCCTGGTCGGAGGCGGCCTGCCCGGCCCGGACGGCACGACGATGGTCTACGCCCTCGTCACCGCCCGAATCGTCGACGCGCGAGGTGAACTCGCGCTGAAAGAATAGCGCCTCCGGCTAGTCTTCCCGCGCAGCGCGGGAAGCATTCAGCAGCCGCGCCGCCCGGGCGGCCACCAGTTGCGACGGCAGGCAGTAGGCGGCCCGCGCTACGCCGGGCGGAAACGACACCTGTTCATACGCGGTCAGATGCCCCTCCGCCTGATGATAAGCCACATGCCCGTACAGGCTCAGTAGGAAATCTTCTTCGCGGCCGAGTGCCCACAGGCCGTACAGGTAATCGGCCAGCGGCCAGTCGTCCAGGCGATCGCTGAAACGGGTCATGCCGCAGAACTGCCCGCCCGCGCGCAGCCGCGCAGCCACCACGCGGTTTGCCGCCTCCTCCGGCAGGAGCCCGCTCGACAGCAGCTCGGGCCAGTAGCGGTAGTTCGTGTAGGAAGCCGTGCGCGTGCTCGTGAGACTCGCCGGCCGTTCGACCGGCTCCGTCCGCGGGGGCAGCCACCAGTCATCCGGGTCTTCCGGCCACGTGCGCTCGATGGCCGCCAGGGTGTCCCGCGCCAGCGCCGCCGCAACGTCTGCGACCCTGTCCGCCGGCGTGGTCGGTGTCACCCCTTGCGCCGCGCACAGCGCCGCCCAGCGCTGCAGACCTTTCACAACCCAGCCGTTGTTGTGGAAGTACTTCCCGATCTCCTTGCGCGTGTCCGCTTCCGGTGAGCCCGGGATGAGCCCGTCGTCCGCCTCGGCTTCCGCCCGCAAGCGCAACAGATACTCCGCCATGCGATCGAGCGCCGGGTATCCGTCAGCCCACCAGCCGTCCGTGCCCGCCCGCTCTGCCAGCAGCGCAGCCGTGTGCAGCAGTTGCCCGTACTCGCTGATGGCCGGCCCGTAGTAGCGGATGGCGCCGTCTGCCTTCACGAAATTCAGCAGCCAGTAGCGAAACAGCCGCGTCGCACGAGTGTTCAGCCCCCATGCGGACAGCGCGTCGACCGCCGCCAGAATCGTCGGCGGGAACCCATCGTGCGCATTCCGGCCGTAAGTGTCCACCCCGTATTTCGGGTGGTCGCCCTGAAACGTCGCGTCGATGAAGGCAAGCCCCGTCTTCACCGAGAGGTCCAGTAACGGATGCCCGGTGTCGATCGCGGGGGTCGGCGTCAGCCGCTCGATGTTGCCCGCGATCACGTCGGCGTTGAACGCCCGTTCGCCCTGCGTGCGCGGGAAAAGACTCAGGATCACGTCCAGGTCCGGCTTCGCGCCCTGCCTCAGAAGATCCGCCCGTACCGGGTCTTCACGCATGGCCAGCCATGCTTCCACACCCGTGGCTTCCATCTGTACGCCGCTCATAGCTTGATCTCCTTCCACCAAAACACTATCCCCGCCCGCGTCCTCAAGACCACTCCACCCGCCTGTCCGAACCCGCGAAAGACATGACACATTCCGACTTTTCGCCTATCATGTGCCCACGCATGAGAGCTTATGGCATAGACGTCCGTCCGCTGCCTGCATTCGTGAATGCGGCCGTGGCGCGGGGCCGGCCCGGCTATGTCCACGTCAGGCAACAGCTCAGGGTGAACGAGGTCTTTGTGGTGGAGGAGGGCACGTTGTTCATGGAGAACAACGGCGTTCGCGCCAAGGTCGAACCCGGCGGCGTGCTCTTTCATCCGACCGGCACGACGCAACAGGGCTACGCGCCGTCGCCCGAGAGCGTGAAATTCGTCTGGCTCACGTTTCGAACACGCGTCAGCGCACACGAGTGCTCCGAACTGCGCGTGCATCAGATCGGAGAATACATCACGCAAAAGGAACTCACGCGCAGCCGCACCGACCAACTCTTCGTTCCGGCCTTGAGCCGGCCCGCGCATTTCGCCGAGATCCTGGATTTCGGCTATCGGTTGGCCGAGCGGGGGACGATCTACCCGATCGAACGGTCCGCCTATGTCTGCCTCATCCTCAGCAGACTGTCCGTGAGCGGCTTTGTTGATCGGAGGCCCCGCCTCAGGTCGAAAGAGGCCCGGCTCGTCAACGACATCAAGTGTCGCATCGAGAGGCAGCTGGCCGCCCCGCTTTCCCCTGGCATGGTGGCGGAGGAGGTCGGCATGAACGCCGACTACTTGAGCCGGATCTTCAGAAGGACGACTGGGTTGAGGTTGAGCGAGTACATCGCCATCCGCAAGATGGAACAGGCTCGGCTGCTGCTGCGCGCAGGCCGCAGCGTGAAAGAGACCGCCTTCCGAACAGGCCACACCCGTGCCGAGCATTTCTCCAGGAAGTTCAAGAAACACACCGGCTTCCCGCCCTCCGTCTACGCACAGATGGCAGGCGATATCTACAGAAACTGAGCCGGGCAAGTTTCAGGCCAGTCGTTCCAGCATGTCCTGCGTGACCGCCATGCGGGGCGTGCCGCCCTGAAGGAAGGCCGCAATATCGTCCACGGCCTGCGCCCCGATGCGGTGATCCTTGCCGCCCGCGATATGGGAAGTCAGCACGACGTTCGGCAGGCGGCGCAAAGGGCTGTCCGCCGCCGCCGGTTCGGGATCCGTCACATCCAGGAACGCGAACAGCCGGCCCTTCTCCAGTTCCGCGATCAGTGCGGCTTCGTCCACGCACATGCCGCGAGAGGTGTTCACGAAGACGGCGTCGTCCGGCATGGCCTCAAACTCCGGCTTGCCGATGATATGACGGGTCGCCGGCAGAGCGGGCGTGTGCAAGGTGACGGCGTCTGCCTGCCTGCAGAGCGCTTCGACCGTGTCCGCCTTGGTCGCGCCCAGTTTCGCCGCTTCTTCAGCCGGGAGATAGGGGTCATAAACCAGTATCTTCGAGCCGAACGCCTTCAGCAATCTGATCGCCGCGCGTCCGACGTGCGAGGCGCCGACCACGCCGATGACCGCCGCGGCGAGTGTCCGGCTGTTGGCCGCTTTGCGCGCACGCCCCTCGCGATTCGCCGCGGCGTTGTCCAGCACACGCCGCAGCCCGATCAGCAGCTCGCCCACGGCCAGCTCGGCCACGTTCTCCGCGATCGCCGGCGCGCAGGAGGCGATCGTCAGGTTTCGGCCCTGGAGATGCGGACCGAACATCCGTTTCACCGTTCCGGCCACGTGTTCCCATAGCCGCAGTCCAGGACATCGGGCGAGCAGGTCAGCGGAAGGAAAAGGCGTGCCCCAGGACCCCACGCCTACCGCGCAATCGGCCAGGAACGCACCCGCATCCTGAACGGAGAGCTGTTTGGCCGAGTCGGTCCAGGACACCTCGCCAAGGGCGTTGAGTCGTTCCCGGTCTTGCGGGCTGAACAGTTCTTGCTGTAACTCCGTCGGTATGATCACGCCGATCTTCGCTGCCATCCGTGCACCCTCCTGCTAATTGCCGTTGCCGGACTCCAAAACTTATCATAATATCCGGTTATGGCTGAAAGAAATGGCTAAAGATAAGGAAAACTTAGCGTTTTATACGGAACGCCTGATGGGCGGCGGGGCTCCGGTCGTGACGTGTCGGCTGCTGTTGGTGCACCCGGGCCGGGTCCTTGAGCGGCGTCGCACGCGGCTGCACACGCATCCGTTCTGGCAGCTCGAGATTGTGACGCGGGGGCAGATCGGAGCGGCTGGCGACGATTCTGCCCTCGTCCTGGAGGCGGGCGATTGTTTTCTGACGCCGCCGCAGACGCGACACGATTTCATCTATGAGCAGGTTGGGGCGGAATGGCTGACGCTGAAATTCCACGCCTACGGCGTGGAGCGGACCGGCCGGAGCGCGGAGCGTCTCCCGCACGATCCATTTCTGGACACGGTCCGCGCGGCGCTGTTGGCGTTGGTTCCGGCGAGCGGCGTGCCGACGCGTGCGGTGCAGGCGGCGGGGGAGTCCCTGCTCGCGTCCGTCCTGAGCTACACCTGCACGGAGGGGGACGCCGGCGCGGCCGGGCTGCCGCCGCTGGTGCGCAAGGTGCGCGGGCTGGTTCTGGCGCACAACGGGCGCCCGGTGACCGTAGCGGAGGTGGCCAGGCAGGCGGGGTACTCGCCGGGCCATCTGTCCGTGGAGTTCAGCCGGCTGGCCGGCGAGCCGTTGAAGCGGTTCATCGACAGGACGCGTGCGGACGTCGCCCGGCGCATGCTTCGCTACGCGGACCTGCGCATCAAGGAAATCGCGGAAGAGCTGGGTTTCCCGGACGTCTTCTCGTTCTCGCGCTTCTTCAAGCGGCTGTCCGGCGTCAACCCCCGCACGTACCGCCGCGACGCGGCCACACCCCCAAGCGGGCAGCCAGCCTGAACGTGGCGCCTCTTCTGCCCGCGAAAGTGCGCGTCGCGCCAGCAACTCAAAGTTGCTGCGTCCGCATGGCTTTCCGCTCTGAAGGCGCTCGTTGCGGGAATCGGGGATTGCCACGAGGCCAACCATCTCCAGTTCCCTTCCGCGATGCTGCCTCGTGGCAATCCTTTCGATTCCCGCAACAACCGTGTGGCAGCCACAAAGCCTTCGACGTAGACCGAGCATGGCTTTGTGACCTCCGCGAACTCGAGCGAGTCGGCGAGCCCTTCGACTTCGCTCAGGACAGGCGGGCGAGAGACTCTTCTGCCTTTCGCGTCCTTTTCGCGCGGTTTCGCGGGCAGATCTTCACCCGCCGGGCTTGATGTGGTCGGCGAGCTGGCCGGAGGTCCGGCGCAGGTGAAGGCTGAGCAGGCGTGCGACGGCCTTCAGGATCTTGATCCCGATCTGGGGATGCTCCTGCAGAATGTTCTCGAACGTCTCGCGACTGAGGCTGACAAGCGTCGCGTCGGTCTTGGCTCTGATGGTGGCGGAACGCGGAAAATCGTCTACGAGCGCCATTTCCCCGATACAACGGCCGCTGGGCAGGGTGGCGATGACCACTGGGTCGCCCGTTCCCGACTCCTTCACGACATCGAGGCTGCCGTCGACGACGAAGCAGACGGAATCGCCTCTGTCGCCCTCCCGGAAGACGATTTGGCCCGTGGCGACTCGGGCGTAGTTCATCTGCTTGGCGACGACCTTGAGGTCGCCCGGCTCCAGCTTGTCGAAGAGCGGGATATTGATGAGCGAATTCAGGATTGTCTGGAGCGCCTTGGCCTGCTGTACCGGATCCACCGGGCTCATGTCGATCCCCTCTCGTCGGTGCCCGCATACAGCTAAACCGGTTTTGGCGCGAAATGCAATTTTTTTCGGGCGCCACCCGAACCGGTTTCCCGTTTCAAGTCTCTGGCGCCGGAGGCGCCACCGGCCTCCAGCAGGGCTCTGACCTGGTGGAGGGATTCGCAGACGGCCAGGGCGATGGCGGCGGTCTCGGGGGAAGGCTGCCTGAGGTCCGGAACGACGATGACGGCCATGTTGGCGGCGTGTGCGGCATGAGCGCCCGGCTCGGAGTCTTCGAGCACCACGCACTGCGCGGGGGCCACGCCGAGGCGTTGGGCGGCAAGCAGGAAGATGTCCGGTGCGGGTTTGGCGCGCCGGACGTCTTCGCCGGTCACGATGGCCTGGAAGCGCTCGGCCAGCGGCCCCAACCCGAGCCGCGTTTCGCGGCGCGCGCTGGAGGTGGCGAGCGCGCGCGGGATTTGGCGGGCCGCCAGCATGTCGAGCAGTTCCGGCGCGCCCGGTTTCACGCCCACGCCGTGCTGTTTGGCGTGTTCGTGCCAGATTTTCTCCCAGCGTTTGCGGAATTCGGCGAGCGGGAAGTCCCGGCCCAGTTCCTCCAGCAGCAGAGCCTGGCAGTCTTCGGTGCTGAGGCCGACCAGGCCGGAGTAGAAATCGTCGCGCAGGTCGTAGCCCAATTCCCTGGCCGCCTGCAGCCAGCTCGCGCGATAGATGGGTTCCGTGTCGAGCGTGAGCCCGTCCATGTCGAAGATGACGGCTTGCACCGGCGGCAGGTTCATGGGCTACTTCCGGCAGTAGTAGACGAAGGCGGGGGGCAGGTTCTGCCAGATCATATCGGTGGTCGCCACGTGGCGGAACCGGGTTGGGAGTGTTTCGCGGAACCGTTTGCCGGCACGCAGCAGGGGGCCGCCGAGGTAGGCGAACGTGAGGAACTCGCCGCCCGGCCGCAGCGCGCCCTCGATGGCGTCCAGCAACGCATCCTGCAGGTCGTCCTCGAACAGGCCCCAGGGCAGGCCGGAGATGATGCAGTCGCAGTGGCTGGCGCCGTGCTGTTTGAGATACGAGCAGACGTTGGTGGCCGAATCATTGTAGACCGTGGCAGTCGGGCAGCGCTTGCGGGTACGTTCGGCGAAATCGGGGTTCAGTTCCAGGGCGAAGAAGACGGCATCTGCCGGGATCCGGCGCAGGATGTGTTCGGTAAACACGCCGGTGCCAGGCCCGAACTCGACGACGACCCTGGCCCCCTCGAGGTTACTGGCGGTTTTCATCATGAGGCGCGCGAGTCGTTGTGAGGAGGCGGCGATGGCGCCGACCTTGTTGGGGTAGCGCGCAAACTGTTTGACGAAATGGATCACAGGACGACTCCTTCCGCACGGCCCCTGTCAGTATGGGGATTCGGCCCGGAAAGTCAAGCTTCCGGAAGGGGGTTGGGGGCTGGCCCGGGCCGCTCGCACAGCAGCCCCGCAACCGTTCGGTCGGCACCCGAATTCCTCAGCAAACTCGGGGAGGTTGCGGATCAGGGACTCTCGCCGCCTCCGCTCTCGGCCGCGGCGGGCGCGGAGGTCTGCTGCTGGATCTGGGTGGCGGCGAACGGGAGATAGAAGGCGGAGGTGACGATCGTGAGCCCGATGACGGCGAGCGAGCCGACGAGCGCGACGATCGCGAACTTGTGGCCCCACCCCTTGACGGCCAGGATGAAGGCGAGCGCTTCGCAGGCCAGCCCGCAGATGATCCCCAGCCCGTAGCTGCGGAGGATGGCGACCACAACGATGACCGGGACGCCGGCAAGGAAGAGGGTCAGTGCGGCGGCGGCGCAGAGCCGGGCGCGTTTCTCCCACTGTTCCTCGAGCGACATGTCAAGCCTTCACAAACGGGGGTTCGCCGCGAACCGACTGGATGACTTCGTGGGCTTTGTCGAGATGCTTGGCGGATCCGAACAGGGCGAGCCAGACGGCGCCTTCCGCGCCGCCGACTCCGCCGGAGGCGACGTGGACCGCCTCGACATCGGCGAGCACGCGGAGGGCCTCGATCTCGGTGAAAATATCGCCGGGCACGACCCAGAGGGTAGGGCCCTTGCCTTCGGCGTCCGCGTTCAGGCGGGCGGCGACGTCGTTAAGGTCGGCGCCCACATTCTTCTCGAGCCCGACGGGATGGAGGTAGCGGATCCTTCGCGCGGTCACGGTGCCCAGCGCGGCGCCGACCCCGCCGCCGGTCGGATGCCCGATGAGCACGGCTGCCTGCTTGCGTTCGTAGTTGAGGGCGTTCGCCCCCTTCACGAAGACGTCGCCGGGCCCCATGTCGGCGAGGGCTTCGCTGGCTTTGATGTCGAGCCGCTCGCCCTTGCGGATCACGAGGTCAGGGTGTGTGTAGGCAAGTTTGGGGCCCTCATAGCCGTGCGGCAGGGTGCGGCCGGTCACCAGCTTCGTCTTGTCGATCGGTTCGCCGGTGATTTCCTCGACGAGGTAGCCGTTTGTGGTGCCGGACCCGATGGCGAGCGTTCCCTTCTTCATGGCATTGCGCACGAACTCGGCTTGCGCGACGCCCTTCGCGATCAGCCGCTTGGATTCGGAGACGGTCAGAGACAACAGGATATGCATGAGGTGACTCCTTACGGGCTTCGCCCGCGACCCAGCGGTCAGAGGTCGGAGATCAGAGGTCGACGGCTTCTTGTTCAGCACGGCGTTCTGCCTGACCTCTGACTTCTACCCTCTGACCTCTCGGGCCCCGGCGAACATCACAATATCTGCGAACAGGTGCACGAAGCCACTAAGTACTGCCTTTCGTAAATACGCTAACGTTAGTGGGAGCGCCACGGCGGGGCGCGCAAGGCGCGGCTGGGGGGCCAATACCC
>JAFGHX010000141.1 GCA_016929905.1 Kiritimatiellia bacterium
CCACGATTGTTGGGTGGACCCGGCTCGCGAGGACGCTCGCCCTCCATTGGGTGCGTCCACGATTGTTGGGTGGACCCGGCTCGCGAGCCGCGATTGCGGGGCGAACTCGCTCCGCGCGGCGACAGGCACCCACACGCTTCAGCCCACCAGCTTCACCGCCGCCTCCACCAGCTTCCGTTCCATCGCCGGCGCGTACGGAGCGGGCCAGGCCTGATACAGGAAGCTCGACGCTTCATACCCGCCCTCGACCAGCCCCTGCCGCGTCGGGATATAGCCGATGCAGCCGTTGCTGTAGCCGGCAACGATCACCTTCTCCGTCCGCTTCTTGATCTTGAGCCCGATCTCCACCATCACTTCGCCCGGCAGGCCGAGGACAGCGAGCGGGCCGATCTTCAGGCCGTGCAGGTCGCCTGTGACGCTTGTCGGGATCTGCCGGCCCTCGTCCCGCGCCTGCTCCCAGAACGCCGCCCATTTCGCGCCGAGCTCGGATCCGCGCGCGTAGCGCCGCGTGATTTTCGCGATGTTCGCCTTGTTCGTGGCCGACAACGTCCGGTCCAGCGGGAACGCAAAGCGTTGCAGGCGGCCGCCGACCGAGTTCACATCGACGCTGTGCGCGGTCTCCACGCATTGGACGGCCGCCGCGGCCAGCAGCTTGCCCATCCGCTCGATGTCGTCGAAGCCGCCGCCCTTGAACCGATCGCCGTCCACAATGGCGGGCCGCACATCGCCGCAGCAGCCGTTGATGAACAGGGCCGTCGCGCCGGGGTAGAACTTCTCCAACTCCCGCTGCGCAACGCCGGGGTAGTCCGCGGAGACCTGGTAGAGGGTCGATGCCAGGGTCGTCGGATGGCACGTGTAGTTCAGCAGGACGGCCAGCGGCTTCTGCGCCGAGTCCACAAATGAGACAACCGCCAGCTCTTCGTCAATCGGCCCTTCGGGGTTCGGCATCATCTGCACGCCTGATCGCGTCTTCTTGCGGCGGTTCACGATCCCGATGTTTGTGCGCCCCGTCCCGTGCCGGACCGTTACCGGTTGCTCCCTTCGGATGGCCTCTCCGATCCCGCCCGCAATCGTCCGTTTCAGCACGGACATATAGTCCGGCAGCGGCGCGCGATCGCTGAACGGCCCCTGGGCCATGACCGGCCCCGTATGGGTGTGAGACGCGGTGAGCAAGACGTCGGCCGGTTTCAGGCGCGTGCGCGCGCGGACTTCCCCTCGCACCTCCTCAACGAATTCCGGTGAGAAGTCGATAAGGTCCGAAGTGACCAGCGCGATCCGCCGCTTCCCTTTGCGCAGCGTGAGCACCTTCAGATACAGCGGGTCGTGCACCCGCTCGCTCGGCTTGTTCCGCGCCGTGTGGCCCTGCAAGAGATAACCGAGCGGCGGCGTCACGTCGTAGCGGGCGACCCCGGCGAATAGCGGTTGTTTCATCATTTGTTCTCCCGTTGTCCAAAGTAGACGCGGCGTCCCGCCGCGTTCCCACGGCCCGACCTGAGGTCGGGCCGCGGGGGAAGAGGCGAGACGCCTCTTCTACTTCTGCGCCGCATTCAACTCCTCCGAGCCGATCGAATACTTCCCGAACATCTCCAGGAACAGCACGGCGCCGCGCGTCAGCCACAGCTCGTCGTGCGTTTCGAATGATTCCATGCCGGTCGTGCAGTCGCGCACGATCACGATCTTGTAGCCACGCTTGGCCATTTCGACTGTGCCGTAATCGCGCAGCAGGATGCAGGCGTTCGTGTTGAAGCCCGCGTAGAACAGGAACAGGATCTTCTGCGCGGTGCAATACCGATGCAACTCTTCACCCGTCGCGATCACGACATCATCGCCCTGCGGCAAGGCGTCGGGATGGATCTGCAGGCCGGCGACCCGATCGGCGCGCTCCTTTTCCCGCGGCTCGGCCGGCTTGGCGTACTTTGAGTAGGGGCCCTTGTCCGCCCGAAACTCGGAGGGTGGCCACGGCGTCTCGCAGGCGGGCCGCTCCGGTCCGGCGGCGCCGGCCCCGACCCAGGCCGCACACTCCCGCGCCAGCTTCGGCGCGGGCGCATGAATGACGCGCAGACCGCCTGCGCGACAGGCGCGCAGCAGCGGGCAGAGCTTCTCCCGGACAATCCGTTCGCTTCGCGCTGCCGTGTCCTTCAGGTAGTGCCGATCCCACACGTCGACCAGCACGAGCGCGGCCTGTGAGACGGGGATCTCCCAGTCCAGTGTGGCGTAGCCCGTGTTCGGCTCCACCCACTCGACACCGGGGTCGACATGCCAACGGTAGTACCGCGGCTGGATGTACAGGACGGACTGCGTCCTCATCGTTTCCCCCCCTGCGCTGGTTTCGACTCAGGACTCACACGGAGACCAATTCGACTATCGCCTCTTTCAGCGGCATCTCCGCCTCCGGCGCGACGTGCGCGGCGGTCGGCTCGTAGCCGCCCTCCTCATACGACTGCGCCAGCGGGATGTAGCCCGTGGCGCCGTCACCGTAGCCCGCCACGGCCGCGAGGCCGTCGGGATACTGCTCCTGGGCAAAGAGTTGGTACTCCACGAACGGTTCGCCCGGCAGGTGCAGCAGGCAGAGCCAGCCGCTCAGATGCAGGCTGGTGACCAAGAGGGAGGCCTGCGCTTCGGCTTGCCGAAGATAGGTCAGCTTCAGAGCCGCGCTCTTGCGTCGTGCTTCCGATAGGGCAGGGTCGGCGAGAGTCTTCAGCAGGTCCGCTTCGTTCAGGTCTTGGTGCGGCGGCAGCACGACATCCTTCATTCTCCAGTCGAGTCGGTCCGGGGCAAACCGTTCGGTGTGCTGCTCTGATTGCACCATCGCCGTGTGGAGCCGTTCCGAAAGACGCGGGCGGTTCTCCGGCGCGCCGTCATTGTATTTCCCGGCGGTGATGTTGCCGCCGCAGCCGGTGAAGTAGACGTGCAACGCGCCGCCATCCTCGGCCGTCCGCCGTTCGCGTGCCAGGCCGGCGAAGTCGCTGGTCACCTTGCCGTCGCCGTAGTAGGTCATCGGGTGCGTGGCGTAGTAGTGCAGCGCCGCCAGCTTCCGGTCGCCGTTCCAGAAGCTGACCGTCTTGAGGAACGGATCGATGAGGCCTTCGGGCGCGTCGCGCAGGGCCGGGTCTTTGCAGGAGCTCCATCGCACGCCCTGCACCTTGCCGTCCGGCCCCATCACGCGCCGGTTGGAGGCGACCTGCTCCACCTTCGCCTGCCCGACCCCGATGTGGGTGAGCGGCTGCACCTCATTCAGAGCGGCACCCAGCGCCGCCGCCACTCGGTCCACGGCTTGCCCAAACCACGCCACGTCCATCAGGTCCGACAGGCCGGGCTGTTTGCCGATCAGCCGTTGCGCCGCGGGGTCCATCAGCGGCGCGTTGTGCGGGTGCACGCAATGCACCGCCACGCGTTCAGGCGAGGTGCCGGCCGCCACGGCCAGCCGCGTGCGAAACAGTTCGTGGCCATCCCCGCAGATTTCGCACCAGTCCACCGCCGCGAGCACCACCGGCGCCGTCTTCCGGTCTCGCAACACGATGCCGAGCGCATACAGCGGGTCCGTCACGCCCTCGGCCGGCTTGATCCACCCGCCGCAGAGCGGGTGGCCGAGCGGCGGCGTCACCTCGGCGCGAAACGTGGCCAGTTCGAACGATGTCATCTTCTCGCCTCCTTGCTCTCCAATGCAGACGGCCGGGGCTGGCGTTCGGTGAACGTCGCCCTACTCCGATACGCGCAAAACGTGTCTGTTCGCCGGGAAGCGGCTCGTCAGGCACGTCCGCCGTAGCTTCTGAGCGAAGGCGGGAGCCTCGCCCTCCAAGAAACACGGAATACGTTACCGTACGTGTACCGGTGTATACGGAGTTCCTCCGAAAGTCTCTGCGGCGTGCTCGAGTTCCTCTGCTCCGCCATCTCGATCATTTCTTTGCGGGCGCCCTCTGTTCACGGAGAGGCTTTCATCCTCCGATCCGTTCGCGACCGGCCATCACGCCCGGCCCGGCGTCATCCCGGGCAGCAGGCGCGCCTTCGCGCCTCCCCGGTCCAACTTGACGTACGCCTCCGCTTTCTCCACCCCGCACTCCCATCCCCGAAAACGATGCATGGCGTCATGAACCGCCCAGAACGCCTCGGGGTTCTGGCTGCGGTGGCAGAAACAGGCTTGCCGCTTGCGCGCCGCCGAATCGGTAATGTCCACGTAGTGCGTGGGCATGAAACGAAGCGATTGCCGGCCCGTCATCACTTCGAAGTAGTAGAAATCGAAGCGGGCTTCCGGACTCAGAAACGCCTCCAGCGCCAACACCCCCACCGCCCGATGGTCCGGGTGGGTATCCACCGGCCAGTGCGCGAGCAGGACATCCGGTTGGCGCCCCACCAACAACGAGGCCAGACGCCGCCGATCTTCAAGGTTGACGTCGATGTGCTCGTGGGCGTATTCGAGAAATTCCGCCGTCGCGCCCATCACGCGGCAGGCCGCCGTCGCCTCTTCGGTTCGCACCTCTTTCTCCGGCCGTCCGAAGCACAGGCGCCCTTCACGGAACGCCGTCGCATACAGACAATGCACCTCATGGCCTGCCTGGACCGCATTCACGATCAAGCCGCCGCAGCCCGACTCGCAGTCATCCGGATGCGCGCCAAACACGATGATCTTCATCTACAGAATACTCCCCGTGCGGCTTTCGGACAGGGCCGGCCGTCTTCACGCGCCTGCACACTCAAGACTCAATCGACCAGTAACTCCTTGAGCTGTTCGTCGGATTCGACCGGCTTCCAAGTGCCTGGCATGTTCAGCAGCTCGATGACGCTGCTCGGATGCTCGTCGATATCGTACGTTCGTTGCGGATTCTCGTCCTTGCCGCGCAAGATTCGCACCCGGCGGAACGGCGGGGTGAGCGGCACGAGCCCGAATTTCTCGCCGTTCTTGAGCCGCTCGAGCGCGCGCGCGGCGCCGTCCCGAATCAGCTTCCGGGCCCGTTCGGGGTGCATGTGGACGGCGCCCTTATTGCGGGCCCGGTACTGCTCGGTCGTGCAGTCATCGCCGCGGCCCGGGATGGTGCCGCGCTTGACCGACGCGGTCTCGATACCCGGCACCAGCGCCTCGGCCTCCTCGCAAAACGCTTGTTCACCCGTGGCATAGATGGTCGGCACGCCTAACTCGCTGGCGCAAAGCGTCATCTGTCCGAACTCGCCGATCGCGATGCCGTTCACGGAGTATTCCAGGCAGCCGCAGCTGCCGGTGTGCGCCATGTTCGAGTAGGGCGTACGCGACATGGCGTGCTGGCCAATCGTGGCGCGGGCCGCGAAACTCGCGTCCAATCCGAACGGGAACGCGTGGCCCGGCGCCCAGCCGCGCGCGAGGTCCGCGCGCGGGTCGAGCTTCATGATGTCGACCGCGCCCGGCCCATGCCCGTCGGCTACCAGGATCTCCGTGGCGCCCGCCGCGAAGAACCCGTCCACCGCCGCGTTGACTTCCAGCGTCAGCAGTTCGCGCGCGATGTCGTAGTACCGGCAGCCGGGCCCGGTCCATTCCTCAAAGTCGCGCACGCCCGCGACGCCTTCGAGATCGGTCATGATGTAAATCTTCACGGTCCTCCCGCCCTTCGTTGATCGTGTCGGTCGCGCGGCTCGCGAGGACGCTCGCCCTCCACCTGGCAAGCCGCCGGACAAACCGCGGCTCGCGAGACGCTCGCCCTCCAGGCGATGTATCCGGCGGCTTTCCGGCATAACCACATGGAGGGCGAGCGTCCTCGCGAGCCGGTCCGTGTGAATGACTCACGCATATGCGATATCCAATATGTCCTCCGCTCGAATCCGCACCGTTTGCGAATCTACCCGCTCCGTGCCGGGCCGCCCCGCGGCGGCATCCGCGGAGTCGGTGTGGAAGAAGCGCTTCTCCAGCACATAGGGGCCGTCCCACTTGAGCGGCGCGATCGGTTTCTCCTTCTGGCGTTCGACGGCGAGCTTCGCGCCCTCGCGAATGCGGCGGCGCGCTTCCTCGGCCGAACACGAAATGGCCGAATTGCGGCTCAGCCCGCGCTTGACCGACGCGGTCGTGATGCCGGGAATGAGTGCCTCCGCTTCCCGGCACGCCGCGTCGTCGCCGCTGAGGAAGATGAGCGGGAGGCCGAGCCCGCCCATCCAGAGCGCGAATTGCGCGATCTCGCCGATCGGTTTGCCGTTCAGCTTGTAGTAGTCGATCTCGCGGCTGGACTGCGTGTGGTTCAGGTTCCCGTCCACGACGCCGGCCATCGCGTGCTGGCCGATCATGATCGCGACGTCGTATTCGCGCACGACCGCGTTGCTGACCGCGCGCGGCGCGGCCGGCCGGCCGTGCTTGAGCAGCGCTTTCGGGTGCAGGTCCGGGAACCAGATCCCGCCGGACCCGTGCCCGTCGTTGACGAGCACTTCCTCCACACCCGCCTCGAGCAGGCCGTCAATCGCGGCGTTTACCTCCTGCGTCAGCAGCTTCTTGCTCGTCTCGTAGTACGGGGCGGTGTTGTACGTGTCGCGCTCGAACGAGGCGACGCCCGCCACCCCTTCGAGATCCGTGCCCATGTAGACTCTCATTCTTTCCTCCCTTACTACCCGGACCGTGGGACCGTAGGACCGTAGGACCGTGGGACCGTAGGACCGTAGGACCGTGGGACCGTAGGACCGTAGGACCGTAGGACCGTGGGACCGTAGGACCGTGGGACCGTAGGACCGTGGGACCGTGGGACCGTGGGACCGTAGGACGGCCAAACGGCGTCTCGGGCCAACACGATGCGAGCGGAGGACTGGGACCCGCCTCGGGACAATAGTCCAAAAGATTAAGGGTCTTGTTGTCCTATGGTCCCACAGTCCCACGGTCCCACAGTCCCACCCTCACCCATGCCGGAAGAAATGCCAACCGCCCATATCAGGCGAGTTGCCCTTGTCGTCCTTAAGTAGTTCCTCGTAACCCTCCGCCGCCTTGCGGAACGCGGCGGCATGCTCCTCGATGATCGTCGGCCGGTAATGCTTGAACCAGGGGATGCTGAAACAGATCTCGGCGATCGTCTCGCTGACCGGCAGGCTGCCCCTCGGTTGGCGCAGGTCGCGGTTCGCGTTGGCGATCCGGGTCGGCTTGCCGTGCCCATAGACATCGGCCGTGTTGAACAGCGGATGCAGGTGCAGCGGTTTGTTGATGCCCGGCGAGCAGGACACGCCCTCTGCGCGGACAGCCTCGCAGAAGCGCGATACGGACAGGCCGTCGAGCTCCTCCGTGCGGTACAGCCCGCGCGACGCGTACCAGCCGCCCATCTCGCTGCCGGACCCCTTCGCCGGACGGTGCGCCTTGATGCCCGGCACGCCTTCGAGCAGGTCCCAGAAGTAATGCATGGCTTTGAGGATCTCCGCGTTGCGCGCATCGTAGTGCCTGAGCTGCACCCGCCCGACCGCCGAACTGAGCTGGTGCATCCGGTATTTGTACCCGCCCATCGGCAGGTTGATGAACGGCTTGAGCGCTTCGGTTTCGATCGTGTCGTTAAACCGGCCGTAGTGGCCCCAGGCGATCCCGTGCTCGTAGATGTCGCGGCTGTCGGTCACCAGCATGCCCGCTTCGCCGATCGCGAACGACTTGCCGCTCATGCAGGACATCGCGCCGACATCGCCGATCGTGCCGACTTTCCGGCCCTTGTACAGCCCGCCGTGCGCGTGCGAGACGTCCTCGATCACCATGAGGTTGTGTTGCCGGGCAATGGCCATGATCGGGTCCATGTCCGCCGGATAGCTGCAGTAATGCACCACCACGATCGCCTTGGTCCGGTCCGTGATGCGGTGCTCGATGTCGGCCGGGTCAAGGCACAGCGTGTCGGGATCGATCTCGGCGAAGACGACCGTGGCCCCGAGCGAGTAGCAGGGCAGGCAGGAGGCCCAGTAGGTGACGCTCGGGCAGATGATCTCGTCGCCCACCCGCACCCCGCAGGCCCACATCGCGGCCTGCAGCGCGGCGGTGCCCGTGCTGAACCCGAGCGCGTATGTCGTGCCCTGCCAGGCGGCGAACTCCTGCTCGAACTGTTTCGTCACGTCCGTGCCGGACATCGCACCCCGGCGCAGGACTTCAAGGACAGCCGCTTCATCCTCTTCCGTGATGATCGGCCAGTTGAAGATGTCGCCCGGCTCGGTCTGGACCGCCTTCGGCCCGCCGAACAGGGCGAGTTGGGATTGGGTCGTTGTGGTTGTCATGGTTCGTCTCCCTTCGATGATTACGTGCAGCGGGGAAACGGCTCGCGAGACGCTCGCCCTCCAGTTGCGGCAGACAGCCACGGTTTGTCTTCTGGAGGGCGAGGCTCCCGACGAGCCGCCCACCGCCATGCATGCGTAGACCTTTCTGACCCCGCGGACTAAGTACTGCCTTTCGTAAATACGCTAACGTTAGTGGGAGCGCCACGGCGGGGCGCGCAAGGCGCGGCTGGGGGGCCAATACCC
>JAFGHX010000142.1 GCA_016929905.1 Kiritimatiellia bacterium
AGAAGCAAATTCGTAGACCGTTGTCCAGAAAAAAATGTCTCTCCCGAAAATAGAGCCTAAACAAGGCGCAAAGGGAAAGACCATGCCCGGGCCGCCCAAGGGGTGACAGCGTGCTTGCGCTCGCGGTCCCGCTTCGGTATCGTGCTGAATGGAATACGCTTCAGGGGAGCCTGTGCCGATGGCGACGAACGAACGTGTTGACGGGAAGTTGCGCGAGCCGCTGACTTTCGCGGCGGCGATTGCGGAGAAATCCGGCTACGTGCTGAACCCGGACGAGGCGCAACTGGACCGGCTGGCCAGGCATCTGGCCGAGAACAAGGCGAAGCACGGCCGCTATTTCTGCCCGTGCAAGCAGCACTATCCGCTTGAACCCGAAAACGATCCGGTCTGCCCCTGCCCCACGTTCCGCGAGGAGATCGCGCGGCAGGGCCACTGCGAGTGCCACCTGTTCTTCAGCCCGGAGGCCGCCGCGCGCGTGGCGCGCCGGCCGGGCCTGCTGGCGACCGTCACGTGCCCCGGGTGAGCGTCGAAGATACCACGAGCGCAGTTGGCGCTCGCACTCGAGGGGCTGCCTCGCATTGCGGATCCGCGCGTGCTGGTCGGCCACAACCACGCGGACGACGCGGGTGTCATGCGGATCGACGACTCGCTCGCGTTGGTGACCACGGTGGATCTGCTCGCGCCGGTGGTGGACGACCCGCGCGAGTTCGGGTTCATCGCCGCCACGAACTGCCTCAGCGACGTCTATGCGATGGGGGGCGACCCGCTCGCCTGCCTCAACGTGGTCGGCTGGCCGACGGCCATGAGCCCGGACGTGCTGGGCGAGATCATGGCCGGCGGCCAGGAAGCCGTTGTGCAAGCCGGCGCGGTGGTGATCGGCGGGCACACGTTCCAGAGCGCGGAGATCCGGTACGGATTGGCCATCACCGGCCGAATCGACCCGGCCCGGATCTACACCAATACCGGCGCACGGCCGGGCGATGCGCTGATTCTCACCAAGCCGCTGGGTACCGGCACGGTTATCCAATGCGCCATCTCGCGGGGCGCGGCGCCCGAGGAAGCGTTCAAGGCGGCGGTGGCCTCCATGAAGACCTCGAACGCCACGGCGGCCGCCGCCGTGCGCGAGCTGGGCGCGAACGCGTGCACCGATGTGACCGGGTTCAGCTTCCTCGGCCACGGCTGGGAACTGGCCGCCGCCAGCAAGGTCGGCATCCGGATCGACGCCGCGGCATTGCCGACTTTCCCGATGGTCCGCGAACTGATCCTGGCCGGCATTGTCGACGGCAGCCACAAGATGAACATGAACTCGTTCCAGCAGGGCGTACGGTTCGAGCGTGACGACCCGGCGCTCGCGACGCTGCTGTACAGCTCCGAGACTTCGGGCGGCCTGCTGATTGCCGTGGCACACGACGACGCCGGCCCGCTGCTCGCCAGGCTCCACGAGGCCGGCCTGCCCAACGCCGCGGTTGTCGGTACGGTCGTCGCCCAACCGCCCGGCGTCGTCACGGTCGGGTAGCGGGATGGAGCAGGGCCACACCCTGTTCCGTTGCGGCACGGGCGCTTCCACCGTCGCCCTTCCGCCTTCGCCTGTCTGGCTATGGCAAGACAGACCTGCAGTCCGCCGCGTCGCCCACAGCGCGCGCCGCTTCGGGTTGGCCGCCGAGTGGACACCCCACCCCCGTTCCCCCCCCCCCTTGACAAATCGAACATGCACTTATATACTTATGCGTACATAAGCGCAACCTGAGGGGAGTATGGCGGGAAATCGCATGAAGCTGGAGTCGATCCCGAAGCACGTCAGAATTCGGCAGGCCATCCTCAATTTCATTGCCCAGAACGCGCTGGAGACAGGCGACCGCGTTCCGAGCGAGCAGGCGCTGGCGGCGGAGTTTGCGGTCAGCGTCATCACGACCCGACGCGCCATGGATGATCTGGCGCAATCGGGCGTTCTGGCGCGGGTGCGGGGCAAGGGTACGTTCATCAAGCGTACGGACTTCAGCGCACACCCGCTGGGCAGGATCGCCTTTCTTCTCATTGACCGGCCGCCGGAAGCCGAGCGCTACGCAGTCCTCATCGAACGCGCGGCGACGGAGATCAGGCGCCGCAACCACGGGGTCGACGTGATCGCCACCGGCCCCTCACCCGACAGCTCGACAACCGAGGAACTGGCGGGCGCGGCCGGCGTTCTGCTCACGGGCGCCGTCACGTCAGAGTGGGCGCGTTTCTTGCGCGACATGAGCCTGCCGTTCGTGGTCCTCGGCGCGTACGACCTGGACGTTCCCGTCTGGTCCGTTCAGGAGGATCGACGCAAGGGCACGGAATTGCTTCTGCGCCGATTCCTCGATCTGCGTTGCCGCCGTATCGGGCTCATCGCCACGGAGCGGTCGTACCGGCCCTGCGCGGAAGTCTGGGCCGCTTTTCGCGCATGGATCCCGCGACTCGACCTCGAAGCCGATGAGGACTGGGTTGTCTCCATTGAGAGCGAGCGGAGAGTGGAGGCGGTTCGTGATCTGTTCTCGCGCGGCGGCGAGGCGCCCGACGCGCTGTTGACGTTCGGGGGCTGCTTTCTCGCCGCGCTGAGCGTGCTTTACGAGTTGGGCGGACCGTTCCCGGTCCTGGGCGCCATTCAAGGACGACGCATGCTCAAGCGTGCGCTGCCCCGGGTCTTCGAGGTCGGGTTCGACGGTCCGTTGGAGCAGGAGGGCGTGCGGCTTCTGTTCGACGTGATGGCCGACGGCCTCAAGACACCCGAGACGATCTACACGGAGCCGACGTTCACGCCGCCGGTTGAATAGCCAAGGCGTGTAGATCGAGGCTCCATCGCTTCATGGCTTGGCTACGTATCGAGGAAGGGAAACGATTTCGCAGGCAGGCGGCGCCGGGCGGCCGGGCACGGAGTGAGGCAGCGACATGACGAAACACGAACCCCGCAGGTCACCTCTGGAGACGCGCCAGCCTTCCGGCCAGCCAGGCTGGGGAAAGCGCCTGCCCGCCACGCAAACGGCGGGTTCCGTTCCGCCGCGGTCGCGGGTCGTGTGCACGCTGTTGGCCGCCGCGGTCACCGTGGTCTCACACGCCCAACCGGACCTGGACGTCGCGGAGAAGACGCAGACGTTCGTTTTCGAGGCGACGCAGCCGGAGCAGACCTTCAGTGCACAGGTGGAGATCGTCCCCGGCTACGGCCCCACAGCCGCGCAACAACTCAATAAGAGCATCCGGATCGAGTCGCTCGACGGCGTCGTGCAGACTCCGAAGGTACTCGTCAACGACATGGTCGACGGCTATAGCCTGAAGACCCTGATCGAGACGATCACGCGCGGCTGCAGGACAGACGCCGAGAAGGCCTACGCCATTTACCTGCACACCACGGGCATGTGGATCAGCGGCGGAACCGGGGCCACAGACAAGCGCTACGACGACCCGGTCGTCAACTACAACAACTACTTCTACGGCATGTGCTACGACCACGGGCCGTACGTCAGTGAACTGTGGGCCGCCGCCGGATTCAAGTCGCGCGACATCGGGATCGGCAACGGACTCACGAGCCATCGCTCGGCGGAAGTCTTCTACGACGGCGACTGGCATTGCCTGGACCCGCATTTCATCACGTTCTACCTGGACGAGGACAACCACAACATCGCCAGCGTCCGCACGATCGGCAATTCGCGCGGCGAACTCGCCATGAAAGCCCCCTTCCCCAGCCGGGCCTGGCAAGGCGAATATCTCGCCCACGCGACCTTCAAGAATCCCGACAAGGACGGCTGGGCCGCCACGCTACGGGAGCCGCCACGCCACAACAGGACCACCATGGACTTCACGCTGGCTCACGCAGATGCCTACACCCGCTACGCCGAATACAACGGCCTGGCGCCGGTCATCGGGTGGAGCAGCAGGTACAGAACCCAGTTCCGGGCCGCCTGCGCGCCGAGCGGCCGCCAGTACGTGGGGAGCGGCCTGTTCGAGTTCATGCGCGACTATGCCGCCACCCATCGACGAACCGGCAACGGCGAACTCCAGCTTACCGGATGCCGGGCAACCTCAAAGGGAATCGCACCCGACGGCACGCAGCCCGAGGCAACCGCCGTGTGGCACTTCGAAAGCCCCAACCCGTTCGTCACAGCGTGGGTCGACCTGAGCTACGCGGCATCGAAGCCCGGCGCCGTGGTCTTGGACGTCTCCGACGACAAGGGCGTCACGTGGCGGAAGGTGGCGGGGATCTTTCCGGTCAACGCCACACCCGACACATACATCGATCTGGAGGCCGCCACGGCGAAGCGCTGCACGTTGACGCTGTGCGTTGACGATACGGACGCCGGCCGCTCGGCTCCTCGAAACCTCGAGATCACGAAGGAATCTGCGCGCCACTCGATCCGGCTCGGCGAACTGTTTCCGGGCCGCTCGACGCTGTCGATTCGCGCCGTGGATTTGCAGATCCCGCCCAACGCGGTCGTCAGCCTCGAGCATCTCACCGTGGGCCGCATCATCAAGCGCCACGACTGCTCCACGCTCAACGGTCTGTCCGGGCCCGTGACTCCGGGACCGGATCCGGACACCGTGGAAATCAAGGGCAAAGGCTGGAAGAAGATGGACTGGCGCTGGGAGAATCCGCTGCCGGCCGATCAGGTCACGCGCCTCCGCCTTCGCATGAAGTCGGGATTGCCGCCTTATGATCCCGGCTACCGCCGTTGCTGGCCGCGCCTGGTCGGTCCGGACGGCAAGGACTGTGCTTACCAGTACTGGTATACCGACAAAGCCGACGAGTACGGGGACCACGACATCGATGTCCGCAAACGATTCGCGCCCGGCTCCTGGCGCCGGGGCATCAAGGCGTTCTGTCTCGTCACGGCGGCCCCCGTGCTTATGGATGACATCGCCTTTCTCGCCGACGCGTTCTCCTTGGACCGCACAACGCATCTGGCGCGCTACACGCGGATGGAAGGCGGCGACACGAAAGCCGGCCGGCGCAGCCTGGAGTGGCGGGCCGGCAAAGACGGCAGCCGGCTCCGGATCAGCGAATTCGGCGAACCGAACCGCGTGAGCATCGAGCTCGACGGCGACGTATACGCCAAGTACAACCTGGCGCTCCGCGCCCGTTTCCTGACTCCCGAGGCCGCCATTCAGAGCCTGCGTCTGCGAGCCGCCACGCAACTGAACCCTCGGGCCCTGCCGCTATTGAAAGCCGGTGACAACACGATCCGTTACTCCGACATGAATGGCGGCCGGAGCCGAAAGGTCCGAATTACCCACGAGGTCGTCACCGACACCTGCATCCAGCTCTCCGACGACGAACCGGCGCCGGGCGAGCAAGTCCTGATCACGGGCAAAGTGACGAACCGCGGTTCGTCGGCCGCCGAGGATGTGCGGGTTCGGTTCTACGACGGGAACCCGAACCAACCGACACCCGTGCCCAGTCTGAAGCCGCCGACCGTGAGCCAGATCGGCCGGGACATCCGAATTCCACGAATCGCGCCGGGCCAGACGGTAGAAGTGAATACCGAGTGGAAGCCCGGACGCGAAACCTACGAGATCCACATGCTGGCCGACCCACAGAATGCACTGGCTGAGCCCGACGAAGACAACAACCTCGCACGCCGGCTCGTCACCGTGTGGGACCGTCCCGATCTGTTTCTGGTGCCGGGCCACATCCGACTGCTCCCATCCGCCGCGAACGGGCCGCAGTTGGAGGTCTGCGTGCCGAACAAGGGCCAGCGCGACGCCATCGACATCGTCGTCGCGATATTCGCACAAGGCCAAGGGGAGGCGTTCGACACCCCCCTGATGCGCGGAACCGTCGGGCGGGTCAAGCTGCGCGACGTGAACTACGTGACGATGCCCTGGCGCGTGAACGGTAACGGGCGAAAGAATTTCCTCTGCCGGCTGAGCTGCTCAGCCGCTTCCAAGGAGCACGACACCGGAAACAACGACTGCATCTTCTCTCTCAACCTGGACAAGACCGGCCCCCAGAACGGCGAGGAGCCCACCCTGCCGCTCCCGCCGCCCGAATTCGCGCCCGGCGCGGGGTTCGCCGTCGAGCAGGATGCGGACACGCTGCTGTATGTTTCGTACGACAGGGACATCGACGCCGATCGCGCAAAAGGCGATCCGCGCAACCAAAGCCCGTTCTGTCGGATCAGCCGCGAAGGCCAGGGCTTTCGCGGAAGACACAGTCTGCGTGCCGCTCGCTTTCGAAGCCGGGACAACATCGACCTCACGAAGGGCACAGTCCGGTTCGCCGTTCGCAACAGATCCGGAGAAGGCCAGTGGCGCCGAAACCTCCTCCGCTTGCGCTGGAGCGGCAAAATGTACGTGACGACGGACGTCACGAGCGGCAGTCTCACCGTCACCATGCGGCTGGGGAACAAGGGCAAGGAGACCCAGTTCCAGTTTCCATTCCCAGCGCTGAACGACGGCAAGTGGCATACGGTCCGCCTGGCGTGGGATACGACCCTCGCCGCCGACCGGAATCTGAAGGTGGCGGTGTTCGGCGACGGCAAGCGGCTGGGCACGGGATCCGGCAAGGGCACGTTCGCCGCGACGATCGCCGAGCGCGGCATGCTGGAGTTCGGCGCCAATATGGATGAAGTGCTGATAAGCGGCAAACCTCACTTCGAATAGGGGGATACGATGATGAAACAGCTCACGCTGGCCGTCTTGCTCCTCGCGGCGCGGGTCAGCCCGGCGGGCGCGGACACGCCCGGCACGCCGCCGGCCGCGGGCGGCGGCAGGCCCGTAGCCGTGATCGGGCAGAGATCCGAGAAGTACCCGACGACCCATGCGATCGTGGACCGTATCGCGGCGCAGGAGGGCATCGCCTCCGAGCGGCACGCCTGGCTGCACCCGAAAGACTACCCGGGCTACGCCGTCGTGTTCATGTCGGACAACGTAGCCCCAGGCGATATCGAGGCGGGCCGCTGGGACGAACCCGGTGTGCCCGCGCTGGTGGACCGCTATGTTCGGGAGGGCGGCGTCATCGTGCTGGAGGCGAGCGCCTTCGACAAGATCGCTCGCGACGCGGAGGCGGACGAGTTGGTTAGCCTGCTCGGGTTCCGCGGGAAGTCCGGCGGCGTCGCTCCGCACGAGACGGTCAAACGCGCCGCCGCCGTCTCACCCGTGACCGCGCATTTGGGACAGACCCGTTACGCCTGGGGCACGCAACGCTCCTGCACGCTGAAACGGCTGACCGCGGCCACCGTGCTCGTCGAGACGCTGGACAAAGGCCAGCCCGTCGCGACCGTCCACGCCATCGGGCGCGGCAGGATCTTCTGGTTCGCTTCGCCCCTGCACCTGCTCCTGGCCAAAGCCACGAAAGCCGGGCTCGGTGCCGCCGACGGGGACGGCGTCTTTCACGAGAGCCCGGAGGCGCGCGACGCCGAAGCGTACCGGCAGATGCTCGTCGCCGCCGTCGAAACCGGGAACCCGGCCCGCTCGGCGATCCCGACCGAAAAATGGGAGGCCAACCCGCTCGGCGCGCCCGTCCCGGGCAACTGGGCGGAGGTCAACACCAATTTCCCGGCGGACTACAAGGAAAAGACCGCACGCCGGGAACACCGTGCGCAGGCCGCGGGCCGGCCTGTCGTCCTGATTCGGAACGGCGCGCCCAAAGCTTCGATTGTTCTGCCGCCCGACCCCACCGAAGACGCCACGCGTTGTGCGACCGTGCTGCTCGAACACGTCCGGGCCATGTCCGGCGCCTCGTTGCCTGTGCTCACCGTCACCGAGCTGGGCCCGCTGGACGCGTCACCGACTGGCTGCAAGGAGAAAGGCGTCACGCACGCCGAATGGAATTTCGTCCTGCTCGGCGCTCACGCCTTTCTCGACAAACTCGGCGTGACGCCGGACGCGCTCGGCCCCGAGGGCATGGTCGTGAAGACGGCCGGCAATACGGTCGTGCTCGCCGGCAAGGACGGCAGCGGTCTGCGGCACGCCACGTACGAGTTGCTCGACATTCTCGGGTGCCGCTACCTCTGGCCCGGCGAACTCGGAAAAGTCATTCCGCGCCGGGAGACGGTGCTCGTGCCCCCGACGGATATCGCCGAGGCGCCACGCCTGTGGCAGCGGTATGTCCGGTCCGTCCGGCCGGAACACAAGAACTACCAGTCCGGCCTGGCGAAGTTGGGCTTCGCCCTCGAGGAGTACACGACCCTCTACAAGGCCGCCACGCATACCGAGCAGGTCGATAGCGGCTACTACGCCTGGCACAAGATGGGCAGCCACCGAAAGATCCATCGCGGCCATTCGTTCGGCAGCTACTGGAAGCAGTACGGCGCGGAACATCCCGACTGGTTCGCGCTGCAACCGAACGGCTCGCGCGACCAGTCCCGGGCCGCCGGCCGCCCCAGGCTCTGCCACTCGAACGAGGCGCTCATTCGGGCGATCATCCGCAACAAGCTGGCGGAGCTGGAGAAGAATCCGGAGCAGGAGGGAGTCGGAATCGGGCTGAACGACGGCAGCTACACGACGATGTGCCTCTGCGAAAACTGCCGCAAGCTCGACCCGGCCAACGCCCGCCCGATCACGCTCACGGACTTCACCGCCGCCCGAAGACCGATCCCGTACGTGGCGCTGACCGACCGCGTACTCCGGTTCTCGAACCGGATCGCGCAGGGCCTGGCGCAGGAGTACCCGGACAAGCACCTGGGCTTCTATGCCTACAGTTGCTACAAGACCCCTCCGCTCACCGTCGAACCGCACCGCAACCTGATCATCTTCTTCGTCGACGGCCACTATCAAGATGAACAGGCGCGTCTCCGCGCCCTGAACGACTGGGCGCAATGGACACGGTTCGGCAACAAGCTGTTCTGGCGGCCGAACGCGCTCTATGCCAATCGCTACAAAGCGCTGCCCCAGAACTTCGCCCGCAAGCTCTTTCGGGATTTCAAGTACCTCTACAACACGCAACTGGTCGGCACCGATTTCGACGGCGGCGAGCAGCACTGGGCCCTCAAGGGCCTTGTCTACTATGTGCTGGCCAAGGCGCACTGGAACCCCAACCAACTGGACTACGACGCGATTGTCGAGGATTACTGCCGCGCGGGGTTCGGGCCGGCGGCCGATGCGGTCGCGGCATATTTCGCCGCGCTGGAGAAAATGACCGACCGCGCGGCCGCGCAGAAAACCGGCCTCATGCGCCAGTACGCGGAGCAGGATTTCGCGAACCTGCACGGTTTGCTCGACCGGGCGAAAGAGGCGGCATCCGACCCGGCGGACGGCGAGGTGCTCACGCGCGTCCGGTTCCTGGAACGGGGGCTGGCCCTCGGCGAACTGCAGTGGCGTGCGGAGCAGCAGCCGGGCAAACACGAAGCCGCGTTTCTGGCCCTGCTGCGCGACACCGCGCGGGAATTCACCCTGGCGGTCAACGCACCGTACATCGCGTCGCACCTGCGGTAATGCCACGCGATTCCCGCCACACCCGGATGCCCGCCACTGCCCTGCGCCGCGGCCCGCCCGGAACGGGTTCTATCCCAACCGTTCGACGATGAAGTCGCGCGCCTCTCCCGGCGTGTCGCAGAGCCGGAGCAGTTCCACGTCGCCCGGCGAGATCTTGCCGGCGGGCGCCATCGTGTTCTTCACCCAGTCCACGAGCCCCGCCCAGTACGCCGTCCCGAACAGCACGACGGGGAACGAATGCAGCTTGCCGGTCTGGATCAGCGTGCAGGCCTCGAACAGTTCGTCCATCGTGCCGAACCCGCCGGGAAAGATCACGTAGCCGCACGCGTACTTCACGAGCATCGTCTTGCGGCTGAAGAAGTAGCGGAACGTGATGGACAGGTCCGTGTGCGGGTTCGCCTTCTGCTCGTGCGGCAGCTCGATGTTCAGCCCGATCGAGAGCGCACCCGCCTGCTTCGCCCCCTCGTTGCCCGCCTGCATGATGCCCGGCCCGCCGCCGGTAATGATCGCGAACCCGGCCTCGCCCAACAGCCGCGCCGTCTCGACCGCCGCCCGGTATTCGGGGTGGTCGGGCGCCGTGCGCGCCGAGCCGAACAGCGTGATCGCCGGCCCGATGTCGGCCAGCGAGTCGAACCCTTCCACGAACTCGCTCATGATCCGGAAGACCCGCCACGATTCCGGGATCCCGAACGCCTCGCGCGCCGGCGCCGCAAGCAGTTTCTCGTCTTCCGTCGGCTGGTTCAGAATCTTGTCGCGCGGGCTCTGCTTCTCGTTCATGTTCATCCCCCCTTGCGCAGGGAGGATAAGGGTCGAAGGTCGGAAAGTCAAAAGTCGACTGCGTCGAGGACCGCGGCTCGGCTCAGCCTCGCCCTCCAGCCACGCATACCGGGATCGTCGCGAAGCGAGCACGGGGTATGGGTTGTATCTGCAAATTCCTCTTGGCGATCAGATGATGCCCTTGCGCTTCCCGTACGTCTTCGCGATCTCGATGGCCTGGCTTATCTCGGCCGCATGCCCGGCGAGCGTGTCCTCAACGAACGCGAGCGCGGGAATCACGTCCGCGTCCGGGTCCGGCACGATCGGCGCGGCAAACCCGGCCTCGTACACGCCCGTGCTCCCGCGGCCCGGAGCCGGATGAACGAGGTGATACGTCACGCGGCAGTATTTCTCGAAGATCTCGTTCCATTGCGCGAACTTGCCCTTCGCGCAGTGTGTCAGCGGATAGGCCGGCATGATGCCGTCGTACCACGACTCGCCGAACACGAGGAACTCGGCGAACCGCTCGTGCAGACGCCGCGCGAAGTCCAGGTGGCCTTCCGTGATGTGGAACCGCGAATCGTTGTGGAAGACCTGGTTGATGTCCATGAAGATGCCGTCGAACCCGAACCGCTCATTCAGGCTGCAGACCTTGTCGAGCAGGAACTGACGGAAGCCGGGGTGCGCCAGCGTCGCGTCCACACGGTAGGTGTCGCCCATGCGGTCGTTGTCCCAGTCGACGTCCTTCGAGAACGGGTTCCCGAACGCGTCCTGAAACGCGCTGTTGTGCAACCCTTGCGGCAGGAACGTCCGGTTCGCCGACTGCGCGCCGATCTGCGGGATCACGTGCACGCCGCACGCGTGCGCGCCCGCGACCAACCCCTTCAGGCCGGCCTCGCCGCCCATCGCCGCGGCCGGCTCGTACTGCGGCCAGTTGTAGTTGTAGCGCCCGTCCCAGGCCGGGCAGAAAGCCAACACGTGCCGCCCGCCGAGCCGGTCGGCGACATAACGGACGATCGCGAGCTGGCGCGCGTAGTCGTTGTAGACATAGCCCGTCCAGTGCGTGCCGTGCAGATTAAGCACCAGGCAGATCCGCCGGGCCCAGTCCGGCACGTCCGGGCGCGTCTCCCACGGCTCGAGGCCCCACTGGTCTTCCATCAGGCGCATCCGCCGCGCGACGATGTCCGGCGGGTTCTTCGTCTTGCCGAACTGCCAGACGGGCGTCTGCTGATGGGTGCTCCACTTACGCGCGTCCTCGTGATGGTGCAGCTCCAGGAGCACACCCTCGCCGGGAAACTGTGCCGCGAACGTCTTCTGGCGGACCTCCGCATCCGTGCTGAGCGCGAAGGTGTAGTCGGCCTTCGCATGCTTCAGGAATACCAGGGGGAACCGGCACTGCGCCACCTTGGGATACTGAAGCAGATCGTTGCGTCTTTCGCCCAACGGCTCGAACCGGAAGGTGCCGACGGAGATTTCGCCCTTCGGAATCCCGCGAACATAGACCGTCGTACCCTTGATCCGTTCGGGCAGCTCGGCCTCGACAGCAAGCTCGAACTCGTCGCCCTTCTCCACGATCTCCGCCCGAAACGAACCGGGCATGCTCTGCTGCAGCCCCGCCCAGGCGAACCGGTCGGCGGTGATGACGGTCTTGCCGGCGTCACGCTTCTGTTCAAGCGCGTCCGGCGCCGGTGTGTACACATTGAACTCGGAGTAGACCCGAAACGCGATCTGCCACGGGCCGATCGCGACGTAGCGTTCGCCGAACTCGAAGTTGAACGGTTGCACAGCAGACCCCCTTGCCCATGGCGAAGCCCGCCGAAGCCACGAAGGGCGAAGGCGGGTCAATGGTCAATGGTCAATGGAGCATGGGGATCGGACCGATCAGACAGATTCGTCCGATTGCTCCGGGTCATGTTCCCCATCCTCTCAGTTCACAGTATTGCTCCGCTGTCAGTTGCCTTGTCGCTTCGTCAAACTGGTCGTCCGAGGCGACAATCGCCCCCGGCTGCGGCGGGACGTGGCCGTTGAGCAACGGGTCGCCCGTCGCCCGCATCCAGCCCTCGAGTTGCGCGAGCCACTCATCGCGCACGGCCGCGTGGGCCGGGTCCTGCGCCAGGTTGTTCGTCTCCAGCGGGTCCGCCGCCAGGTCGAAGAGATACAGCTCGGGCCGCGGCGTCCTGAACAGGTCCGTATGCTCGACCACGTAGTTCTTGGACGGTGACGGGTCGACATGCCGGGCGAAGTAGCAGGTCCGGTTCGCGGCCTCGAAGCTCTTGATCAGCTTGTGGCGCCCGCTGCGCACGGCGCGGAGCGGATCATAGCCCGAATGATACGTCTGCTCGAAAAACAGACACGCGTGCACCGCCTCGGCCGCCCCGCTCAGCAGCGGCAGCAGGGACCGGCCGTGGAGCCGGGCGGGCACGCGCGCCCCCGCCCCGCCCAACTCGAGCAGCGTCGGCATCAGATCGATGTTGGAGACCGGCGCGCCGATCGAGCGCCCGCCTGCGAACGCGCCGCCCGCCAGATCGGCCGGCCCAAGCATCAGGAGCGCCGTCTCGATGCCCGGCTCGAACAGCGTGGCCTTTGCGCCGGGAAAGGCGATGCCGTGATCGGTCGTGAAGATGACGAGTGTGCGACCGGCCAGTCCATTGCGGTCCAGCGCGGCCAGGATCGCGCCGAGCGTATCGTCCACCGTCTCGACCACGGCGTTCAGGTCAAGGACGTCGGCGCGCGTAACCTCCGAATCCGGCATGTGCGCCGGCACGCGCACCGCGCCGCGACAGCTCGCGGCATGCGGGAACGGGCGGTGCGTTTCCCGCACGCCGACACTCGCGTAGAAGGGCTTCTCCCGGGCGGCCGGCGAATCGAGAAAGGCCGCGAGATCAGGCAACACATCCGCGCATTCGTAGGCTTTCGGTTTCCGATACACATGCTGATAGCCGAGCGAGGCCGGATCCTCCGCCTCGTGCTGGAACCCGAACAGGTACGTCGCATAGCCGGCCTCGGCCAGGATATCGGGCAGCGTGGGAATACCGGGCGTACGCCTGAACCCTTTGTTCAGCAGGCCGATCAGTCCGTGACCGTGTGGATAAAGCCCGGTCATCAGGCTGGTCCGGCTCGGACTGCACTGCGGCGCCGTGCAGTAGGCCTGCGTGAAGCAAACGCCCGCCGCCGCCATCCGGTCCAGATTCGGCGTGGCCGGTCCCCGCCCGTAACAGCCCAGATGCCGGCCGGTGTCGTGCGTGATGAACAGCAGGATGTTGGGCCTACTCACGCCTATCGCTCCTTGTCCCGCACCGTGCCGACGGCGCTGGTGCCGGGATCAGCCATTCCCTACTCGTCGCCCAGGTCAGTTCGCCGCTCCTCTTCCGACGGCCGGCCATCCGCACGCGCCAGCCCTCCTTTCTTGAGCCAGTACTGGATGCGTGCGGCGTCTTTGTACTGCCGGATTTCCGTCGCGAAGACCCAGGGCCAGTGCATACCGAGCCGGTCTCTGTTCGCGAGGCGGTAGTCGAACAGCGCCCGCGTCGCGCCGCGCGACGCCGCGAGCGGCGCCGGGCCCTTACCGCCGTTTTCCGCAAACGCTTCATGCCCGCGCGCGATGGCGTTGACCCAGAGCCGGTTGTGCTCGTTGGCGAGCAGCAACTGCTCGACGCGGGCCTGCTCGCTCGGCGCCAGCCGCCTGGCGCGTGCGCGCTGCAGGACGTCGCGCGCGCGCGCAAAGTCCGCGTCGGTGTACCACTTGTGCAGCGTTTCCCAGAGCGCGTTCCCGAATTTCGCGTTCTCACCCAGCTTCACGTTCGCGTCGAACACGCGCCGCCAGTAATGGAAGTATTCCCGCACCTCCGGCGCCGCCGCGCCGTAGGCGGTGAGATACTCGTTCTCCCAATGCTCGAACGGCTTGCTCGGGTCCACGTGCGCCTTGGCGGTCGTGTAGTAGGTCAGCCCGTAGTTCGCCCAGTTGCCGAGCTGGGTGTCGTAGTCGGTCGCGATCATCCGGTTCTTCAGACCGAGCTGAAAGACATCGAACACTTTCTTGTCGATATCCGAAAGCACGGGGATACGCGCAGCGTAGAGCTGGTTCGGCCTCAGCACCATGGCCGTCACGCCGGCCTCTTTCCACCCGCTCCAGAGCTGCGCGCACTCTTCATAACTCGTGCCCTTGCCCGCGACAAAGCCGAGGATGATGCCGGGTTTGAGCCGCTCGCGGCGCGGCGGCTCGAAATAGCGGCTGTAGGCGTAGCTGCAGACCATGGCGTTCGGATCATGCTGGCGCGCGAGGGTGACGAGCCGGTTCCAGAAGATCACGTAGCGGTCCGTCAAGTGGGCCAGTTCCGGCTCGCCCGGCCGCCGCACGTCGAGCGCAAGGCACTTCTCGCACAGGCAGAACCCGCCGCCGTCGTTCGGGCAGGCCCGCAGGTACGGGGTGCCTTTCGGCGGGTTCGCCTTCAGGCCCTTCGCCCAGTCCGCCACGATGGTTTCGGCGACCTCCGGGTTCGAGACACAGAGTTTCAGCCTGTCCGGCCGGCTCGGGTTCGAAGGGCGCCCCCCACCCTTCTTCTCGACGGCAAACCAGTCGGGATGGTCCTTCCCATAGCGGGTCCACATGTGCATGAAGGAATGGCCGAACGGCACGTTTTCGCTGCAGCCCATCCGCATGCGGCGCAGCCAGACGAGCACGTCTTTCTCGGCCGCTGCCGCCGACTGCTCGGTGAAACGAAACTCTTCCGGCGCATACTTCTGCGCCACATGCCCCCGCTCCGCGTTCAGGCTGCGCCAGCTCCAGCCGCTCGGCCGGATGTGCCGCTTCTTCAGGCGCGGAACCCATGCGTGGGATTTCGGCGGAAGTTGGATGCGGGGCAGGGGCCGATAGACAATGCCCTCATCGCCCGGCCCGACCCAGTGCACGCCGAGCTCGTACTCCAAAAAGTCGTAGACGGCAAACAGCGTGCCCGTCCGGTTGAATTTCAGGGACAGCACCTGTTTCGCCATCCAGGCGTCGTCGCCCGGAAACGGCGTGCGCAGCCCGCCGCCGAGCCGGTCCTCGCCGTATAGATAGACCGCCGCCGGCGTGATGAGGTAGCGGCTCTCCTCCGGCTCGAACGGCTTCGGGTCCGACTCCGGCCGGATCCCGACGCAGAACAGCCCGGCGCCGGCCGTGTTCTCGGCGGTCTTCACCGTGCGGGCATCGGCCCCGAAGACGAGCTTCAGGTGCCTGGCCAGTTCCGCGGCCGCGAACTGATCCACGGCGTTGGGTTTCTCGGGCACGACGATCGTACAGGCTTGACCGGCGGACAGGGTGAAGGCCTGCAGGCCGGCGCGCGAGAGCGCGAACGCCAGGCAGCTCACCGTGAGAGTCCGACACGCTTGCATAGGGCATCCCTCCTCACCTTTCGCCTGCCGTCCTGACGGCATGCCGTGCGGGAGGGCCCGCGCCCGCGCTGGGCGGCCATGCACGCGATCAGGACGGCGGCTGTTGACCGGCATCGTCGGGCGTGGCGATGTCCATCGGCTGGCCGTGCGCTTCGAGTGACTGCTGCGCCTTCACGCCCACCGCCACGCTCATCCGCCCCGCCACCGGCGGGATCGGCGGCGGCTCGTCCTTCAGGACCATATCGACGAACGCGTCCGTGATTCTGGCGTCCGCGCCGCCGTGGCCAAGCTCGCCGTCCCCCTTGTCCTTCACCTTCGCAAAATCGACGATCTCGTCGGGCGCCTTCTGCCGCTCCCGCGTCCGCTTCCAGTAGTAGAGCTTGTTCTCAAGCTGGCTGTTCTCGATCCGGCCTTCCGTGCCGATGAAGGTGTAGTTCCGGTGGTGGTCGGGCGCGAAATGGCATTCCATGTAGGTGGCCTTGATCCCGCCATGCAGTTCCAGGATACTGACGTAGTTGTCCTCGATGTCCACTTCGCGCCGGAACGGACAGTAGTGCCGGAGCGGCTTCTTCGCCGAGAGCCGCTCGTGCTGCGATTCCAGGCAGTCCTCACGCTCTTCGCACGTCGCACACGTCAGCTCGTTGGGCCGGTCCCCCCCGAAGAAGTCCAGCCCGCCGAACGCGGCGACGCGCGTCGTGTAGCGGCCCGTGACATAATGCATGACGTCGATGTCGTGGCTGCCCTTCTGCAGCAACAGGCTCGTGCAGTTCTGCTTCAGCGCGTGCCAGTCGTGGAAGTAGTATTCGCTGCCGCGCCCCACGAAATGCCGGATCCAGACAGCCTTCACCTCGCCGATCGCGCCGTCGTCCACCATCGCCTTCATCTTGCGCACGAAGTCCATGTAGCGCATGTTGAACCCGATCAGCAACTGCCGGCCGGCCGATTTGGCCTGGCCGAGCATGCGGTCACAACCTTGGATCGTGATGGCCATGGGTTTCTCGCAGTAGACCGGCTTGCCCGCGTTCAGCGCCGCCACGGCGTGCTCCTCGTGACAGTAGTCCGGGGTCGTCACCGCAATGGCGTCGATGTCCGGCCGCGCGATCAGCTCGCGGTAGTCCGTCGTCACGAACGCGTCCCGGTTGCAGACCTCGCGGAACATGTCCAGATACATCGGGTAGACGTCCGCCGCGCCGGCCACGATCGACTTGCCCTGGGGTTGGTGCCAGTACCGCCACAACGTGCCGCGCCCGTTGATTCCGATGATCCCGATTCTGAGCTGGGTCTTCTTCACAGGATGTCTCCTCGGCTGGTATTCCGTGAGCCGCAAGGGCCAACCTTGCGCCCGATCGGGCCCGGCCCCCACGGCAGCGCCGCCCAGAATACCGTATTCCGGCGAGATCGGAAACAACCATTCTGCCCCCCTGCCCCCCTCGAATTCCCCGGCTCAATAGCGACCGTACTCCCGCACCGCCTCCCACATCGCCATCATGTTCGCCACCGGCACGCCGGCCTGGATGTTGTGCACCTGCGCGAACACGAACCCGCCGCCCGGCATCAGGATGTCGAGCAGGCGCTTCACCTCGTCCTGAACCTCCGCCACCGTGCCGAACGGAAGCATCTTCTGCGTCTCGATGCCGCCGCCCCAGAAGACCAGGTCCCGGCCGAACTCGCGCTTGAGCGCCGCCGGGTCCATGCCCGCCGCGGTGTACTGGAGCGGATTCAGGATCTCGACGCCCGCCTCGATCAAGTGCGGGATCATCTTCGCCATGCTCCCGCACGCATGCATCATCATCTTCACGTGCGGCGCCTTCGACTTGATGAACCGCACCAGCTCCGCCAAGCGCGGCTTGATCAGCGCGGCATACATCTCGGGCGAAATCATCGTGTCGAACTGCGTGCCCAGATCGTCCAGCTCCTTGACGACGTCGATCCGGCCGCCGAACCGGCCAAGCACCTCGTCCCAGAACGCGATCTTGAGTTCCAACACCTTGTCCATGAGCCGCACGGCTTTGGCTTCACCCATCCCCAACGCGACCAGGAAATGCTCGTAGCCCATGACGTGGTTGCCCATCTGAAAGATGCCGTTTCCGAACGAGTTGTCGAACACCACCGGAAAGTCGCCTTCGGCGGCAAAGGCGTCCAGGCCCGCCTGCACGTGCCGAAACCGGCCGGCGTCGCGAGGATCCGGAAACGGATGCGCGTCAATGTCGTCGGGCGTGGCGGCACCCGCGAGGGGATGCGACGCCATGTCGTAGTACAGCCCGCCCCCCACCGCCCGGCGCCAGCCGATCCCGAACTCGTCGACATAGGTCTCGTACCCGTTCCCGGTCGCGGGCATGAACGCCCAGCCGTCCGGCTTGCCCGGGTATAGCCCGCGCACGTCCGCGCCGATCTTCTGCTGCACGGCCGAATCAACGTGCGCAAGCTGCGCCAACTTCAGTCGCTCCCGCACCGGCCCGCCATTCAGTCCCAGGTGTCGGCACAGCTCGGCGTACGCCTTCAGATGGATGCCCGTCTCCATCGTCGCCCCGAAATCCACCGGTACCCGGTCCGGCTCTCGATGGCTCAGCGTTGCCAGAGTCCGTTGTTTCGAAGTCATGACGAACACAAGCTCCGGTCTCGGCAACAGCCGTTCAGGGGCTGTTGCCCTGGCCGCTGCCGGTCGGTCCCCCCGAACCCGCCTTGATCCCATCCAACTCCCCAACCTTCCGTCCCATACAATGTCATATTGTATATACAATAACGACCAGGATGTGGCGCGTCAAGTGGTATTTCCCTTTTTTTAAGATATTATTGATTTGTGCCCAAAATTCCAGAATCTGTTCCGGAACTGAAGAGCCTCTTGACAAACGTGATACGGTTTTTGTATGTACAATATGGGTTGATATGAAAAAGAGAACCAGGATGCAGGCAACCGACGCGTTCAAGATCGACCGCGACACGCGCGTGCCGGCCTACCGGCAGTTGGTTGACCAGATCAGCGTGATGATCCGAGCGGGCAAGCTGGTGCCCGGCGACAAGCTGCCGCCTGAGAACACGCTTTCCCGGGAGCTTGGGGTTTCCCGCATGACGGTGCACCACGCGTACCAGGACTTGGAGCGTGCGCGGCTGGTCGAACGGTTCCGTGCGCGCGGCACGTTTGTGGCGGAGCGGCCGGCCCGCCACTCGGGCAAAGGGACGCTGACGGTGATGATGCGCGCGCGGGACACCTGGATCTTCTCGCTGATCGAGCAGGATTACCTGCGCGGGTTCCAGCAGGAATGCGGTGCGCAGGGTTTCCGCACGGCGATTCTGTTCTCCTCGAGTTTCGACGAGGTACTCGACGCCGTGCCGAGCGAAGGGGTCTGCGTGCTGGCCGACCACCTGCCCCCGGGGCCCCTGCCCGACTATCCCGTGGTCCTGCTGGCCGGCTGGCCCGCGCAGCCGCTGCGGGTGGACGCGGTGCACAGCGACAGCGCACACGGCGGGCGGCTGGCCGCCGAGCACCTGCTGGCGCTCGGCCATCGCCGGCTCGGCAGCGTGGTGGAGCGCTACCATCACGAGGGGATCCGCGTGCGGATCGACGCGTTCGCCGAGCAGATTCGGCGCGCCGGCCTGCCGCTCGATCCGCGTGACTTTCCCGCGGCCGACGCGGCCGACTCGCCCGACATGCGCGCGGTCCTGCAACGCGAGGACCGGCCCTCGGCCGTCTTCTGCCCGAGCGATTCGGTCGGCCTGCGCCTCTTGCGCCTGGCCCAGGAGCTCGATCTGAATGTTCCCGCCGATCTGTCCGTCATCACCTACGACGGCACCTCGTTGACGGAACTCTCGACCCCGAACCTGACGGCCGTCTTCGCGGACCGCGCGCGCGCCGGCCAGTGCGCGGCCGAGCTGCTCATCGGCCGGATCACCGGCGCCATGACCGGACCGCCCAAAGAGGTCATCACCCCGGTCATGCTGCGCGAAGGCGGCAGCACGGCGCCGCCTCCGGGCGTCTGAGCGGCGCCCGCCCATGGAGGGCGGCCGCCCGTTGAATCGAACGTGGCTCGCGCGCGCGTCGGACGGGGCCCTGCGGCCGCTCGTCGAACCCGCACGCCCTTCGGCGGAAGAGGCGCCCCGCAATCCAGGCAGGCTGTTACCCTGAGGAGGAAACATGGTATGAAGGCTATCCGACTGCTCGTCGCCGTCTGCGTGCTGGTTCCGGCCCTGCAGAAGGCCGGCGCGGAGCTGACTCTCGTCCAAGACGGCGCGCCGCGCAGCGTCATCATCGTTGCCGACGACGCGTCCCCAACCGTGCGCCTGGCGGCCGAGGAACTGCAGGCGCACATCCGGCTGATCACCGGCGCCGAACCGGCCATTCTCGGCGCCGCGGACGCCGCGGCCAAGTCCTGGCCGGCGGGGTTTGGGATGATCGGCGTGGGCGAGTCCGAGGCCGGCCGCGCGAAAGGCATCTCGACCGACGGCCTGGAACTGGAGCACTACCGCATTCGCACAATCGGCAACGCGCTGTACCTGCTCGGGGCCGACGGCGCGAAAGGGAAGCCCGGCCAGGCCGGCGACCCGCTGGACATCGACGACACGCAGCCCGGTACGCTGTTTGCGGTGTATCATTTCCTCGGCCGTGAGCTTGGCGTCCGCTGGCTCTGGCCCGGCGAGCTGGGCACCTATGCTCCGAGACAAACGACGCTCACCGTCGGCGACCTGGCCATCACCGACGGCCCGAAGCTCTGGCAGCGCCAATTCCGCACGCCGAAACTGTCGGCTCTGCGGCGCAGGCAGGATCCGCTCAAAGGCACGGATATGCCGGTGTATCCGAAGGACCCCGCGCTGGCGGCCCGGACCGCGCGCGAGGAAGCCCTATGGCATCGCCGCCATTTCATGGGCCGGCGCAAATACGCGCGGTTCGGCCACTCATTCACCCGTTGGTGGGGCCGGTACGGGCGCGAGCATCTCGACTGGTTCGCGCTGCGGCCGGACGGCGAACGCGGCCTGCACGGGTTGAATCCCGAAGCGGTCAAGTTCTGCGTGAGCAACCCGGACGTCGCGCGGGCCGTCGTCGCGGACTGGGAAAAGAGCGGCGCGCCGGACTTCTTCCGCGCCTGTCCCAACGACGGGCGCGGATACTGCGTCTGCGACAACTGCCGCGCGATGGACGTGCCGCCCATGCAGCCGCCAGACACGATCGACGGCATGCAGAAGGCCGACCGCTACGTGACGTTCTGGAACGCGCTCTACGAGCAGGCCGTCAAGATCAACCCGGATGTTGTCCTCTGCAGCTACGCCTACCAGGACCAACGCGAGCCGCCGAAACAGACGACCATCAAAGGCAACATCCTGCTCGGCTACGTCGCCGGGCAAAGCAGCCTGCCGGACGCCGCGGCGTCCGGCATCTTCCAGGAGTGGAAAGGCTGGAGCGATGCGGGCGCCAAGCTCTATTTCCGGCCGAACTGGCTCTACATCGGGCATGCCGTGCCCTACATGCCGATGCACGAGTCGGCCAAGGTCATGAAATTCCTGCACGAAAACAGCCTGCTCGGCACCGACTTTGACGGGTTCCACCACCAGTACGCGGTCAAAGGCCCGTGGTACTACCTGCTCGCCCGGCTGCACACGCAGCCGGAGCTGTCCGCCGAAGGGATCATTCAGGAATTCGCATCCGCGTTCGGGAGCGCCGCCGGCGAGATCGCCCGCTACATCGGCTACTGGGAAACGTTCAGCATGGCCGGCCACAAGGCCGGCGCGGCCAACATCGGCCAGGAGTACACCGACGAGGTGATGGCCGGCGCGCGTGACATCCTCGATCGGGCGGCGGCCAGGCTGGCAGCGGACGAAACGATTGTGGCACAACGCATCGCCTTCCTCCGCACGGGCCTCGAACATGTCGAGCTGATGGCCAAGATCAATCGGCTCAATAAGGAGGGCATCACCTCCGAGAACATGAAAGAGAGCATTCGCGCGGCGTTCGCGCTCAAGCGCTTCCGCGAAGCGCACGCCGCGGATCACGTGACGTACCCGGCCGGCATCGCCGGCCGCGAACTCGGCCGCGGCGACCCGCTCATGCAGCGGCTGATCCTCACATTTGGCGGCCGCGAGCCGATCGACGTGTTGCCGGAATGGTGGGCGTTCCGATGGGACCCGGAAATGCTCGGCGAGGAGCGGAAATGGTTCCTGGAAAGCGTGAACGTCGACAAGGGCTGGACGAACGCGAGCGTGTTCAAGGCGTGGGAACACCAGGACATCGGCAAGGCCTGGAAAGAAGAACACGGCGCCGACTACGACGGGCTCGCCTGGTACCGCACGACGTTCACGGTTCCGGCATCGGAACGGGGCAAGTCCATCAGCCTGCTGTTCTCCGCTCTGGACGAGACGGGCCGTGTCTGGATGAACGGCGTCCGGGTCGGCGACCACGCGAACATCAACAAGAACGACTGGAAATCGCCGTTCGAGATCGAGATCGGCAAGGTGGTCCGGTTCGACCGGCCCAACACGCTGGTCGTCCTGGTCGTCGACCGCGCCGGGCTCGGCGGGATCTGGCAGCCGGTGTATCTCATGGCGGAATAGGCGTGGGGGTGTGCCTTCTGCGCGTGCCGCGCAGAAGGCGAAAGACTGGAAGGCTGGAAGAATGGGTATCGCGTGCGACGTGAGGAATTTCGGCGCCACGGGCGACGGCCAAACGCCGGAGCACGATGCAATCCAGCGCGCCCTGGACGCATGCAGCGCACGGGGCGGCGGGACGGTCACCGTGCCGCCGGGTGCCTATGCGTGCGGCTCCATCGTCCTGAAATCAGGCGTGACGCTGCACCTCGCCCGCAACGCCGTCATATCGGCAATTCCAGATCCTGCGCTGTATCCGCGCCATCGTGCACTCCTCTACGCAGGAGACGCTACCGATCTCGGGCTCACCGGCCACGGCACCGTTCTGGGCACCGGCGACGGTCCCGTCCCCAAGCCCAAACCGAAGGGCCGCCTCCGCAGCGAACAGGACGGGGAGGAGGTCATTCAGCCGCTGGCGTTGAGGCGAGTTGACGAAGAAGACGTGCCGAGCGAATTCCGGGAAAGCGGCGGAGGCGGGATTCGTCCGCACCCAGAGTAGGCCGGGCAGGCTCTCGCCCGCAGGCCTGGCGAAGGGGGATCCCGCCCGGCCAGGGGCGGCCGCCCTGCGTCAAAGCGTGTAGGATTCTCAAGAATCAGTCAGAAGGAGTCAAATCGGGCCGAAGGAGACCGCATGGGCACACAACCGAACATCATCGTTTTCACCTCGCACGACACCGGCCGGCACTATGGCGGCTATGGTGTGCCGTCCGTGCACACCCCGGCGATCGACCGGCTCGCCGCCGCGGGCGTGCTCTGCACGAACCATTTCGCCACCTGCGCCATGTGCAGCCCGAGCCGGTGCTCGGTCTTCACCGGCCTGTATCCCCAGAACCACGGCGCCATGGGGCTCGTCCACCCGCCCTGGGGTTGGTCGATGAGGCCCGACGTCCGTCACCTGTCGCACATCCTGCGCGATGCGGGCTATCACACCGTGCTGTACGGGCATCAGCACGAAACGCACGGGGCGACCCATCCGGAACAGCCATTCGGATTCGAGTCCTGGAATCACTGGGGCGGGAACAAGGCGGACCGGACAGCCGATGCGTTCTGCGAGTTCTTGAGAAGCCAACCCAACGATAAGCGCCCGTTCTACGCTCAAGTCGGTTTCTACGAGGCCCACCACCCGTTCACGTATGAGAAAGACCGGGAAAAGGGCGTGCACGTTCCTCCGTTCCTGGCACCAACCGACAAGACGAAGGACGAACTGGCGCGGTTCCAGGGCTCCATCCGCAAGCTCGACGAAGCCGTCGGCCGGATCCTGGACACGCTGCGGGAAACAGGACGGGAGGAAGACACGCTGGTCGTCTTCACCGTCGACCACGGCATCCCATGGCCACGCGCGAAACAGTATCTCTACGACCCGGGCATCGAGACCGCGCTCATCCTGCGCTGGCCGGCCGGGCCGATCCCGTCCGGAACCCGTTGCGACTGGCTTCTGAGCAATATCGATATCGTGCCCACGCTGCTGGATCTGATCGGAACGCCCGCGCCGGCGGATCTCGACGGGATCAGCTTCGCCCCGTTCTTCCGCGATCGGGACGCACAACCGCGGCGCAAGGAATTGTTCGCCGAGATGGAGCACGAAGCGCATCAGACCCGCTGCGTTCGCACGGAGCGCTTCAAGCTGATCCGCAACTTCGGTTCCAAACGCAACCCGATCGTACCCTGTGAACGGGGCGTAAAGGGCAAGACGCCGACGCCCGTGGAAGAACTCTACGACCTGCAGGCCGACCCGAACGAGTTCAATGACATCGCCCAAGACCCCGCCTACGCGGAGACGAAACGTGGTCTCAACAAGAGGCTTTGGGCCTTTCTGGAACGCGCCCACGATCCGGTGCTCCAAGGCCCCATGCCACACCCGTACTACGAACAAGCCATAGCCGACTTTCGGGCGGCTGTGCTGCAATAGGAAGTAGCGCGCAAGCTCAAGGAGTGAGTTGAAGACGGCCGACCGTGCACTGTGCTCATCACCGCAGACAAAACAAGGAGTAACGCGCCCATGCCATACGACAACGTCAGGAACGGTGAGGCCGCGCGAGTGCGGCCTCTGGTTCGGGGAGGTGTTGCCATGAAGGGGTCTCGTCTTATGCTGATCCGCGCCGCGGCGGTCGCGAGCGCGCTCGCGACCAGCCTGGCGCCCGGCGGTTTTGCGGACGCTGAAAAGCCCGTGGCGGCGGTCGGCACGCCCGCGCCGGGCGACACGGCCAAATCGGCGTCGGAATCGCCCGGCCATCTGGTGACGTTTCTCTACCGCGTGGCGGCGCCGGAAGCCTGGCGCGTCGAGTCGCACCGATGGCTGGACCCGTCGGCTTACGGCCAGTATGCGGCGGTCGTGCTGACCGGCGGACTGCAGCCCGACCAGTCCGGGCTGGGGCACTGGAACGCGGACGCGGTGCGCGGCCCGCTCTCGGCCTATGTGCGCGCGGGCGGCGTGATCGCCATCGAAGGCCCGGCGCTCGGGGTGCTCGCCGGCGGCCAGGGCCTCGACCGCGCATTGGCCGAGTTGGCGGGTTTCGGGTCCGTGCAGACGGCGCCAGCCGATACGGCGCGGGTGGCGGGCCGGGACACGCTGCTGGCCTGGGGCGTACCCGGCGCCTTGGCGGCCGGGCATCTCGCCGGCGCCCGAATGCTGGCCGCGTGGGTCGACCGTGCCTCAGGCCGGGACCTGGGCGCGGCCGTCACCGTCCGCGAGCTGGGCGCGGGCAAGGTCTTCTTCTTCGGCGTGCCGCTTGCGGGTCTCTACGAGGCGGCCGCGCGCGCTGGCGCTGGCGTGGCGGACGGCGAGGGCGAGTGGCACGCGAGCGAGCAGGAGCAAGGCGCCGACGCTTGCCGCGAACTGTGGATCAAGGCCATCGGCGCGGCCGGCCCGGCCCGCGACGCCGCCCGCCAGGCGACGACGTGGGGCACACAACCCCTGGGCAAGCCGGCCGCCGGCGGCCCGAGACAGCCGCCCCCGCACACCCCGCCCGAGGACTACGAGAAGCTCTCGACGGTCCTTGAGCAGCCGGACCCGCGCGCGCTGGCCGGGGCGAATCCCGTCACGCTCGTCGAAGAAGGCCAGGTGCGGGCCGCGCTCGTGCTGCGCGCGGAGGCGCCGGCGGCGGAGCGCCGGCTGGCCGATCTGATCGCCCGGCACATCCACGAGATGTCCGGCGCGAAGCTGCCGGTCCTCGATGCCTCGGCCCTCGGCCGCTTCGAGATCACGGCCCAAGGGGCGCGGGCCAGCGAACCGCGCTGGCGCGAATCGGCGTTCGTGCTCCTGGGTGGGCATGAGGGACTTGAAACGATCGGTGTCAACACCGCCACGCTCGGGCCCGAGGGCATGGCGGTACGTACCGTCGGGAATGCCGTCGCCGTGTGCGGCAAGGACGAGCCGGGGCTTCAGCACGCGAGCGTGGATTTGCTCGAACGGCTGGGCTGCCGCTATCTGTGGCCCGGCTCGCTGGGCCACGTGGTGCCGCGGCGCAAAACCGTGGTCGTCCCGGCCACCAACGTGGCGGAAACGCCGCAGCTCATCACGCGCAACATCCGAATGTTCGTGGGCTGGGGCGACAAGGAGAATTTCATGCCGGCCATCGGCCTCGACGAAAAAACCGTCACCGACGCACTCAGGAAGGAGGCGGCCGGCGCGCCGTTCGCCACGGCGAAGGACAAGACCGCCGGCTGGGCGGCGTGGCAGCGGCTGGGCGGCCGCAAGATCTCGCGCGGCCACGCCTACGGCACCTACTGGCACCGGTTCGGCAAGGAGCACCCCGAGTGGTTCGCCCTGCAGCCGAACGGCTCGCGGGATCAGTCTGGGGCCAAGGGGGGTGACCGTCCGCGGTTGTGCCACTCGAACGAGGAGTTGATCCGGCAGATCGTCCGGGATCGGCTCGGGGCGCTCCAGAAACACCCCAACGGCAGCGTGAGCCTGAGCCTCAACGACGGCGGCGGCACAACATTCTGCCTGTGCGAGGCCTGCCGCCGGCTCGATTCGCCGCACGCCGAACCGATCGCCCTGCCGAATCCCGGCCAGCGCGTCCGGCTCCCCTACGTCTCGCTCACGGACCGCGTCCTCACGTTCTCGAACCGCATCATGGAGGAGCTGGCCGCGACGCATCCCGAGGCGCTCGCCGGCGTCTATGCCTACTCGGTCTATAAGCACCCGCCCGTCCATGTCCGGCCCCATCCCAACCTCACGATCTGGTACGTGGGACAGGGGTGGGAAGCGCTCCACCACTGGAACGAATGGCGCCAGTACGCGGACCGGCTCTTCTACCGCCCCAACTTCCGCGGCGGCGAGTACGGCTACCCGGCCAATTTCGCCCGTCGCACCCTGGCCGACACCAAGTACCTGTACAACCGCGGCCTGGCCGGCACCGACTACGACGGGACCGGAATGCACTGGTCACAGCGCGGCTTCGTGCTGTACCTGCTGGCCCGCGCGCAATGGAATCCCAACCGGCTGGACTACGAGGAACTGCTCGACGATTACTGCTCCGCCGGCTTCGGCCCGGCGGCCGAACCCGTGCGTCAGTACATCGCCCTTCTCGAGCCGCTCACGGAGCGCAGGCCTCACGCCCAGAAGTGGACGGCGTCCGATTTCGAGGAACTCAAGCGCCTGCTCGATGCCGCGCGCGAACTGGCCGCCAAGGCGGAAGACCCGAAGGTGCCGCGACGCGTCGCGTTCCTGCGCCGCGGTCTCGACATCGGCGAGCGGCTCTGGCTCTACCAGCGAGGCGGCTCGGCCGCGAACGCCGCCGCTTTGAAAGAGGCGATCGCCCGCGCGGTGCTCGAGGAACCCTACGCCGTTTTCGGGGGCCAAATGACCCGGACGCTGCGTTGGCCGAACCAGCTCGCCAAGCGCAAGTAGCCCGGCCTGTTCGGCACGTTCGCGCGGAGCGCGCGGCGTGCCGCGGGCCGGGGGTCTCACTGGCCGCCTGCTCACCGCCCGGCCCCGATGCTCGCCCGGTGACGGTCGAACATCTCGGCGTCCGATGCGAGGATCGCCTCGATTGCGCCGTGGAACGAGGTCGCCAGCGCCGAAAAGTCGCGCCGGTTGGCGGCCTCCACGCCGGTACACAGGCCCGCGGGCAGCGCATCGATCCCGTACAACCCGCCGAACAACGCCATGGCCATGCCGGCAATCGAGTCGCAGTCCCGCCCGTAGCAGACGGCCGCGCGCAGCGTCTTCACCGCGTCGCCGCCGCCGTAACGGAGTGCGGCCAGCGCGACCGGCAGTTCCTCAATGGCGCACACGCGGGACGGGCGCCCCAAGTCGCTCAGCCCGGTCGGCTTCAAGGGCGCGTCGTCCGCGCAGTGCTCGGTGCGCTGATCATAGGGGGCGACCGCCGCGCGGGTCTTCGCGATGAACCGCGCGAGCGAATCCGTGTCGGCCGCCGCGCCAATCGCGGCCGAGATCGCCCCGCGCGTCCCGTCCCTGGCAAGCGAGGCGGCCACCTCCAGCACGCTGTCCAGCGTGGCGCAGACACGCATGGCTTCAGCCGCCGCCGCCGCCATGACCGCGCCCGCCTCCACGGCAAAGGACTCGTTGTGCGCCGAGCCCAGCAACACCGCCTCCTGATACGCCGCGTGCGGCGCCCCGGCATTGACCGCGCCGACCGGCATCATCCACATGGCCACCCCGCAATTCACCATGTTCCCGATCCCCGCGGTCCTGGGCTCCGCGTTGGCGGGCACCATCCGCATCCACGGGTACTTCTCGGGGAACCAAAGCCGCTCCCACAGCGCTGTGGACCTCTGCCGCTCCGGAATCCAGCGCGCGCGGTCCTTGACCGCCGGCAGGATGTACACCTTGTACCCGTAGGCGTCCAGGTGCCCTTTCGCTTCCCCGTACGCCTCAATGAGCACCTCCGTCATGAGCGTGTCGTCCGTGATACGGCCCGCGCCCTTGCCGCGCGCGGGGTCTCCCTCATGCGTGGGAGGAATAAAGGTCGCAAAGTCATGCCCGCCGAATCGTTCGAGAATCCGCGCCGCCGACCAGCCCTCGACCGGCGCCCCCATCGCGTCCCCGATCGCGGTGCCGTACAACGCGCCTTTCAGCTTCTCGATGTACTCCATCCCCTCCCCCTTCCTGCCTCAATTCGGCAGCGCCTGCACGATCGTCCGGCAAAGCCGCGCGCCGAGCCGCGAGACCGCCACCCGGTCGATATGCCAGTCTTCCCATCTGTCCGCGAGGCAATCGCTGACATGCCCCAGCCAGAGGGCGCGAACGCCGCAAACCCGGGCGGCCGCATAGAACGCCGATGTCTCCATGTTGACGACCTGCGCGCCCTGCGCCCGCCACGCGGCGACAAGCGCGGGCGTCTCACGGTAGACCGCATCGGTCGTCACCGCCGTGACCTCTCGCAGCGCGACACCCAATTCTTGAGCCGCACCACGCGCCGTGTCAAGCAGCCCGTCTGCGGCTGCGCAGGGCCCGGCGCCGTACGCACGGCTCGTCCCATCGATCGGCAGCGCCGACACCGCCACCACATGCTCGCCCTGCCTCAGATCCGGAACGAAGCTGCCCGCTGCGCCGTAGCCAACGAGATGTTTCACCCCCAACGCCGCCAACTCCTCGACGAGGATCGCCGCCTGCGGCCCGCCCCACAGGCATCCGGCGACGACACCGACGTCGCACGCCCCGGCTCGCGCTCGATAGACAAACGGCCGTTCGCCACATTCATCCATGCCCCAGATCGCCTTGTAGCCGAGCGGCTCCGCGCCAAACACGTCCAGCAAAGCCTGCGAACCGCGCGTGTCCCGGAAACAAAGGACGGCCGCCGCCCAGCGCGGCGCCGGCCGGTCCGGTGCGAACCGGGTCTGGAATAGGTGTGCGGGCGTTATGTACCGCATCGTCTGCGGATCCATGACCTTCTCCTCCTCGCCTCGCGCCAATGGCGCATGAGGCTACTTCTGCGCCAACGCAACCAGCCGCTTCGCCTTGTGATCGTATGGAATCCCCGCAAGCGATCCATAGATCTGGACTGTCGAAAACCCGCAGTCCTGCAGCAGCGCCTTCAACTCCGCCGCCGAATAGACCCGAAGGCAGAGCTTGAACTCACGCCGCGTGTTGCCCTTGACGAGAATCCACCGATTCTCGAGCCATGTCCAGTCCCGCGTGACCTTGTGCTCCTCGATGAACAGCTCGCCGTCGTCACCCGCCTGCCAGGTCCGTTCCTGGAAATTGCGCGCCAGGATCTCCTTGCCCTGAACGTCCATCAACAGCTTGCCGCCCTTCTTGAGCGAGCGGTACAGATTGCCGATCACCTGCCGGTCCTCGGCGGGATCGTCGAAGTATCCGAACGCCGTGAACATGTTGATCGCGGCGTCGAACGCATTCCGCCGGCAGAACCGCCGCATGTCGGCCCGGACAAACTCGATCTTGAGCCCCTCCGGCTTTGCCGTCTTGCGCGCCGTGCGCAGGTACCGCGCCGTGCGGTCGACGCCGGTGACGCGGAACCCGCGCCTGGCCAACTCCAGCGAATGCCGGCCCGGTCCGCAGCACAGGTCGAGCATCTTCGCGCCCTCTTTCAGCTCCAGCAGCGCCAACAGCTGGTCCGTCTGCTCGTGGGCCGAGTTCAGGCACTTCTCGCTGAACATCTTCGGCTCAAATGTGGACCAGAACCGATCATCTTCATGCCAACTCGTTCGCTTGCTCATCTTGCACCTCCAACAAAAAAAGCCCGCTCTCTCGAGCGGGCTTCCCAATCCAGACTGTGGATCACGATCAGGCGAACCCGCTCCGTCCCGGCATGGGGACGAGGATCCTCCGCGCATCGCGAATAAAGCATACCCGGACGCCGGCGACGGACCTCAAGACTAGCGGATTCCTGTTCATATCAGGGCGAAGTATAGAGCCGTCGTGCGCCTCGGTCAAAGGATTTCGGGCACGAATCGCGCTGCACAGTCCGGCCGACCGCCGCGAATTCCCCACGTTTCCGGGAACGAAACGCCCGCCGACCGGTATGTATGCAAGGGACAGGCCTGGACGCGTGCTTGTATCGGCAAGACAACTGTGCTTGATTGGGCATATGGACGCCAGCGACGAAGAACTGATGCTTGGCTATCAGGCGGGTGACGCCGCCGCCTTCGACGCGCTGTTCGAGAGGTACCGGCGGCCGCTTTACGGGTACATTCTGCGGCTGATCCAGGTGCGGGCGTGCGCCGAGGACCTGTTTCAGGATACCTGGCTCTTCCTGCACCGGTACCGCCGCCAATACACGAAGAAGTCGAAGTTTTCGTCCTGGCTGTTCCGGATCGCGACACACCGCTGCTACAACCTGCTGGCACGGGCAGAGCGGCAGCACGTACACCAGAGCCTCCAGGCCCCCGTCAACGGCACGGACGGCGCGCTCCTCGAAATCCATATCGGCGGCATGGAACCGGACGCGGGATTGAGAGCCGAAATGAACGATCAGCAGCGTTTGATAGAAGAAGCGCTGGCCGAGTTGCCGGTCGACTATCGAGCGGCTTTTGTATTGCACTACGTGAATGGACTGACCTACGCGGAAATGGCGGAAATCAGCGAGGTCACGGAAACGACGTGTCGCACACGCGCCTACCGCGCGTGCAAGGAATTGCGCAAGATGCTCGCCGGCAAGATCGATCTGGGGAGAGTGACGAAATGAAAAAGAAAACGAACACGGAGTTCGGACGAGCAATCGCAAACGTCATAGCCACTGTCGATCCCGACCCGCGAGTTGCAGAAGATGTGCGGAACCGGATCCACGCCGACCTGCGCGCCACTGGCGCACCTGAAATCATGGACATGTACGATCTCGCCCACTACCTGAAAGTGGGAGTCGAAGACGTGGAGCAGATGCTCGACCAACTTCCGCACTTCGAGTTCGCGGGCAAGATCCGGTTCCGTAAGGTCCGTATCGAACAGTGGCTGTCGGAACGCGAGCGGGTTCGGAAACGCGATCAAGACATGAGCGATCTCCAGAGTTGGAAACGTTTCTCGACGTCGCCGGTAAGATTGGAAGTGATCGCCTGAAGCGGACACCGCGGAATTCAGCGAATTCCGGCGCTCAAACGGCCCTGTCACGTGCGGGAGGTGAACGATGAAAACGGATCAGAAGCGAGCCAAGAGAAGCGCGAAGAAAGGAACAACCCGCGAAACCGCTCGGCCGCAGCGTACGGGAAGGGAGCCCCGCGAGCCGCGTGATACGGGTTCGGGAAAGGCATCGGGCGAAATCGAACCGACGGGCGGCACGGTGGGTACGGACCTCGCCGGCAGCGCACTCTCGGCCGAATCGCAATCCATCATCAAGACCGTCTCCCGGATCCTGCAGCAGGCCGTCCACGCCAATGCCTCGGACATCCACATTGAGCAGTACGAGCATCGCTCACGCTTGCGATTCCGAATCGACGGACTGCTCCGGGAGGTGGAGGCGCCGCCCGCGGAGTTGTTTCCGGCGCTCATCTCGCGCCTGCAGATCATGGCCAATCTTGAGACGAAGACGGCCCTGCCGCAAGACGGACGCATACGGATCCGAATGGCGCAGAAAGAGTACGATATTCGACTGAGTTTCGCCCGAACGGTCGTGGGTCAGCATGTCGTGCTGCGCTTCCTGGCCACGGAACAGGTGGATCTCGACATGAAGTCGCTGGGCCGCCCCGCGATCGGCCGACGCCTTACCCAATGGTCGAAACGACCAGACGGCCTGTGTCTCGTCACGGGCCCCACCGGGTGCGGCAAGACCACGACCCTGTACGCCATGCTGAAACCGCTGGCGGCCAACCCGACCCTCAAAGTCATGACCGTGGAAGATCCCGTGGAGTACCTGCTCGACGGGGCATGCCAGATCCCCGAGAACCCGAAGGGCGGAGTCACGATGCCCAGCGCGCTCCGTCATATGCTGCGATCGGCGCCGAACGTGCTGATGGTGAGCGATTTGCGGGACACCGAGACGGTGGATATGGCGATCGCGGCGGCGATGACCGGGCACCTGGTGCTCGGCGCCATGCACACGAACAACGCCGTGAGCGCCGTGACCCGCCTGCGCGACCTCGGCGTTGACCCGTACAGAATCTGCAACTGTCTCGTCGGCGTGGCGGCACAGCGGCTTCTGCGCCGGCTGTGCCCGCATTGCCGCAAGAAGGGAAAACCCGATCCCATGCTGCTCGATGCGCTTGGCGTCAAGGCGAGCCGGCGGCCCAAGGTCGTGTACCGGCCCGGGGGCTGCGCGAAGTGCAACGGCACCGGCTACCGAGGCCGAGTCGCGGCGTTCGAGCTGTACGAACCGGGCGAAGAGATCTACCCGCTCCTCCAACAAGACGCGCCCACGGAGCAACTCCGGAAGCTCGCAGTCGAGAACGGGTTCAAGACCCTGATCGACGACGGAATCGCGCTCGTCCGCGAAAAGCAGACGTCATTGGAGGAACTCGCACGGATCCTGCTCGGGACGTAGTGTCGTGGAACGCGGACGTCAAGAAGACTGGCCTCGCGCCGCGCGGGATGGCATACTCCCCCCTGAGGGACAACGATGACGCTGCTGGACAGGATTCTGGCCATCGCCGCGGACGATCTGCCGGCCGCCGGCGTTGACTGCCTGCTCATCGGCGGGTTCGCCGTCAACCACCACGGCTACACACGGAACACCCTGGACGTGGATTTCATGATCGTCGCGGATCAGCTTGACTCGGTCAGGAAGATCATGACCCAGGCGGGGTTCACGAATGTCGCCATCCGAGAGAACGTCGCGTTCTTCTCCGTTCCGGACGAGGCGCCCCGTGCGGATTTCCTGCGCGTGGATGAGCAGACGATGCGCAGACTGCTCGAGAACGCGGCCTGCGTCAACGTGCACGGGCACGCACTGAAGATTCCGACAGTCAGGGATCTCATCGCCATGAAAATCTTCGCCCTCTCGCAGGATGTCCCGCGCCGGATGGGGAAGGACCTGCCCGACATTGCGTACTTGACCGTGCTGCACGAGTTGAGCCTCGAGGCTGACATCCGGCCGTTATGCGACCGGTTCGGAACGGATGAGGTCTACGCGCTCATCCGAGACCAAGTGGAGGCGTTGCGCAGACCGTGAAGAAGCACCCCCGAAAGATGGAGCCATTGCCGCCACGGCTCTCCATGGATGAATACGTCACCTGGATCGAGGAATCGCTCCGCAACGCGGATCCGCGCCGGGTCGAGCGGCAGAAAGCGATCGAGGAACAGATCAAGGCGCGCTTCTCCTTGGTGGAGGACAACGGCACGCACCCGGCAACACCCGGATCGCCAGACGCGGCGGAGTGAGGGACCTCAGGACACAGCCGCATCGCGTCCCCACACGCCTTACGGCGTTCACTACAAACGAGCCACAAATCAAGGCCGTTCTGCCGTTCGTAGTGAGCCCCGTAAGGGGCGTAGAGCCCGGTGCCTGACGTCCGGCTTGACTAAGTACTGCCTTTCGTAAATACGCTAACGTTAGTGGGAGCGCCACGGCGGGGCGCGCAAGGCGCGGCTGGGGGGCCAATACCC
>JAFGHX010000143.1 GCA_016929905.1 Kiritimatiellia bacterium
CAATGGAGGGCGAGCGTCTCGCGAGCCGGGATCTACAGACGGTGTGGGACAGCCGAACTGGAGGGCGCGCGTCCCGCGAGCCGGGTCCACCAAAGAACGTCGAACAGCAAAGAGACACAATCACCCGTAACACAGGAGAACCCACAATGCCCGCACAACCCGCAACACTAACCACAACCGCCACAACCATCTTCCCCATCCCCCGCGAATGTGAACAGGCCGACGGCCTGTTCACGCTGAACGAACAAACCCAGATCCTCCTACCCCAAAACCCATCCGAACACGACCTGTTCCTCGCCCGCTCCCTGGCCGCCGAACTCAGCGACCGGTACGGGCTCGGCGTGAGAGCCGAGCCCGCATCCACGTTGCCGTCGGGCTCCACTGTCATCGTGATGGGCGCCGGCACCAACCCGCTGGTCGCGGAACTCTGCGCCGCACGCGGCCTGGATGTCACGCCCGACCAGCCCGGCCCCGAGGGCTACGCACTCCGGGTCGAGCCGAACACCGTCCTGATCGCCGGCAGCGACGAGCCGGGCGCTTTCTACGGGCTGCAGTCGCTGCGGCAGCTCATCGAGAAAGACGCCGCCGGCCTGCGCATCCCCTGCCTGCGCGTCCGCGACTGGCCCCACAAAACGTTCCGCGGCGTGCGGCTCTACCTGCCCGGGCGCGACAATATCCCGTTCTTCAAGCGGTTCCTGCGCGATTTCATGGGGCTGTGCAAATTCAACAAGCTCATCCTCGAGGTGAACGCCGGCATGCGGTTCGACCGTCACCCGGAACTCAACGCCGGCTGGATCGAGTTCGCGCGCGACCTCACCTACCGCCGGCTCAACTACCCGGCCGTCAGCGACGCGCGCGGCGGCGCGCCCAACTCGACGCACTACGACACCGCCGACGGCGGCGTGCTCGAGAAAGAGGAGGTCGCCGACATCATCCAATACGCGCGCAAACACCACATCGAGGTCATCCCCGAGATGCCGGGCCTCACGCACAGCTACTACCTGCTCACCCGCCACCGCGAGATCGCCGAGACGCCCGATGAAGAGTGGCCCGATACCTACTGCCCATCCAATCCGGCGAGCTACGAACTGATGTTCGACGTGTTCGACGAGTATATCGAGGTCATGCAGCCGAAGATGGCGCATATCGGGCACGACGAATGGTTCCTGCCCGACAGCCTCATCTGCGAGCGCTGCAAGGGCAAGAACCGCGCCGAGCTCTACGCGCAGGACGTCGTGAAGATTCACGGGTATCTGGCCGGGAAAGGCATCCGGGTCGCGATGTGGGGCGACCACTTCGTCAAGCGGCTCGGCCGGCACGGAGCCCTTTCCGAGGAGCAGGTCAACGACTGGATCCCGAAAGACATCCTCATCTTCAACTGGTTCTGGAGTGATCGGCCCGGCGATGAGAACGCCGGCCGGCCCGGCTGGCGCGGCGAGGACAACGATATCTCGGTGCGTGAGATGGGGTTCGACCAGATCTACGGGAACATGGGGCCCGAGATCGCGGATTGGGAACGGCGCAGCAACGCGGAAAAAGTGTTCGGCGGCGCGCCTTCCTCATGGGCCGCCACAACCGAATGGAATTTCGGCAAGGATCTGGTCGAACGCTTGCTGCGCTGCGCGAATTTGCTCTGGGCCGTGCACTGGCCCGAGAAGGCGGAAATGGTCCCACTGCTGCGTCGGCTCTATCCCATCGTCCGGCGCGACCTGCGCGGCGCAGCCGAGCCGAGCGACGAGGGCGACCCCGTCGTGTCGCTCGATATCGCGGCGGCATTCAATCTGGCGGCGGACGACACACCCGTGGGGCAGGCGCTGCCCACTCTCGCACCCGGCACGCTCAGCGTGCTCAACAAGACGTTTCTCGTGCCCGACTCGAATGTAGCGGACGGGAGGTGCGGCGTGGTGGCGGGCGTCGAGGGCGAGGAGAAAAACCCGCTCCCGCGCGAGGCCGGCGGGATCCGGGTCGGACGGGACGTGAGCAGCCTGGTCTTCCTGCACGCCTGCGCCAGGCCGTCGAAGAGCATGATGTGCTACCACAGCATCTACAATTTCGCCGACAGCGCCGATCTGCTGGGTTGGTACGAAGTGGTCTACGAGGATGGACTGGTCGAGACTATCCCGATTCGATACGGCGTGAACATCCTGGAATGGGGCGGCGCCGGACTCTACGGCGCCGATCCCGTCGCGTGCGGAACCACACCGGAGGGCAAGCCGGCGACGTTCTTCGCGTTCGAGTGGCGCAACCCGCGGTTCGGCAAGCGCATCGAGGAGGTCCGGCTCAAGGGCTCGATCGGCGCCTATAGCTGCAGGATCTGGCGCGGCGGGCCCGACAAGTTGATCCCCAACAACGCTGTCGTACTGCTCGCGCTCAGCGTCGTGGAGAAGAGACCGTGAGTTGCGACACGCGCACGGACACTGCTATGAAGACGTTCAATGACGCGTTCTACCCCTTGCTGGGATACGTGGGCCGGCTGGATTGACCGCCGCCGTCCGCGAGGCGGTCGGCGACGTGACGGCCCTGCGCGCGGACGAACCGTGGGCGAAGGCGTACTTCGACGAACGGCTCGCCGCCTCCGAGGACGTGCTCCGGAACAAGCTCCTCGCGGAACGGTGAGGGCCGTGAAGCCTGTCCCTTGCATCCATAGAAGATTCGTCCTATTATGGTTTTTCTTGTCATAATAGGACGAATTCTTTTTGCGGGAAGCGGCTATTTTGCCGGAATCATGAGAGCGCATGAACTCATAGGGCACGAGACGCCTCGGGACTGATGGAAAGCTCGGATTCTTGCACGGACCACGCCGAGCGGCTCGATGCCGCGATCCGGTTCGTTGCCTCAGAGGACTGAGTTTTGAGCAGCCGAATAGCCAATGAACCTGCAGACCATGGCACACAAACTGGGGATGGAAGACGCCGCCGCCGCGTTCCGCGAGGAATGGGACGCCATCCAGCAGACACTCCCGGCCGGCGGGCCGCCCTTTCTCCGGCCGGAACAGGTTGCGCGGGATTGCGAGACGGCGCTGCTCCCCGCGGACATGGCGCAAGCCGTGGCCGCTGCCGCCCAGCGCGTCGCGGCGAACGACGCGCTCAGCGCCCTGGCCTGGTACTGTCATTGCAGGCTGTTCGGCGAAGAGCCGGCCCACCCCGATCTCAAGTCCTGGCCGCTCCCGACGCGCGCGTTGGATCGCGACGCGGGCCTGTTCTATGTGTTGGTCCTGCTCTCGGGCATCCCGAACATGCAGCGGGTCCATCGCCAGCGGGGAATTCCCGCCGATGTGATCCGCGAGACGGTGCTGAATCTGAAGCGCTGCATGGAGAGGGAGGACTACTTCCTGCGGACCGGGCACTGGGGGCTAAGCCCTCGCATGTTCGGTTGGCTCATGAATCACTGGCGGGGCGTCCTGTACCAACTGGGCCGGCTCCAGTTCAAGCCGGGCCCGTTCCGCGGCAAGCTTCGCGTCTTTCGCAACCGCGGCACCGGTGCCGTTCTGGCCCTGGCCCAGGACGGGTTGACCTTCCGCGCGAACGGCGAGATGCACGAGGGTAGCGACGCCGCGCGCGCGCCGGACGGTTGGACCAGCACGCTGGAAGTGACCGGCACGGAGATCGCCGGCTTCCCGATCGATCCGCGCGGCTGCGTCGTGCGCCGCCAGATGCGGCTGCCGGCGCGCGACTGGCAACCCGCCCTCGCGCCGGAGGACCCGATCCTCGAAATCCACATCCCCACCGGGCCGCCGCCCATGGCCCACGACCTGTGTGGCGAGTCGTTGCGCCGGGCGATGGCATTCTTTCCAAAATACTTCCCCGACCGGCCGTTCAAGGCATTCGTTTGCAGTTCCTGGATTCTCGACCCGCAGCTCGAAGCGCTGCTGAAGCCGGAGTCGAACCTGGTCCGGTTCCAGAAGGAGGTCTACCTCTATCCGCTGCTCGGCGCTGGCGCCACCATGAACTCGGCGGTGTTCGGGCTGGGAACCAAGGACATTCGCACCGCGCCGCGTCGGACGTCCATGCAGCGCGCGTTGGCCGAGCATATCGAGAAGGGCGGCCGCCTGCGTTCCGGCGGCTGTTTCCTGTTTCCCGAAGATTTCGACTGGGGCACGCAGGTCTACCGCTCGCGCGGCGTGTTCTCGACGAGTGCCAACGCAAGGTGACGAGGCAGCCGAAGCCCGCGCGCCCGGTTTAGCCAATGGGGACGAATACTCGATGAACCTGCAAACGACCGCACGCAAGCTCGGGATAGAAGACGCAGCGGACGTATTCCGCGAGGACTGGGACGCCATCCAACAGACCTTGCCGGCCGGCGGGCCGCCCTTCCTCCAGCCCGAGCAGATCGCGCGGGACTGCGAGACGGTCCTGCTGCCCGCGGACATGGCGCAGGCCGTGGCCGCCGCCGCCCAGCGCGTCGCGGCTAACGATGCGCTCAGCGCTTTGGCCTGGTACTGTCACTGCCGGCTCTTCGGCGAAAGACCCGTGCGCCCCGAGTTCAAGTCGTGGCCGCTCCCGACCCATGCGCTGGATCGCGACGCGGGCCTGTTCTATGTGCTGGTCCTGCTTTCGGGCATCCCGAGCATGCAGCGGATTCACCGCGAACGCGAGATTCCCGCGGACGTGATTCGCGATACCGTGGCGGACCTGAAGCGCTGCCTGGAGACCGAGGACTACTTCTTGCGGACCGGGCACTGGGGGATCAGCCAGAACATCTTCGGATGGCTCATGCACTCCTGGCGGGGCGACCTGTATCACCTCGGCCGGCTCCAGTTCAAGCACGGCCCGTTCACCGGCAGGCTTCGCGCCTTTCGCCACCGCCGCGCCCGTGCCGTGCTCGCCCTGGCCGAGGACGGGGTTGCCTTCCGGGCCGATGGCCAGATGGACGTAGCCGGCCAAGAGGGTGCCCCGGACGGCTGGACCAGCACGCTGGAAATCTCGGACACGGCGATCGCGGGCTTTCCCATCGATCCGCGCGGCTTCGCCGTGCACCGGCGACTGCGGCTGCCGGCGAGCGAGTGGGAACCGGCCCTGCTCCCCAACGACCGCATCCTCGAAATCCATATCCCTGCCGGCCCGCCGCCGATGGATTACGACGCGTGCGGCGAATCGCTGCGCCGCGCGCTGGCGTTCTTCCCGAAGTACTTCCCCGACCGCCCGTTCAAGGCGTTCGTCTGCAGTTCCTGGATCCTCGACCCGCAGTTCGAAGCGCTGCTCAAGCCGGAATCGAACCTGGTCCGCTTCCAGAAGGAGGTCTACCTCTACCCGCTGAGAGGCGGCGGCACCACCATGATCTGGCAGGTGTTCGGGCTCCGGGTCAAGGATATCCGCAGCGCGCCGCGCAAAACCTCCATGCAGCGCGCGTTGGCCGAGCACGTGGAGAAGGGCGGCCGGTTTCGGTCCGGCGGCTGTTTCCTGTTCCCCGCGGATTTCAACTGGGGCGCGCAGGTCTACCGGACGGACGCCGTGCGGCAGGCGTGTGCGGGAGAGGGTGGGGCCGTATGAAACTCGTTCTCCCGTGAGAGGCGAGGGGGTCAGGTCTTTAACATATTAACTAAGGCTCTCCGCGGATCCTGGCTACTGGCCGTGTTCGTCTTCGGCGCGGCCATGGGGCAGGCAGACACCATCCCGGCCGAATGGGGCCCGCTGTGGCAGCCCGCGCTCCCCGCCCGGGAACGGCATCCGTACCTGTTCTTCGATGCCCGTGACCATGCGCGCATGCTGACGCGGATCAAACGCGAGCCCTATGCGCGCTGGTGGGCCCGCATCGGGAAAGACCGCTCGGCCAGTGACGCGGCATTCGTGTGGTGGCTCACCGGCGACGAAGACGCCGCGCAACGCGCCAGAGATCGGCTCGTGAAGCACCGCATCGGGCGCAAGACGGAGCCGAATCGAGAGAAGGGGATCGATGAAATCTCGCTGGAGCCCAGTTCGCATGGGTTCGCCGATTATGTCTTCGCCTACGACCTGCTCGCTGCCTGGAAGGGGTTGAGTCCCGAGGACTCTGCGACCATTCGCGGCCGCATTGCCGAGGAGGCGAATGCCTACTGTGAACTGCTGGAGACCGTCCGCGGCGGCCGTTTCTACGGCAATCAGCGCACGCTCGGCGCGTCGGCGCTGGGCATGGCGGCGCTCGCGCTGTGCAACCACAGCGGCTTGAAACACACGCCGCGCGAGTGGCTCACGCGCGCGTTGCACGAGATCCGGCGCGAGGAGAACTTCCTGTTCTTCAGACCAGGCGGCCTGTTCATCGAAGGGCGCGGGTACAGCGACTATATGGCGCTGCAGTTCGTTCGGTTCGCCGTCGCCTATGAGCGCGCCACGGGCAGGTTCCTGCTCGGCGACCCGCGCCTGCGCGAATGGCTCCTGTTCGCTGCCTATCAGACCAAACCCAACGGCCAGTATATCCATTGGGGCACCTGTGACTTCGATTACAGCAAGGGCCTGTTCTGTATGCTCGCGAATCGGCGTTATGGACGGGCACGGGCCTCGCTCTTTCGTCACGAAGCCGCCAAGGACGCCAAGATGCATGAGTTCTATCTCTGCCCGGCCATCGCGCTGTATGACGACGATGTCACCGCCCCGATGCCGCCGGCATCCCGTGCGTTCTTGCCTTCCGGAATGGTCGTCCTGCGCAGCGGCTGGGGCCGCGACAGTCTCGGCGTCTGGTTCGGCGGCAAGAACGACGACTGGCCCAGAACCGGGCCCAGAGCGTACTGGTGGTACAGCCACGCGGATACCGGCCATTTCGTGCTGGTCGCGCACGACGAACTGCTCGCCAACGACTCCGCCTACGATCACTGGAAGAGCAAAGATTACTACGACGCCACGTTCCACAACGTGCCGATGATCGACGGTATGGGCCCGGACCGCGAGCAGACCATGGGCACGCTTTCCAATGCGGTCACCGCCGGCCCGGTCCAACACGCCACCGTCACCGCCCGGCTCCAGGACTGCACCTGGCGCCGCACACTCGCGCTCGTGCGCGGGCGGTATGTGATCGTTGCCGATCGGTTCGAGGCCGACCGTGAGCACGAGTACGAGTGGCAGATTCGTTCGGCATGCCCGCCCGACTTCGCCGGGACCCAACTGGCCGGCCGACAGGTCACCTGGGCCGGGGTTGCCTCCGACGATTGGCTGCGCCTGTGGTCCGGGCGTGACTCGGACGAATGGCAGCGTGTGAGGCCGGGCAAGACACAACTCACCGTCATCGCGCCGCCGTTCGCCAAACTGCGGCTCGAGAAAGGCCGGTGGATGCCCTTCTCGTGGAAACCGGAGTTCACGAACCAGGTCGCAGTCGCCAAGTGGCGGGCCGCCTCCACAACGGCGCTGTTCGTGCTAATCCCCAACCTGCGGGCGAATCCGGCTGTCGCCTGGCAGGCGTTGCCCGGCCAGAACATCGAGCTCCGCGGACCCGGCTGGACGGATCAGGTAACGGTGAGCGGCACGCGGCTCGACATTGGCTCAACATCGCCGGTTGGCCTCCGGGCCTCGGTGGACTTGTAGATTGAGAGAGAAGCCGCGTCGTATGCTGAACCCGGCTCGCGAGACGCTCGCCCTTCACTGAGCGGCTGTTGCGTTGGATGGTGGTCGCGCTGTGGCATGCCAAATGGAGGGCGAGCGTCCCGCGAGCCGGATTCGTCCAACAGCGCACGATCCCGGATGGAGGGCGAGCGTCCCGCGAGCCGGGCTCACTCCGCCGTCGTCTTGCAGCCCGCGACGAACGCGTCGAGATCCTGCCCGCCGTCCAGCACCCCGATCTCGATCTCAATCGTCCGGATCTCGCCGGGCGCGAGGAACGGGAGCCGTCCTGTCTTTCGCAGAACCGCCCGGTTCTTGCACGGCGCGTTCGCGGGCTCGATCGCGAGCACGTAGTCGCCTTCACCCATCATCTTCCATTCGTTCAAATAGGGCAGGGACTCGCTGTCGAACTTCACATACAGGCCGAGCCCGTCACCCAGCTTCCGGTTGACCAGCCCGGCCAGCGCGTCGCCCTCCGCGTTGGGGCCCATGTCGTGCTGAAAGTTCTGCTCTTCGAAACCGGGCACGGGCCCGGAGCAGCGGAGCATGTCCGCGACGGCATCGGCCGACTGCGCGTCGAACGGCTCGCTGTTCAAGGCCGTTAGCGCCAGCTCGGCCCCCTCATCGAGCAGTGGGTGCCCAACGTTGATGTGATAGAGGATCGTGAACGGGCTCGGCGCGTAGCCGAAGTTCTCGACTTCGTCCCGGATCGTGAGCGACCGGCTCCCGATCGCCGAGGTCACCGTGCGCGTGAGCCGCAGCTTGTCGCCGAACAGCGCGCATTCCTCGATCACGCCGGAGATCTTCATCACGTAGCGGTCGCCGTCCCACGCCGACAGGTCGCAGACCTGCCGCGCCGGCGTGGCCGCGTAGCGGCCGTGCAGGCCGAGCTCCGTCTCGCCGTCCTTGCCCGGCTGGCCGAGGTAGGTGAGCCCGCAGGTCGTGAGCAGCCCGCCGAAAAATGTGCGCAGCCAGCCTTCGCCCTGCGGCTCGTAGTACGCCGGATGCACCTCGCCGTTCGGCGTGAGATAGACCAGGTTCGTGCCCTTGTAGCCCGCGCGCGAGATGTCCAGCCCGCGGCCGGGCAGGACCGTGAACGCAAGGCCCGTGCCCGTGTCCATGTCGACGGCGGACACGCCCGAAGCGCGCCCGTCGCTCAGCACATAGTGGCGCGTGCCGCCCAACTGGGCCAGATGGCCGATTCGTCTCAGTTTCTCCGCGCGGGTCAGCTTCTCCGGGTTCATCGTGACTTGTCCCCTTCTCCGGCTGGCGCACACGCTGCCGGCTGCTCAGCAGCGCTTCCGAGTTGTTTCGGACGTTGCCCGACATGTTCCACACATTGCCGAGTGGTGACAAGACAAATCCGGGTGCGCCGCGCCCGGCGCCCATGGCCCCCCCCTCAGCGGTAGTGTTCCCGCATCTCCTCGTGGTACGGCAGCGCCAGGATGTCGTCGAGCAACGCCTTGGCCTGCTGCTCCGAGGTGGTCCACGGGTCCATCATGATCAACTGCAGCAGCGACTCCCTGGACCCGCGCTCGTAGGCGTCCAGTTCCATCTCCACCGGCGCCACGCGCGCGTGGAGCATGTGCGCCAGAAGCGGCCGGGGTAGGCCGCCGGTTTGGATGCCCCGGATTCCGCGCTTGCTGACCAGGAGCGGGATTTCCACGCTGAAGTTGGACGGGATCCCGGGCACGAAGTTGCCGGTGTTGAGCGTGTTGTCGACCAGCACGCGCGGGATGTCGCACGCGATCGATTCGATGATGGGAATCATGTGCATGCCCGAGGACTCGGACGGTGCGGCCCGATCGGTGACTTGCCTGGACGGGTCGCGGAGCAACTCGGTCAACTCGGCGATCGTCTTGTTGCGCCTGATCTGAAGGCTCTGCCGGCGCGCCTGTTTGGTCATGTCGCGGTCCGGATCGGAGTGATACCACCACGGCCCGCCTTCGAGGATCACGGGGTACACGCCGAATCGGCGATAGAGATCCACGTGCACAGGCGAGAAATCGCCGCAGGGTTTCTCGGTTCCCGTATGCGCGTCGAGGTAGCGGTCGAGTATGGGAAAGATGTCCTCGCCGCGGTAGTAGCCGCGGGTCAGCCATACGTAGTGATTTACGCCCGCCAGCTCGAAGGTGAACGCTTCGGCATCCAGCCCCAGGCGCTTGGCCACGCCGCGGGTTGCCGTTGCCGCGCTGCACAGCCCGACGAGATTCAGGCGCGGGTACTTGCGGCCCAGATAGGTGACGCCCGCCAGGACCGGATTGGCCAGCAGCAGCAGCCAGGCGTCCGGGCACAGCTCGGACATGTCGGCGACGATGTCGTCCCAGAGCCTGTACTGGTAGAAGTTGATCCAGAATGCCTCGTCGTGCATGACGTGGAAGCTGCCGCCGAGCCGGTAGCCGTGCCGGATCCCGATCGCCCACCCTTCGTCAAGCCGGTCGTGCCCGGCCGCCAGCGCGGTGTTCAGCACGAAATCCGCGCCATCGAGCGACTCGCGGCGGTCCGTTGTCGCGTGCAGGTCGAGCTTTGCGCCGACCTCCTCCGCGTAGCGCCGGCACAGACCGTGCGCCAGATCGAGACGCTCCCGATTGACGTCCATGAAGGACACCGTGCTGCCGTGCAGATTGGACGTCATGCAAATGTCGCGAATGATACCCAGCGTGAACGCCGCGCTGCCCGCTCCGAGAATGCTGATCTTCGTTGCCATCTCAACTCCTCCCAACCGACCGTTCCGCCCAGAATACGGGCTCGGCAGAAGTGCCCGCGCCTGGTATTCTCTAGCCGGTTTCGGCCCGGTCCGTCCATTGCGAGACAGACAAGAAGACATGCAAAAGCGACAAAAACCCGGCCCGCCAACGCTGTACAAAGAGTTCCCCCTGTCGCCGGCATTTCCTCTGTGGGTCTGCAGAGGAGTCCCGGAAGCCGACGGCGGGTCCGCGCACGGGACACTGGTCGAGCGGCACAGCGGACTGGAGATCGGTTACTGCCATGAGGGCGAAGGCGTCGTCTCGGTGGCGGGCCGCGTCTTCCTTTTCGGGGCGCGCTCCATCGTGGTGGTGCCCCCCATGGTCCCGCATGGTACGTGGGGACCGGAAGGCTTGGGCAGTACGTGGTCTTATCTGCTGGCGGACCCTGTCAGGCTGCTCGGGGGGCTCGGCAAGAACGCCGATTTGCTTGACCCCACCAGATTCTCCGGGCCGAAGTGCCCCAGTGTGTTTGCCGGCGCCGAGCACCCGGAGATCGAACGTTTGCTCACCGACATCCTGGAGGAAGACGAGCGGAAGAACCGTCTGCACGAGGAGGCCATCCGCGGATACCTCTTGGCCCTGCTTGTCGCCTTGAACCGTATCGCCGGGCCCGCGCCCCGCAAGGCCGACACGCCCGCCCGGCCAGGCGCGGTCGAGCGCATTATCCCGGCGCTGCGGCACATACAGTGCGAGTACGCCCGGAAAATCTCCGCCGACGGACTGGCCAAGACCTGCGGCATGGGAAAGTCAAGTTTTCGTCAGACTTTCAGCCAGGTCATGGGTAAAGGCCCGTACGAGTACTTGACGGAATACCGCATTGCCATCGCCTGCCTCGAGTTGCGCGAGGCCCGCAAGACCGTCGAGGCCGTCGCCTGGGACAACGGGTTCCCCACCGTCTCCTGCTTTCTGCGCAAGTTCAGAGACATCATGCACATGACGCCGAGCCAATGGGCAAAGCAGCGGTAGGCTATGCGCGCGAGCCCTGCAAACACAAACAGAATAACGGCCCGGTCCCTGGTGCTCGGCATCCTCTTTGCGGCCCTGTTTGCCATTCTGACGGTCTATTTCGAGAACAGGAAGTACTTGATCCCGACCGCCAACCAGATCCCGGTCTTACCCTACATGTTGCTGCTGACGAGCGTGCTGCTGCTGAACCCGCTGTGCCGGTTGCTGCGGGTCGTCAGGCAGCTCTCCATGGCCGAAATTCTCGTGGTGTTCACCATGGGGATGGTGTCGTCGGGAATCTCGACTTTCGGGCTCTCCGCACAGTTGGTGCCGGTGATCGGGGCGCCGTTCAACCAGCATTGGAACACCCAGCAGACGGAGTGGAACCGGTATGTTGTTCCGTTCCTGAACGAGCATTTCTTCATCTCTGAACCCGGCATTCGTGCGGCGGCGCGCGATTACTGTGACGCCGTGGATGAAGCACGGGAAATGAGAAAGGTTGACGAGATGACCGCGCGCGACCGGGGTGCAGCCGAGACCGTGGCGACGGGGGCCGCATACCCTTCGCAGGAGGCGGCACAGCAGATGGAGCGGATTCGCTCTCAGGCGGAATTGATCGCCGAACGCAAGGCGGTCCTCGTTGCCCTCGAAGAGAATGCGATGAAGAAGGTGGCGGTCTTTCGGCGCGGGCTGCCCCGAGAACTGCGCGCCTACCCCGGCTTCCTGCCCCTGGCGGGAGACGACGCGAACAGCTACTTCGGGCGGATGGGGCGGTTGGTCTACGGCAAGCGCGCGGCGCAGCACCTGCGCCGCGCGCTCGCCGCCATGCGGGCGCTGCCCTCGGATGCCACGCTCAGCGCGGAGGCACGCCGCGCCGTCGCCGGCCGCTTGAAGATCGCCGCGGACATTCTCGCGCCGCTCGGCGCGGCGGACGAGTGCGAATCCGCCAAGCTTGCCCTTGGCGAACGGGACACGGAGTTGGCCGCCGCTATCGTCGAATTTGACCGGTGCCTTGTCGAGCTGAACGAGCGCAAGCGGCGCGTCGCGGCGGAAGCCGCCAAGGGGCTCGCCAGGGAGATTCGGAAGCTCGAGCGCAGAAAGGAGCGCCTCAACCAGAGCCGCGAGAAACTCGCGACGAGGCTGGAACGAGCCCTGTTGCAGATTGAGGTCACGGCCCGTGTCGCGGCTGTGCTGACAGACCTGAAGGAGTTGCGAAACGCGTTGAGCGGGGAACAGGCCGCGCCGCATCCCGTTGCCGCCGTGCGCCGCCGCATCAACGACGCGCTCGCCCGGTTCCCGTCCTTCGACGCGTCCTGGCGGCGCTGCCTGCTGGGTGACGTGCCCTGGTGGCACTGGACCAAGCCGCTGCTGCGCTGGGGCCTGCTCATCGGTTTCACCTACATCCTGCTGATGACGTTCAACGTGCTGATCTTCCGGCAGTGGGCGCACAACGAGAAGCTGATCTATCCCTTGGCCGAATTGCCCGAAATCCTGGTCGGCCGTGAGGACGGCGGCACTCGCGTGGTCCCCGACGTGTTTCGCAGCGGCCTGTTCTGGCTCGGCCTCGCCGTCTCCGGCGGGTTCATGGGGTGGAATTTGCTCGCCAAGACCGGGGCGGTTCCGGGGCTGAAGCCGTTCGATCTCGGGAACTGGTGGGGCGAGTACACCCGCAATACCGCATTGGCCGGCCTCGGTTCGGCCGGCCGGTCGTCCATCTTCTTCACCATGATCGGCCTCGCCTTTCTCATCCCCAAGCACGTATCCTTCTCCATGTGGTTCTTCTACGTTCTGTTCATGGTCCAGACGCTCGTGCTCGTCTGGACCGGCTACGGCGTCAGCCTGCGCTCTTTTCCCTCGGAATGGTGGTATACCTGGAACTTCTGCAGCGCGGAGGCAAGCGGGGCGTTGGTTGTCTTTGCCTCCGTTGTCCTGTTCAAGTGCCGGAAATACCTGCTGTCCGCTTTGTGGCCGGCTTCCGTGCGGGACCTGGCGGTAGACGACCGGCGCGAGCTTCGAATTTCCTCCGCGCTTTTCCTCGCGTGCTCGGCAGGACTCGTCGTGACGCTGTGGCGGGGCATGGGCGCCAACCTCTACTACGCCGTCTTCGCGTATGCTATCATTATGGTCGTGACGATCGGACTCGTACGCGCCGTGGCCGAGGGCGGCGTCCTCGGGTTCCAGGCGCACATCGGCCCGTTTCATTTTGTCCGACACCTGTTCGGGTTCAACAAAGCGTGGACCTCGGCTTCGCTGTTCGCCCCGCTGATGGTCTATCACGCCGTACTGTTCCTCGACATTAAAACCTTCATCGCGCCGGCCATGGCGAATTGCCTGAAGATCCGCGATGACCTCCGGCTGGCGCGAGGCCGGTTCCATGCGGCGATGGCTCTGGCCATCTTCGGCTCCGCCGCGGTCGCCGTCGTGGTGACCCTCATGATGTGCTACGACACCGGCGCGGACGCCATGCACCGCTGGTTCCACGTCGGCTTCCCGCAGGGGCTCTTCAACCGAGTGGCGGATGTGGCCAAAACCCCGCCGACGCCGACCTCCGACGGTGCGCTCTGGCTGCTGTTCGGCGCCGGCGCCATGGCGGCGCTCCTCTTCTTCCGCCAGCGCATCTTCTGGCTGCCGCATCCCATCGGGCTCATTATGCTCGTGAATCCCCTCATCGGGGGCCATTGGTTCTCCATCCTGCTCGGCTGGATGGCCAAGACGCTGGTCGCCAAGTACGGGAACAAGAGCGTGTACGTACGGGCCCGTGGGTTCTTCGTCGGCCTCATTGTCGGAGAGATCGCGATCGTCGCCCTCGCCATGACGCTCTCCTATGCCATGAACAAGAACCTAGGGATCGATCTGAACCGGTGAGGTCATGTGTCATCTTTGCAGCCCGGTGCGCATATGCCCTGTGCAGGGCTGTGCGTGGGGGCCGTGAGAGGCGAGGGGGTCAGGTCTTTAACATATTAATTATGGTTTTCTGTGCCTTTTCGACCCTACGCTTGAATCTGCGGTCGGTTGCTATCGCTTGACGTACGCGTCTTGTCGCCAGAGACACTGCCGCTTGGCCTATTCCGAAGTGTTGTGCGATGGCACGTTGTTCCGCGCGAGATATCTCTCGGCACAGATAGATCACAAGGTCCCGCGTTTCTCTGCCATAGCGGGTGCGACGTGTGACTGATCCTGCGGGAAGCTTCAGTGCCCTCGAGGCCGTCTCCATTACCGCCTCTGCCGAGGGGCGATCGGACCACGCTTCGTGCGCCACAATTTGGCGGCTCAACTCCTGCCCGGCGAACAGCATTTCCTCTATTTGTCTTCCGAATCCCTCGCTCCCCAGATACGTCTGGCGCTTCACCTCCTTGAGCGGACTCATCGGATCCTCCATCAGTCGCCCCAAGGCATATTCCCGGAACCGGCTGCGCCCCGCCGCCTTAGTTCGCACTCCCAATTCACCCCAGACCACATCGCACAAGACCGGCGGGGTGCGCTTCTTCTTCAGCGCTCGCGTGTAGTCCCACCAGCTGCTCCATGGGTAGTCGTCGAGAATTCGCACGCGTTCCTCGAAGGGTTTCTGCTTCACCGTCTTGATGCGCACCGGATTCAGGTGCACGTACGCGGCCACCGTTAGCAGGTAGTTCTCCTCTTCCATCACGATCGCTTTGTAGCGTCCCTGGAACATGTGTCCGGCACGGTCATGTCGCACGTTGTACCAGGTCGAATACGCACCGTTGAGATCGTGCATGAAGCGGTTCAGATTGGCACGCGCCGTCCGTGCCACGAGGTGGTAGTGGTTCTCCATCAGGACATAGGCGTATAGCGTCACCTCGTAGTATTCGAGGTTTTCGGCGAGCACATCGACGAAATGCCAGCGATCCTTGTCGTCCGAAAAAATCGTGCCGCGCTCCTGCCCGCGGGAGGTAATGTGGTACAAGGCGTCCGGGTACTCGATGCGTAAGGGTCTGGCCATGATGCCACCCTAGAATGGTCGACCCGGGGGTGTCAAGTATAAATTAATATGTTAAAGACCTGACCCCTCCGCCTCTCGGGCGGATTGCGGTGAGCGTTTCGGCCTGGGCCAGGATCTTTCTGGCCTCGTTCACGCTGGATGCGGTGCTGACGAGCAGCACGCCGCGCAGGCCGGTGAAGCGGAGCAGGTCTTCGATCTGATCGGGCTTGACGCCGATGTAGAAGATCTTCTTGCCGAGCAGGTTCCGCACGGCCTCGCGGTGCGCGGGCTGCATGTCGAGCGGGTTCTGGATGGTGAGCATGGAGATGCCGTCCACCTCGCCGAACGCCGCGATCTGGTGGTTGCCTTCCTTGTGGACCTCGATGAGCGTGCGGGTGAACGCGCCCGAAAGCCGGCGGTCGTGTTCCTGGATGAACTGGCGGTAGCAGTCAGGGCTGTACAGGACGGAGGCGTCCTCGGTGGTGGCGCAGGAGTTCTGCGGCATCCACAAAGACCAGTCGCACACTTCGCCGCCGAGCAGATCCTGAGGGGCGCCGATGTTCCCGCTGTTCCAACGGCCAAACTCGATGAGCAGATCGGTGACGCGCGTGGCAAAGCGTTGGACGCCCTCCGGGTCGTCATAGAAGGCGTAGAGCAGTTTCTCGGCTCCGAACAGGGCGGACATCGTGTCGGAGACGCCTTCCACCTCGTAGGTGCCGACGGCGTACCGGCCCCGCGCGCGTTCGAGCATGAGGTCGCAATCGGCGCGAAAGCGCGTGCCCCATTCGTTGTCCCAGTCCAGGTGCAGGTTGCCGGTTTCGCCCAGGTCATTGATGATGGGTATCGACCAGACGGTTTCGGCGGCGGCGCGGATTGGCGAGCCGCACAGGGCGGAGATCAGCGCGTGACCGTACTGCGGGTGGACCATGGGGAAGGATTCGTCCGGGACCAGGGCCTGTGCGGCGAACTTCGCCTCCATCTCCTCGAGATAGTCCTCCGGCCTGCCGAAGAACGTGCCGTCCGCCTTCTTGGGGTGTTTGGCGGGGTAGGGGATGCGGACGCACATGGGAACGCGGTCGAGCGGGTCTTCGAGGGCCCAGAGCCGGCGCATGCGCTCGACCGCCTCGGTGAGGTTTGGCTTGAATTCCAGGGCGTCCGTCATCACCGGTGAGTCTGACGCACGCTGCCGTGCGGATCCAGCGCGGGAACGCCGGAAAACCGGGCAAAAACGACGAGTTTCTCGGGAATCGAGGATTCCGCCGACAACCACGGTTGGCCTCCTCGAGTCGCGCCGCCTCCCCCTCGGGCGCGACACGTGCAGCGGTCGGTTCGCAGGCCCCTTGTACCGGCCCTTTGCTTCGGTGCTACTCGAAGGCGATCAGCAGAAGCTGCCCTTTGCGGCTGAATTTCCTTGTGTTCGGCGTCCGGGGTGTTATCATAGCGTCGGAATATGTAATCATGGAGGTACATGCCCATGGTTCGAACGCAGATTCAACTGACGGATGAATTGGCGGCGCACGTGAAGGAAGCTGCCGCCCGGCAGCATGTGTCTATGGCGGGATTGATTCGCCGGGCGCTCGCCGAGTTCCTGGCTTCGTCTGCCAGCGTCGGTGACGAGCGTTATGCTCGCGCATTGGGCGCCGCGGGGCGATTTGCGTCCGGCCGGCGGGACTTGTCGCATGAGCATGACGCGCACTTCGCGGAGGCGTCGCGCAAATGAGCTGCTTCGTGGACACCTCCGCGCTGCTCGCCGTGTTGGACAGGGACGACGACAATCATGCAAAGGCGAAGCGTGGTTGGCAACGGCTTCTGGCGGCGAAAGAGCCCCTGGTCACGACAAGCTACGTGCTTGTGGAGACATTCGCTATTCTGCAACATCGCATCGGTCTTGCGGCCGCGAGGACGCTGAACGACGATATCTACCCAATTCTCACGGTCGACTGGATCGGGCAGACATTGCACGAGAAGGGCGCCGGAAGCGTGCTTGCGTCCGGGCGCCGGAAGCTGAGCCTGGTAGACTGCGTCAGCTTCGATGTCATGCGACAGCGCGGGCTGCGTCGCGTCTTCGCCTTCGACAAGCATTTCAGCGAACAGGGATTCGCATCGGTTCCATAGTCTGAGGGGGACGGGCAGCAGGCCGAGGACGCGGCGCAAGCGGTGTTCATCGTATTCGCGCGGAAAGCGGCGAAGATCCGGAAGGCGAAGGCGGGTCGTCGGTAATCGTTCCTGTCTACCCCGTCAATTCCCTTCCGTCAGACGCCTCCATTCAGTAGTATTCCAGACATAAGATTCCGTCGAAAGACCCTCGATCGAGGCGGCGGGCGTGGAAGCCCGCCCTCCGAAAACGCAACATGTGGCGCCGTTGGAGGGCGCGGTTCCACCCGCACCGGGTTTTTTCAACGGAACCGACATAATATCCTGCAACGGCCCGTTCGGGCCATCGCCGCCGACTTTTTTGTGAGGATCCAGAGCCCAGCGCACACTCCTGGACGGGAGAAATCGAATATGACGGATGCCGAGCTTCTGACGCAGTTTTTTGAGGCGGACTCTCAGGACGCATTTCGCACGTTGGTGGAGCGCCATGAGGCGATGGTGTTCAATACGTGCCTGCGCGGGTTTGAGGGGGATACCGCCCAGGCCGAGGACGCGGCGCAAGCGGTATTCATCCTATTCGCGCAGAAAGCCGCCACGATCCGGAGCGCAAGAGGCATCGGCTGGTGGCTGTTCCGGACGGCGAATTTCGTCGTCGCGAACATGAAACGGGAGGAGGCGCGGCGCAAACGGCGAGAGAAGGAGGCGGCCGAGATGGTTGAATCGACCCGCAACGGCGGATTTGAAGTTTCCTGGTGGACGGGAGTCGAAGCCCGCATCAACGAGGCGATCGCGGGGCTTGGCCGGCGCTATCAGCAGGCGGTGGTGCTCCATTTCCTGGAGGGCAAGACGTACAGGGAGGTGGCGCACGAGTTGGGCTGTTCGGAGAGCGCCGTGACGATGCGCGTCGCGCGCGCGATGACAAAGATCAAGGCGCGACTCGTGAAGCGGGGTGTTACCGTATCGGTGGCGGCGCTCGGCGCGTATCTGACCGGGCAGACCGCGCAAGCCGCGACGGCCGGGTTTGCCGGTTCGTGCCACGCGGCGGCGATGAGTTGCCTGGCGGGCAGCGCCGAGGCGTTTGCCGTACCGGCCGGCATAGCGCAAGGAGCGATGAACATGATGACATGGCTGAGAATCAGAACGGTGTCGGCTGCTGCGGGTGTGGCCGTACTGCTGCTGGCCGGGGCAACGCTTGCCACGAAGACGGGATCGCGACCCGACACCGGCCGCGTCGTGGGGGGCGAGGCGCCCGCGCCTGCGGGCGTAACGGGGCCTGTCTACAAATTCGATATGGGCGAGACCCGGTCGGACGTGTGGCCGGATTTCACGCAGGTCACACACAAGTCTGCGTACGACCCGGCACAGGGCTTCGGTTGGACCGAGGCCCCGCGCTACGGGCACAGCCACGAGACGGGGCCGTACCCGGACAAACTGACCTGCGACTACGTTTCGGGCGGGGGCGAAGGCAGCAGCTATGGCGGCAAGTTCAGTTTCGCGCTCGATCTGCCGAACGGGCGCTACGGGGTGTACGTTCTGTCTGGCGATATCGGGCGCAGCTACTTCGGCGGGGCGGAGTATCTGTACGGGCGCTACGAGATAGACGGGCCGGCGAAGATGCCGCACCCGGACATTCGCATTGCGGCCGAAGGCCGTGAGATCGTGCGGTTCGTCCAGGATGTCGCGACGTTCCTGAAGGAAGAGTATTGGAAACACTATCGCGAACAGTACGATCCGGACGTCGATGACTGGCGCCGGTACATCGACTCGCGGTTCAAGCGCTACATGGCGACCGTGCAGGTGAGCGACGGCCAACTGAATCTCGATTTCGACGGCCTGCCGGTGAACGGGTTGGTGGTCTATCCGGCCTCGGACGCGGAGGGGATGGCAGGATTCTTCGAGACGCTGGACGCGGAACGCAAGCGGGACTGCCTCGTGAAACCCGCGCCCCGCACGCCGAAGGAGCCGGCGACGCCGCGCGACGTGGACCGGGCGCGCGGATACATCCCCTTTGTGCGGCATTGGCAGCACGGGATAGGGTACGACGATCCGCCGAAACCCGAGGAACTCACCGGGGAGATCCGCGTCTTTGCCGCGAAAGGCGAGATCGAGGCGGCCAAGTTCGCCGTGTACCCGCTGCAGGACCTGGGCACGACCCGCGTGGAGGTGGGCGACTTCGTGAATGTGGACGGCGGGAAGCCGTTGCCGGCGTCTATGGCCGACGTGCGCGTGGTGCAGTATACCCCGCATCGACAGTACCGGACGTATGGGGTGCGGGGATTCTCTCAGATCCATTGGGACAATGCGCCGGTGCGAAAGGGCGTCAACGGCGCGTACTGGCTGACGCTCAGGATTCCGAAGGATGTGACGATCCCCCAGGGCGCCACCTACGGGCGGTACAAAGCGAAGGTCCGGTTCCTGCCGCAACGCGGCGAGCCGACCACATTGACGCTCAAATTGGTGGTCTTCCCGTTCGTCCTGGAGCCGGACGAGAAGCTCTGGCACGTGATGACGAACGCGCACTGGGGTTTCCCGGGCGTCACGTTCGCGCGGTACGCGCAGGCGCTGATGGAGATGGGGAACAATCTACCGTGCGTGCATCGCTCCAGCAAAGCCCGGGAAGTCGACGGCAAGGTCGTCGTGGATTACCGCGAGTGGGAAGACGAAATTGCCATGTGGCGCGGCGTTGGGTTCCCGATGTCGGCGATGATGATGAAAGGGGCGCATTCATGGGCACTACGCTATATCCCGCGCGAGCATTTCATCCAGCGCAGTCCGCACCTGGTGATCAAGGAATTCAGTCCCGAGTTCGACCGCATGATGCAGGCGCTGATCGGTGAGTACGTGGGCGAGTTCAAGAAGCGCGGATGGCCGGAACTGCTGTGGTACGTGTCCGGCGAGGCCGGCGGCGAGGGGCGCCTGGGCGTGGAGACGGAGAAACGCCTGCTCCAGAACACGCAGAAGGGGGGCGGCTTCTCGATTTCCGCGATGAACGCCATGAACTCTGTCAACGAGGCCACGCCGCACTGCGACATGCCGCTGATCGGCAAGAACATCCTGAACGAGGAATCCGTCGAGATCGTGACCGGGAAGTACGGCAAGCATCTGGGGTTCTATGCCTCGGGCAGAATGGCGCACGGCTTCTATGCCAAGGCGACGGGCGCGAAGTGCGTGATGGACGAAGGGTTCATGGCCGGCCTGTACGGACAGCCGTTCAACGGGCTCGACGGCGAGCGGGCGGGGGGCGACTGGACCCGGCTGCTCTTTGCGCCGGACGGCCCGACACCGAACGGGTACGTGCACGAGACCCGAGAGGGTGCGGATGACGCCGCCTATGTCGCCATGCTGCAGAAACGGATCCAGGCGGCGCGCCAGGCCGGCGGCCCGGCCGCAACGCTTGCCGCCGAGGCGGAGTCCTATCTCGAGGATGTCCTGGACAACATCGACTTGAACCGGCCGATGCGGCACGGCGTCAGCGGCGAAGCCATGGATCGCTGGCGACTGCAGATCGCGAAGCACATTGTCGGCCTCAATCAGGCACTTGGCGGGAGGTAAGAACATGCAGTCAACGTCGGCGGTTTTCCGGCAAGGATGCGCGCTTCTGCGTGTATCTGAGGTAGGGCGGCCGTCTCGGCCGCCCATGGCCGGGCGGGACGCCCGGCCTACTTGGGCCCTCGGCGGACCCGCCTCAACGCATTCACGTCGGGCAGCAAGAAACCTGCAGTTGCTGGCCGCGGTCGCGGTGGTTCTGATCGCGACCGGCAGCGTTGGCGACTATTCATCCGGCGGCAAGCTGATCGAGTTCCTGACCTTCGCGCCGGCGCAGACGGCGCAGGCCGGCCCTCGGTTTCAGGTCGCCGCCGCGGCGATTCCCCCGACGATCGACGGCCGGCTCGACGACCCGTGCTGGCAGACGGCGGGGCTGACCGACGCGTTGACAGTGGCGAAATCGTTGGACAAACCCGCGCATCGTACGGTCGTGCGGGTCTGCTTCGACCGCGATGCGCTGTATGTGGCCTTCGAGGCGTTCGACGCGCGGCCCGACCTTATTCGGCAAGCCGAGACCGAGCGGGACGGCAAGGTCTGGCGCGACGACTGCGTAGAGGTCTTCCTGGATCCGACACGTAACGGTCGGGACGCCTTCCAGATCGAGGTCAGTGCCGGCGGAACGGTGTGGGACGGGCACCACGTCCTGCGGCCGAACGGCGAGGTGGAGACCGATCGCGGCTGGAACGCGGATCTGGAGACGGCGGCGGCGGTCAACGCCGGCGGCTACGTCGTGGAGCTGAAGATCCCGACTGCAGCGCTTGGCATCGATGCGGTGATGCCGGGCGCGTTGTGGGGGGCCAACTTCACGCGGATCACGCCCCGGTCGGGGGAGTATGCCTCCTGGGCGCCATGGCGCGCCTCGTACGGGCGGGGCAACAACGCGCGGCATTACGGGGCTCTCCTGCTGGGCCGGGCCGCCGTGATGCTCGGGGAAGTGGACTTGGGCAGTCGGGCCGCCGGCCGGAACCGGTTGGAGGCGACGGTCTCGACAGACGATCCCGCGGCGGCCGAGCAGACGGATCTGGTCTTCCAGACTGTCACATCCGGACGCGAGCAGACGGTGACGGCTCCGATCCGCTGGGGAGGGCGGAAGGAAGTGGTTCTGCCGCTCGTCTACGAGCTGCCGAATGCGCCGGCACAGGTCCAGGCCGAGCTTCTTCTGAGGAGCCGCGACACGACGTACGCACGGTGCCGGTATACGGTTGACGTGCGCGGGCCGCGGCTGGCCGTGCGGTGCGCGACGCCCCACGTCACGCGCGGCGGGAAGCCGCTGATCGCGGACATCACGCTGTGGCTGGGCAACGAAGACCTGAAAACCGCCGAGCTCGAAGTGGAGGTCCGGCCGGGACCCGACGCCGCCGGGCAAGCGCTCAGCGAGCGCATCAAATTGGAGTGCTCCGGAGAAGCCCGGCTGGGCCTGAACCTCGGCCGGCTTCCCGAAGGACGATATGCGTTGGCTGTCCGCCTGCTTGACGGTGCCGGCAACAGCCTGGAGAAGAAGAGCATTCCCGTGTCGGTCGTTGAGGATCTCTTTGGCGGTTGGTGAACACGGAGCGGAGTGGCATGATGAACTCCATACCTAAGCAGGTCTTGATCGCGCTGGCCAGCGGGCTGCTGGCCGCGCCGAGCCTGTTCGGACAGGGCGCGCCCCCCGGCCGGGCGCTCACGCCGGACGAGGTCTCGGCCACGCACCCGGCCTTGTCGCCGGACGGCGAGCGCGTTCTGTATCGGGTCGAGAAAGGGCGCGGGAAAGCGCAACTGGCCATCCTCGATCTCGCGAGCGGCCAATCGACAACGCTGCCGTTCATGGAACGGCGTATGGCGGCTTCAGCCTGGATGGGGAACGGGCATATCGTGCGGGTGGAGGCATTTGCCGGGGAGCGCCATATCTTTCTGACCGATACGGCAGGTCAGGCCGTGCCGCTGGGCGGGCAGCGTGATGCGGTTGGCGAATACCCGGCCGCATCTCCCGACGGGCAGTGCTTGGCGTACGCGGCGCAGCGCGAGACCCGGATCGTCGACGTGACGGGCAGCGTCAAGGCGCGGGTTCCGGCGGAGCCCGAGCTGTTGGTTCCGATCGGCTGGCACCCGGACGGCCGGCTGGCGCTGGCCAGCGGCCGGGGCGACACCTACATTGTCGCCGCAGAAGGCGGCAAAGCCAGCTTGCTCGTTAAGAAACAGGGCGAGGTGTACGGCTACTTCATCGGCGGGCGATTCTCGCCGGACGGCAGGAGCCTGGCCCTGCTCTCCGACGACATGCAGCAAGGCTCGGCGTTCACCGCGTCGGTCTGGCTCTCATCGGCGCAGGGCGAGAACCCGCGCCAACTCCTGCCCGAGACCTGGAGCCCACGCTGGGTCGGCAACGACCGGCTGGCCGTTGTCTGCCGAGAGCGCGATCTTGAGCGGCTGGCGCTGCTTTCGCTCGAAGGCAAGATCGTCGACCGGCTCGCCCCGTGCGATGCGTTCGACTATTGCCCGGCAACCCGGACGTTGGTGTATGCCGTGCGGCTCGACACCAACGGCGACGGACTCGTGAGCAAGAAGGACGTGTCCCGGCTATACCTGTTGAGGCTCTGACATGATTCGGAGCGGAAACACAACGCGGATGATTCCGTGGACAGAGGCAAATGCCGTTTCAATGGAGGGCGAGGCTGTGCCGAGCCGCTTGCACGGGCAATTCGCGGGCTGGCGGGCGGCTCGGCACAGCCTCGCCCTCCATCAGAGCGAACACTGAACGTTCCGGAGCAGAGAGAAAGGAACCGTCATGCGTTCAACCGAGACATTTCAAAGATGCTCGCCATGGGCAGTGCTCGCCCTCTTGGCTTTCTGCGCGGCCGGCAACGCCAGCACGCAGCCGTGGCGACAACCCGATCTTCCGTGCCGGCTGACGTTTGCGCCGTCACCCGCCTGGAACCAGGAGAGCCGGGACCGCACCGTGTTCGTGGCGATTGACGAGTTGTTGGAGCGCGCGGGCGCGCGTCCGGGCTTGGCGCCCCGGGCCAGGCTGCATGCGCTGTTTGGCGACGGGACGCCAGCCCGCGCGCTGCCCGTGAACCTCGAGAAGCGAGTCGACGCGCCCAACGCCTGGGGCTACGTCTCGTGGCAGGCGCCCGAGCGCGCGCCGATCGCGTACGAGTTGTATCTCGGGCCGGGCAATACCATGCCGGCGATCGATCCGAAGCTGCCCACGCTCAACTTGGTCCGGAACCCCTCGTTCGAAGAGCAAACGGAAGGCTGGCCGATCGGTTGGCAGCCCTTGGCCACCAGCAACCTGAAGATGGACTCCAAGCGCTACGGCGAGTTGTCGGCGCCGGCAATCAGCGGGGAGCATTCTCTGCGGCTGCATTCAGACCATATGAATGCCCAGTCTTTCAGCAAGTGGTGCTACATCGGGCTTAGAGGCGTGCCGAGTGTGCCTGTCCGGGATCTGCAGGGCCAGAGAGTGGGCTTGTCGCTATGGGTGCTGATCCGAAAGGGCGATAAAGGCCCGAAAGCCCAGATTCGGCCCGTTGCGCGCCACGCGGTGATCCAGCCGATCCCGAGCACAGGCGGCGCCAAGCAGCGCGGGCGCCACGGCGCCTGGCGCGAGTGCTTCACGAGCGGCACGATCCACGAGAAGACCGAGGCAATCTCCGGATTTCCCAATATCACGGTGTCCCAAATCGAAGATCACATCGACTACTGCCTTGACCACGTGTCGGTCCAGATACTCCACGAACCGATCATGAGGGCATCCCTGAACCGGCCCACCTACGGGCTGACGGAGAAGCAGGCGTTCCTGACCTACGAGCTTGTCTTTGACCAGCTGGGTCTGCTGGCGGACCGCGGTGGGCTCTCATCCCTGACCCCCGGCGGTATTGCAGACAAGGGGGCGGCGGGGGTCAGCTACCTGACCCGCATCCCCGCGGATCGGCTCGGCAATCTGGACATGCGCGTACAGGTCTTCTTCGATACGAACCTGCAGGAAGCCCTGCTCAGCCGGACGTTCACGCCCCGCGCGAAAGGCGTCGTGGAACTCGACCTGGCACGGCTGGGAACCTGGCGCAAGTACCAGGTGGCCGTTGCGCTATTGCGAAAGGGCGACGGCGAGACCCTCTCGACCTCGGTCCTCGAATTCGAACGCCGGCAGGACATCTTCGATTTCTGATCCGCGATCACTGCACAAGATCGCCGCTCAGAATCGTCGGGCACCAGAACTTCTCTATGTACCCGATAACCAGTTGCGTGCCTTCGTCATGACTGACGTAGGGGGGCTGGGCTGGATTGTGCAGAGCGTCTGTCAGATCGCGGACCAGGACAATGTCCACACCCCATCGGACCATCTGCTTGATGGCGAACGTGCGGCCCAGAATGCACATACCCGTGTGAACACCCATGATGGCCACATGATGACCTCGTTCATCTTCGGCGCCATGGCCGCCACGCGCTGAGCGGCGCCGGTGCTTGTGTGGTCATCCCACATGTCGCAGATGATAACGGCCGTCTCCTGCGCGACGACATCCTTCGCTTCCTCGATGACCTGCCAGACGTTGTGGCCCTGTTCGTCGTGTGCCAGTTTCTGCCGGCGGGTATGGAAGGTGAGTGCGATTGGCGGGCTCATGGGGACTCCTCCTGTTGCGATTCGAATGACCGTTTGCCGTTGCCTGTCAAGTGCCTCGACCCGGTTTGGGGTCTTGTCGAAACTCGCGCGGGCTCTTACCGAGCGTGCGTTTGCAGAACCGGGAGAAGGCGTGCGGGTCGGGGAACTCCATGCGGAAGGCGATCTCGCCGATGTTCATGTCGCTATTGCGCAGCAGAGAGGCGGCGACGCCCGCGCGCTGCTCGTCCAGAAACGTCTTGAGCGGCCTGCCTTCGCTCTTCTTGAACTGAGCGGAGATGTGGCTGGTCGAGAATCCCAGCCGCCTGGCCAATTCCTCGACTTTGACAGGGCGTCCGTGCAGCGCCGCCACGCAGTCCTTGATTCGCTCACTCACGGACGGGGGGCTTTCGCCTTCGTATCCTTCCTCCCGGGCGGTCCGGTACAGGTGTACGCAGGCCGCCAGGAGGTACTCCAGCATGCTTGTCTCGACAGGCGCCGGCATCGCATCGTGCGGGAGGAGTCGAGCCATGGCCTCCTGAAGGGCCCGAGTCGGCCCCGAACGAGGCAGCATCTTCGGCGCCGCCGATTGCACGTTCAGGCCGGCGACTCTGAATTTGAAGGTGCCTGTCAGGATACGTGACTTCGGGTAAGCGACGGTATGGGCGTTATGCGGCGGCAATACGAAGAGGTCGCCGGGGCGCAACTCGAACCGCTCGCTTTCGGTGATCACCTCGAGCGGCGCGTCGCCCTGCACCATCGTCTCGATCTGCCAGAATGAATGGCTGTGGTGCGACGTACGGGGAAACCACGGATTGTGGAAAAGGCGCGCGTACAGTACGATACAGCGCAGGGGCAGACCGCTCGCGAACGGTTCCCAGTGCGCTGTGGATTTTGGCACGTTTTCCTGGTTTTCCGGCATTTTCGGGGCGTATGCGGGTTGTTATTTTGATAAGTATAGGGTTCGGCGGGCATCGGCTGAAAGAGAAAAAGTGGAGGCTTGCGGCGATGACGACACGTAATCCAAATGCATTTGTCGCGCTCGCTTGTCTGTGCGTGCTGGGTTGCGATCTGGCCGGCGCGACGGAGCCGGATGCGTACTTCGTTTCGGCGGCGACCGGAAACGATTCCAATTCGGGCACGTCCCCGGACACGCCGTTCAAGACGATCCAAGCGGCCGTCAAACGCGCCGAGGGCGGCTCGACGATCACGCTGATGGAGGGCGAATACGACGAGCGAAAGATCGTGTTGAAAGACGGGACGGCGGAGCGGCCCACGGTCCTGCGTGCGCGGCGGCCGGGCCGGGCGTTTGTCGGGCGCTTCCGCCTGCTCACCGATTTTCGCGAGGTGGAGGGCTCGCGGTATGTGTACGAGGCGTCCTTCGCCGAGCCGCCGAGCGCGCTTTCTGAAATCGATACGGGTGTCGTCTTGCGGCACGTGGCGACTGAGGAAGATGTCGCGGAGATCAGGGGGTCGTGGGCCTACGACGAGCGCGCGAAGACGATCTATGTGCATCCGAGCGACAGCGCCGGCGTCACGCACCACCAGGTCGTGGCGTCGATGCCGGGCAACGGGGTCATCGCGGGCAATCACTGCGTGGTGGACGGCCTCGTGTTGCGCGGGTTCGGAGGGGCCGCGGTCGACAGCCGGCACAAGAAGGGCGTGACCGTCCAGAACTGCGTGGCGTACGGGAACGGCTACGGCATACGTTTCTATGGCGGCCAGGATTACATCGCGCGCGGGAACCACGTGTGGGGGAACGAGCCGGCCTACGGCTCCGGCGCGCAGATCTATGTTACCGGCGGGAAGGTGAGCGATGTGCTCGTGGAGAACAACGTGGCGCACCATAGCCCCTCGCGATCCGGCATCCGGTTCTATGGCGGCGGCCCGGCCAGCAACTGCCTGGTGCGCGGGAACCTGATGTACGAGAACGGGAACGCGGGCTTCTACTACAAGATACGCGGCTCGCACGCGACGCAGGTCGCGAGCAACAACGTCGCGGTGCGGAACAGGGTGTACGATTTCGGGACGAACGAGGGCGGGCACAACACCTTTCACCGCTGGGTCAGGAACAAGCCGCGTGACACCGACCTTGTTCTCGGAAACGACGATTGGCGCGTTGCGGACGAGGCCTACAACGACTACCGGTTGCAGGCCGACAGCCCGGCGCGGGGCAAGGCGCCGGACGGCAGCGATCTGGGCGCGTTTCCCTATGACGGGTCCGTTCTCTACGTCGGGCCGGACGGCGACGACTCGGCCGCGGGCACGAGTGTCGGGTCCGCGTGGAAGACGCTGGCGCACGCGTGCGCGACCATGCGGCCGGGCCAGACGTTGTACATTCTGCCGGGCACGTACGCCGAGCCGCTCATGTTGCGCGCTCTGAAGGCGACGCCGGAAGCGCCGACCCGCCTGCGCAGCCACGGCAAAGGCGAGGTGCGAGTCGCGTGTGTTTCCGTCGACGGCTGTGAAAACGCGAACGTGGAGTATCTCCAAGTGCGCGGTGGAAACACCGACGGGTTTCGGGCAACCAACGCGCGCAACGTGGTGTTCGACCACTGCAAGAGCCTGGACAACCAGGGCGCCGGGTTCGCGTGCGCGGCGAGTGAACACGTTGTGATCGAGCACTGCGCGGCCATTGACAACCGCGGCCCGGCGGTGGATCTGGGCAGCGGCGCGGCCGATGTGGAAGTGGTCAGCACCATCCTGATGGGCGGCGCGCAGCCGGTGCGCCGGGCGGCCGGCGCGGGCGCGGTGTGGATGGCGTTCAACTCGGTGAACGCCCCGGAGCATTTCGCCGACCTGCACTCCGGGGATTGCCGGGCGCGAACCGACGGACCCGCGGCGACCGGCGGCCGCTATCACCGGCCCATCGGCCCGGACGGTCTCATGGCCGTGGGCCGGATCGCGCGCCAGCCGATCGAGAACATACGGGTCAGCACCACGCGGACGACAGCCGACATTCTCTACGACACGCCCGGCCGGCTGACCGGCACCATGCTGGAATGGGGCCCGACCGCGCAGTACGGGAGCCTGTACGACCGCGGCGCGAGCAACATCGGCGAATACGAGACGGTGCATACGGCGAGCATCGTCGGGCTGGAGCCGGGCACGCGTTACCCTTTCCGCGTGGGGTTCCGGAGAGGAAAGGATGTCGAATGGTCCGAAGACCAGGCGTTTACCACGGCCACGCACGACCCCGTTGCCCGCAGACTGTTCGTGTCGACAGCGGGCGATGACGCGCGTGACGGGCTGAGTCCCGCGACCGCGTGGCGAACCGTGCGCAAAGCGGGGTGGGAAGCACGACCGGGCGATACCGTCACGATCCTGCCGGGCCGCTACCCGGGCCCGCTGCGCCCGCTGCGGACCGGGGCGTCCGAGCAGCGTCGGATCACGTTCCGGGCCGAGCGGCCGCTGACCGTCTTTCTTGACGGCGGGTACAAGCGGGAATACGCCGAGAGCGGCCGTGCGCACGCGCTCCTGATCCAGGGCAAGGCGTACCTCACCGTGGAGAATCTTGTGCTGGAGAATTGCAGCCACTCCGACAAAGGCCTCTATCGCGACGGGTGGGGCGCGGCCGGGCTGCTGCGCGTCTCCGGCTCGGCCATGATCGACCTCTCGGGCATCGTCATGGACGGGCGGACCAGTTGGATGAGCGGGCTCGGTCTGAATGACGCCGGGCTGATGCCCGGCCTGCCTGAGCCGGCCTATTCCGTGCGGATCACCGACAGCATTGCGGTCGCGTGTTGGGGATCTGTGAAGGGGTGGACGCGCGCGCCCGCGTTGATTGAGCACTTCCTCTCCTATCTGCCGCGCATCGGCACGTTTGGCGGGCATGACAAGACACGGTTCGTCATTCGTAATTCGGTGATCCATGACCGCAGCGAGCAGAAGCGGACCAGGGATCCCGGCAGCATCCCGATCTACGGGGAGTCAGCCAAGTACTACGACACCGACTACAACGCCTACTGCTGGATGCCGGGCTCCGTCCGGAATCTCGTTCGCGAACGCCGCTCCGAGAACGGGCCGCGGCCGGAGTTGGATCTGGCGGGCTGGCGGAAGGCAACAGGCCAGGACCTGCATTCCATTGAGATCCAGATGACCGAGACGGATGGAGTGCTGCCCGCCACACACCGGCTGGATTACGACCGTGACCCGCGCAGCAAGGGCCTGCCGCTGCGGACCGAGGATTTCGTGCTGCCCAAGGACTCGCCCCTGCGGGGCAAGGGCGAAGGCGGCGCGGATATCGGGCCGCGGTGGGAGCGGTATCTCCGCGATTGACCTGGGACTTGAAAGTAGAAGCGGCGTCTCGCCGCTTCCTCCTGGCCGAAGGCCCGGACTCCCGGCGGCACTCCGTGCCGGCGGGAGGAAGAGCCGGAACGGCTCTTCTACTTTGTGGCCGCACGCGCACGGAGTGCGCGGCCTACTCGTGCCTCACGCACCCCAGAAAATCAATGATGCTCAACCCCGTATGATAGCCCGGGTCCGCGTCCGGCGTGGCGGGCACGACGTCCACGGGCTTGCCGTTTGCGTCCACTGTCTGATAGGCCATCAGGTGCACGTCGCGGTTGACGAAGTTCTTGAAGAACGCGTTCGAACACAGCATTAACGCCTCGAGGATCTTGTCGCGGTGCTTCATCTCGGGCCACAGGACCAGCATCTCGGCGCAGGTGCGCAACGTCTCGGGCAGCGACCACCACGGCATGTCGGTGTTGATCGGCTTGCGGCTCAGCAGGTCGAATGCTTTGCAGATGCCGCCGATCGGCCGGTTGAACCCGTTCTCGAAACTCTGCACGAATACCTCGGGGAACAGGGTGCGGCATTCATCGAGCAAGGTCTGCTGTGAGGGCGTTGGGCTCTCTTTGCGGTCGATCTGGAGCAGCAGCTTTACGGCGAGCCCCAGGAACTCGAGGGCGTGCCCGGGATCGCACAGGATCCCGCGCTCGTCCTGCCACGGCTGGCCGTCCTCGTCGATCGCTTCGAAGAAGTCATGGGGCTCAAGGTCCGGGAACCTGCCGCGGTTCACGTGCTTTTCCAGCACGTAACGGATGAACACCTCACCGAATTCGAGCCATTCCTGCTCGCCGGTCGTCTCGTAGAACAGCGCACACGCGCCGATCGCCAGCATGCGCGGGCCGTGCCCCTTTCGGCCCGGTACGGGTCGAACGCGGTTCTTGGGATCAAAGGAGACCTGATCGCTGCCGAATCGATCGGTGCCAATGTCGGCGAGCACGGCGCGGAGGCAGTCCTTTGCCTGTCCGAGCTTGTCCCGGTCACCCAGGAAGTCGGCGGCGGCCAGCATGCCCTTGACATAGAAGACATCTGTGAGCCGATTCGGCGCGCCGGCCAGATCGAGCGTGCGGCGCTTGCCCGAGTCGTCCATGGTGAACGGCGCGCCATCGCGCGTCATCAGGAACGAAAGGTGCCCGTCGTTCCGGGCGCGGATGGTCTCGAGGTTCTCGAAGATGGCCCTGGTCATGGTGCGCAGTCGCGCTTGGCGGTCATCCTTCTCCCGTTGCGAGAGGACCGTGCACGAGTCGAGCCAGCGCGCATGCCCGACAAGCGCTTCCAAGCCGCGGCCCTGGATCCAGCCGAACACGGCATCCTTGCTCCTGAAATCTCGGGCCGGATCCGCGGGAGTCGCGAAATCGGCGCCCGTCAACAGGCTCAGCTTCGTGTCGATGAACCGATAGTCCGGGTCCTGTTCATAGCGGGCCATGACAGCATCGAGGATTGTGACGAGCATGACCTCATAGTCTGTGCAGACGGATCGGATGGCGGCGGGGGTCGGGGTCTCGATGAGGGTGCCCTTGAATTGCATGATCGGCTCTGTGCGGTATACCCGGCGGAGCGGAATCCTCCGACGCATCTGTTCGTCTCCAACCCGTGAAGACACGGGCGCTGCGTTCCCGTCATCTCAGGAGAAGACCGCATCCAGGCCGAGGATGTGATGGAAGTACTCGTCCCTTTCCAACGCCGGAGAGACCTCCCCCCCGGCGATCAAGACTCGCTCCACAGTATAGTGTCGTGGCAGCCTCAGCAGTCGGACCTTTCTCTCCACTTCCGCCCGGACGGACGCACCAATGGGTCTGGTTGAGAACTTGCATTCGATGAGCATCAGCACCTGCCCCCTTCGCCGCACGAGTATATCGACCTGCAAGCCGGGGTCCGGATTGCAGGTCCTTCGGCGCTGTCGGAAGAAAGGCCCGAATCCCATGACCTCATGCAGTTTCACTCCCACGTGGGCAAGAATGCGCGGCAGGTTCCTCATGCAGAAGCCCTCAAAGGCCAGCCCAAAGAAGGCGTCCAGACTGCGCCCGGCAAGCTTCTCAAAAAGCCCGGGCTGCGTGTTCAGTTCTATGATTCGCAGGTGGGGTTCCATATAGGTGAAGTAGAACCGCAGCCATTCATCCCACAAGACCAACCGTCGTGTCTTCTCTCCCCCACCGAGGACGGAATGCGGCGTAAACGTTCTGATGAAATCCGCGCGCTCCAACGTATCGAGGTAGCCCGTCAATCCTCCGCCGGACGGCAGGGACAGCCGCCGCCCCAGCTCTTCTTTCGGGCAACTCGCCCCGGCTAGAGACTTGATAATCCGCTCGTAGGTCTTCGTCACCTTGAATTGCTCCTTGAAAACCGTCTCGAACTCCGTCACGAAGAACCCGTTCTTTTGAAAACACAAGCGATCCACGTTCTCGGTGAACGTCCGCCGGGGATCCACCTGTTCCAGGTACTTCGGGATGCCGCCGAAGACCATGAGGAACCGCGCCATCTCGAACTCGGAGCGGTAGCCTTTGAAGAACAGCTTCGCCTCATTGGCAGGTACCGGGTCAAGCTTGATCTCGAACGTCTTCCTGTTGTGAAGCGCCCTGGAGTGAACAATGTGCTTCAGCATGAAGGCGGCGACCGAGCCACACAGCACGAGAGTGACAGCGGCGTTCTGTTTCCAACGGTTGTCCCAATAGTATTTCAGCAACGACACCAGCTCGGTGCGGTTCGAGGCCATCCAGGGGAACTCGTCGAATACCACATAGTGCCGGCCCTTTGCGAGGTGGAAGGAGAGCACGTCAAAAGCCTCTTGCCAATTCCTGGCGACGCTCTGCGGCGTGCGTGTCTGCTTCGAGAGCTGCAGCATGAAATGCTCGACTTGCCTCTTTTGGGAGGCCCTCTCGAGCGCCTCGAAAAACAGAGATCCTCTTCCGCGTCTTGCCTGAAGCAATAGAGCGCTCTTGCCGACCCGGCGCCGTCCGTAGACGATCCCCAGTTCCGCGCGGTTGGAGGCAATCGCGTGCTTGATCGTCCCGAGCTCGTACTCTCTTCCGTAGAACATGCGGCGAAGATAGATCGGCAAAGATCAAGCGTCAAGCTATTTTTGCTGATCTATTCAGTTTTCCGCCAAATCGGCTAAAATCAACGTCACGCCCCCTTTGCTGATCCGCCTGAGCCCAAAAGAGGTTGAGCGCGCTTCGCCTTGGTCTGTCAGACCAGGAACGTGCCTGTGGCCGCGAACAGCCCGGCCGACCCGCCCGTGTGCACGAACAGGACGTTGTCGTCCTTCTTGAAGTAACCCTTACGCGCCAGATCGATCACGCCCGCCATGGCTTTGCCGGTGTAGGTGGGATCCAGGAGGATCCCTTCCGTCTGCGCCAACAGCTTGACGGCCTTGACCATCTCGGGGGTGGGCAGGGAATAGCCCGACCCCACGTACTCATCAAAACACCTCACCGCTACGCGGGGGACGGGCGCCTGGAGCCCTGCAAGGTCAGCCGTCTGTTGCGCGAGTTTGTACACGCGTTCTTCCTGCGCCCGCTTCCTCCCGGCGGCGTTGATTCCGAGGACCGGTATGCCGCTGTTGTTCCCGCGGAAGCCGATGATCAGCCCGGCGTGCGTACCCGCGCTGCAGCTGGCGCATACGACGTAGTCGAACGTGACGCCGCGGTCGAACATCTGGGCCAGGATTTCTTGGGCGCAGGCCACATAGCCGAGCGAGCCCAACGGCGTGGAGCCGCCCACCGGGATCACGTACGCCTTTCGGTCTTGCGCCGCCAGTTCCTTGGCCTGTTCCTGCATCGTGTTCATCAAGTCCGTGCCGGCGGGGCAGACCACGATCTTCTCGACGCCGAGCATTCGATACAGGAAGTTGTTCCCGCTCGCGTTCGGATCGTAGCTGCCCGGGACGTGCTCTTCGAGCACGAGCCGGCATTTCATGCCTTCCTTCACGGCCGCGGCCAGGGTGAGCCGGCAGTGGTTCGATTGAATGCCGCCGCAGGTGATGAGCGTGTCCGCGCCCTGCGCCAGGGCGTCGGCGACCAGGAACTCGAGTTTGCGCGTCTTGTTCCCGCCCCCGGTCAGCCCGAGCAGGTCGTCGCGCTTGATGGTAATGCGCGGGCCGCCCACGGCGTCTGAGAAACGGTCCACCCGTTCCAGCGGCGTTTGGCCTTCGGTGTACCGGCGTCTGGGGAAAGGGGCGAGATTCACAGCCTTCCTCCTCCTGAAGCACACGGCCGGTCGCCTGTTCGTGCATTCGGAGACGATAGTGCCCGGGCCCCGTGCGTGTCAACTGTTGCGCGTCCTCTTGCGGCGGCCGCCGCAAGAACGGCATGACGGGATAAGACTTGTGAAGTACCGGTCCTGCACGTATTCTGTTGAGTGGAGGCGGAAGTCGGGGGCGGCATCTGAACGGAGGCGAGCGGATGAAACAGACAACGCTGGGTGAGGCCCGCAAGCTGTTCGGCAAACCGGAGCGCGTGGTTTGGGCGGTGGCGAAGTACCAGGACAACGTCAGCATCTGCCCGTTGGGCTGGAAGATGAACACGTCCGGCTCGCCGCCGATGATGGCGATCAGCGTGGCGCCGCCGCGCTTCACGCACGGACTGATCTCCAAGTCGGGTCAGTGCGTGCTCGCCTGGCCGGGCGAGGACCTGGCGGAAGCCACGCTGCTGTGCGGGACGAAGAGCGGACGCGACATCGACAAGTTCAAGGAAGCGAAACTCACGCCGCTGAAAGGCCGGCATGTCGATGCGCCGCTGGTCAAGGAGTGCATCGCCAATCTGGAGTGTGTCGTGATCGGCGAGATGCGGTCGGGCGACCACACGATTTTCGCCATCGAGATTCTGCAAGCGTGGGTGAACGAGAACCCGAAACGGGTCCTATGCACGGTCAACGACGCGAGCGGCTACGACTTCCTGCTGCAGCAGGGCGGGTACCGGTTCGGGGTGGTGAAGGGGTAGGGGGAACGGAAGGGTGGAAGGATCGGGGCCTGTCATCGGCCCTGGCTCCGGCGGTGGCGTCCCGTTCGCCTTGCGTGGAATTCTCGCGGCGCCCATTCGCGTACGGCATGCGTCACGCGGGGGAGTGAGACACGCGGGTTAGATTTCGGCACGCCGCCTCTTCTGTTCTCAGTCCTCCCCCAGCCACACCTTGCCGCGATACAGAACCGTGCCGGCCGGGCCGGCGTTGGTGTACGTGACCGTTGCGTCCGTGGCCGCGAAGTCCTCGTAGCCGGGCACGGCCTGCCAGCCGCCTGATCCAGCCAGACTGTCCCGGCATTCGATGGCATAACGGCGGGTGAGGCCGGTGTACGCCGGGCCGCTCGCCGCGACCGTGGGCAGCGAGACCGCGATGTGCGGTCCGGCAAGCTCCACGGCCACGGCGAAGGTTGCGGCGCTACCCGTAGGATCGGTCCCGGCGATGTATTCCTCCGCGTTCGACATGCCGTCCCCGTCGAAATCGTCTTGCGCGCCGCCGTTCGGCACGGCGGTCCCGCCGAAATGGGCGGTCTCCCACGCGTCGGCCATCGCGTCGCGGTCGCCGTCCTGCTCCAAGGGCAGGAAGCTGTCGGGCTGCGTGCGCAGCATCAGCGCGTTGGCATAGGTGTAATATTCGTCGAAATAGCCGGCGTAGTTCGTGTCCGGGCCCTGTTTCAGCCGCAGCACGATCCGGCCGTCAGCGCCCGGCTCGATGCTCCGGAACCGGGTGACATAGCCGGCCTGCGTGTTGTAGCCGGCGTTGTACAGGGTGGTGTCCTCCGGCTGATGGTTGTCGATGTCCACCACTTTGTAGGTGCCGGGCGTGGACGCGTTCTCGAAAGCCTCGGCGCCGATCAGCGTGCCGTAATGGCCGCGGGCGTCGGGCCCGGTGTAACTGGCGGCGCCGCGGTCGGCGTACAGGACCAGTTCGTACCGGCGGGCCGGGTCCAGCCCGGAGAAGGTCAGGGTCAGATCCTCCGTTCCATACGAGATCGTGCCGGCGCCGCTGAGTTTGGCGTTGAAGACGTTGTAGGCGTCCGTGCCGGAGGCGGGGTGCAGCCCCTGCGCGGCGATGACGCCGCGGCCGCCGGCGACAGTCAAGCGCACGCCCGTCTGCCGGCCGCTGGCGTAGTCCACGAGCAGGCCGGAGTCCGACTCCGCGGCGAATCCGTTGGTCGTGGTGTAGGTGGAGATGTTCTGGTTCGGCTGCCCGGCGAACCAGGCCAGATCGTTGTAGGCGGTGAACTCCGAGGGCGGCGCGGCGTCCGTCACCGTGATCTCGACGGCGACGCTGACCGGCCCGTTCGCCGCGCCCGAGCCGTTGTCCTCGACGGTGAACTCGCGCCCGTATGTGCCGGCGGCCAAGCCGGCGGTCGCGAACGTGATCGTGTGCGTGTTCTTGTCCGCGCTGCCGGCGGACGTACCGGAAGTCGGCGCGATGCTGAACTTGCTGGTGCTCTCGACCACGGAATAGGCCAGCGAACCGCCGCCGCCGTTCCAGACCTGAAAGGTCGCATCGGGCGCATCCTGGCCTTCGGCGCAACTGACGGAGACGCTGGTGGTGCTCACGGCGATAGACGGCGGTGTCGTGCCCGCTTGGGTTGTCGCGTCGGCCAGGTTCGAGTAGTCGGAATTCCCGGCGGCATTGTAGGCTTTCACCATGTAGTAGAACTTCGTGCCCGCCGGCAGGTCCGAATCGCTGTAGGCGGTCGCATTGGCGCCCGGTGTGGCGATACGTTCCCACGTCGTTGTGCCGCTCTTGCGCCGGTCGATCTTGAAGCCGGTCTCGTTGTTGCTGTTGTCGGTCCAGGCCAGATCGATGCGGCTGGCGGAAACCGGCGCGGCGGTCAGATTCGAAGGCGCGGCGGGCGGGGTGGGCGCCGGGTCCCCGCCGAAGGTGCGCTGCCAGTGCCGCCAGTTGCCGCCCGGCGCCTTCTGGGCAAAGAAGAGGCGGACCGAGTTGCGGAACCGCAGCCAGCGCGGATGGTTCTGGCGGCGATGGTCGAGGTTCACATAGCCGTCGGGCGAGATGTTTTCGCGGCCGGACCAGGCGCCGGAGGCGGCGCTGTAGCGGTAGTAGGCGCCAATGTTCGGCATTTCGCCGGTCGGCTCAGGCGGCACGAACGTGTCCGGATATTCGCAGTGCCCGGTCGCCAGCCAGAGGTCGCCGTTCGGTTCCAGCAACAGGTCGGTGTAGGTTTCGATCGTCTCCCAACCCGCATCGTACTTCAACGCCAGCACGCCGGCGTTGTCCCGGTTGTTCCAGTACCCGAGCGTCATCTTTCCGGAAACGGGCATCTGAGCGGTGAAATGCACCGTCCCGCTGCTGTCCACGGCCGCCGATGCGCACCAATCGATGTAGTTGGCGGAGGCCCACTGGTCGTGCCGGCCCCAGGAGCCGTCGGCGTACCGGAGCCGCCGTTCAACGGCACGGTTGTACCCGCCGATGTAGCTCTTGTAGAAGATGTGCATGTGCCCGTCCTCATCCCGGAAGAGCGCGCCGTGCAAGGCGTGGCCGGTGCCGTTCTTGTCCCGCCACAGTTGCGGCGCGTCGAAGTCGGCCTGGCCGGCCCGCTTGCAGTAGTAGACGCAGCGGCTGCAATTGTCCCAGTCCTCGGTTGTCCCGCCCCAGGGGTGTGTCCAATAGATGATGTGCACGTTGTTGCTGCCGTCCACCTCCACGCGCGGCGCCCAGTACCGGATATCGGGAAAGGCCGGCACGCCGGTGGTGATGTCCTGTTCCGCGCTCCAGGCGCCCTGCGCGTAGCGGCGATAGAACATCTTGCGCCCGTAGCGGGGCTGCTCATAGACCAGGTGGACCGTGCCCGAATGATCCACGGCGATGGCAGGGCCTTGTCCGACGCCGATGTGCCGGTCGGTTGTCCAAGAGGCGCCGCCGTCCGTTGAACTGGAATAGTACAGGTTGCTGCCGTTGTTATGGACGAAATGGATGGTATCGCGCAGGTCGTCCGCCGCCACGTCGAACGTGGCATTGGTCGTCGCCTCCCACGCGCCCACGCGCACATCGCTGGTTGCGCCGCCGCTCGTCACCGTGATCTCGACGGCGACGCTGACCGGCCCGTTCGCCGCGCCGGAGCCGTTGTCCTCGACCGTGAACTCACGGTCGTATGTGCCGGCGGTCAGGCCGGCGGTGGCGAACGTGATCGTGTGCGTGTTTTTGTCCGCGCTGCCGGTGGAGGTGCCCGAGGCCGGCGCGATGCTCAACAGGCTGGAGCTTTCCACCACCGTGTAAGCCAGCGTCACGCCGCCGCCGTTCCAGACCTGGAAGGTCACATCGGGCGCGTTCTGGCCCTGGACGCAACTGACAGAGATGCTCGCGGTGCTCACCGCGATCGACGGCGGCATCACAGCGGCCTCGGTTGTCGCGTCGGCCACGTTCGAGTAGTCCGAATTCCCGGCGGCATTGTAGGCCTTCACCATGTAGTAGAACTTCGTGCTTGCCGGCAGCCCGGAATCGCTGTGGGTGGTGGCGCCGGCGGCCAGGTCGGTGATGCGCTCCCAGATGTCGGTGCCGCTCTTGCGCCGGTCGATCTTGAAGCCGGTCTCGTTGTTGCTGTTGTCCTGCCAGCTCAGCGCGATGCTCGTGGCCGACTGCGCCGCGGCAGCCAGGTTCGAGGGCGCGGCGGGGGGCAGGGGCCCGGAGCCGGTGACCGTGAACGTCGCCTCGGCCAGGGCGCTCCAGGTGGCGGCGTTCTTCAACCGCGCCATAACCGTCGAGGTGCTGTTCAGCGTGACCTCGGCGCTCGAGGTGCTGGAAGATGTGCCGCTGCGCACGCCGCCGCCGGACTCGCGCGGGTCGGCCCCGTCGGTGCGATAGTAGATCGTGCCGGTTTGACTCCGGCTGATCGTCAGTTTGAACCCGGCCGCGACAGTACCGCCGTGCTGCTGGTAGGTGGGTGGGTCCAGCGAGGGGTAGAGCTTGGCCCCGTTCATCGTCTGGTTACGGCACAGGGTCAGGAGCCGGTCCCCATTCCCATTCATCAGGCTCAGAACGGCGTCGCGTGCGCCGTACCAGTGGTCGTTGCGGGTGAAGCGCGCGGTGCCCAGCGGGTCCGGCGTCTTGAGCTTCTTGTGCCCGTCGCCCCAGCGCGCGGATTCGCATACGACCGCGTCCTTCACATAGCTGCACAGTGTGCTCCAGCGGCTCCTTGAATTCGCGTCCGTCAGCGCGCCGCCGTTCTTCACGTGCCTGTACAGCCGGTCGGCGAACAGGACTCGGAAGTCCGGGTTCTTGAACAGGTTGCGGAACGGGCGCGCCACGTGCCGGTTCTTGTAGGGGTCATACGGGTAACTGCTGCCCTCCGCCGCGGTCAGGAACTGGGGCTTGATCCAGGCCCCGTCGTGCGAGCGGCCGGGCGTGTTCTGCGGGGCCGGCCCGCTGTCGTGCCAGGAACTCTCCGCGTCCCAGGCCATGTACATCCCGGGCGCCGCGGCGTTGTTCCGGTTGATCCAATAGAGGTTGTTGAATCCGCCCTCCGACCACGTCGAGATTTCCTGCCAGTCGCCGACGCCGGTATACCAGCAGAGGATGACATAGTCGCAAAACGAGGACACGTCGAGGTATCGCCTCATCTCGTCATAGCGTGCCGCATTGTCCAGATCGGTGCGGGCGCTGAGCGTGCTGAGGAAGTAGTTCCACCGCGAATCGCTCCCGCTCACGTCGCCGGCGTGGTTGGCGCAGAACCAATCGGTCTTGGCGCCCCCGAAATGGTCGGCGGCGAACCGCGCATCCGGCCGCTCGACCGGGTTGTACAGCCCCCAGTACAACCCGTTGATATACAAATGCATAAACGTCCCGCGCGAGCCGGCGCCGGACATGGCGATCTGGCTGTCGCGCGCCCACTGGTCGCGCACGTACGTCGTCTTTCTCTGGTTCTCGGGCATGTAGCCGGCCCAGCACCGATTCATGCCCGCGCGCAGGAAGATCTTGCCGAACGAGGTCGGGGCCGAACCCGCGTTCAAAGGCGCATCCTCGAAGAACGGGTAGTTCAGCTTCTGTGGCCCGCCGTAGTTGGTCTTGAACAGGAAACGGAACGAGCGCTTCAGCGTCGGATGCGAGTGGGGCTTGATCCCGCAGTCGATCTGGAACCCCGCGCGCCCGTCGGGATAAATCAGCTCGACCGAGCCGGGCTTCTCGAGCGTGTTCAGCCCGCCGCTGCCGCCCTGGGTGTAGACGCCCGCCGAGACCGAGGCGTTGAACATGTCCTCCTTCTTCATCACCAGCGAGAGCGTGGGGATGGCCTTGAAGGCGTTCCGGATCATCCCGCTATAGGCGGAGTTGTTCACGATATTCGGGTCCATGTCGTAGTCCGACTGGTTCGCGTAATGGAAGGAATCCGCCGGCCACACGGACGGGTAGTCCGCCGGCCGGGTCTGCGTCAGGATGTTGGCCAGGAAGATGTAGGTCTGTGTGAACGGGGTGGAAGTCGTCATCCCGCCCATGCAGCCGACCGCCCGCAGGCAAGTGGTCCGCGAAATCGAGACGGACCCGCCGTTGGCGAGAACCGTGCCGTAGGCGGCCGAGGGCGCCGACCCGTTGGTGGTGTACCGGATCGTCGCGCCGGCCGTGGCGCTCGATATCGTCACGCTGAATGTGGAATCGTAGAACCCGTGCTGGCGGCTGAACGTCGGCTTGGCCACCGTCGCGGCCCGGGACGGCGCGGCGAAGCCGCAAAGAAGCGCGGCACACAGCAGACACGTGTGGGTAGTGGACGGACGAAGTGGCGATAGCATGTCTGGGCCTCCCTTTTTCCTCTGACTTACCGGCCGTGGACCGGGCGCTTGACGAGCGCCCGGCCCGGCGTGGGCCATCTTACGCCCGTATATATGGGGAGTTCGCGGATTGTCACAGGAAAACGTCAGGGTATCTGCAGGATTTTTTGGGGAGGCGTGCGGCGGGCCCTACGCAGAACCGCTGCTGTCCGGCGTACCAGGCCGAGGTCCGGCCTGCGCTTCGGTGAAGCGCGACCTACCCGCGCGATAGACGGGAAGACGGACACGTCTTACGGAAAACGTGCTGAGGGGGCGTTGGCCGGCAGCGAGGGTTCGCAAGGCGGGACGGCCCCGCAGCACACCGGTCGTCCGCACAACATGTTGGTGTCGGCGGGCTACCGAAGGCGCTTGTCGGCCGTCCTTCATTCACTGCCGGGCGACTCTCGCCCGGCGGAGCCCAGCGCGGAAAAGCGAGCCGACTTCCTCGGCCGAGATGGCATGGCTGTACACGGCGACGAGATAGTACTCGCCGAGCCAATGGCGGCTGCGGCTGAATTCGTCGCCCAGCGCCAGCCGGGAATCCGGCCTCCACGGCGCGAAATCGCCGGCTGCCGTTACCGGCCCCTCGCGGATCGGCCACGCCTCGTCCAGATACTGCACGCCGGTGGCGCCGCGCGTGGCGTCCGCACCGTTGACGTAGCAGCGCGCGCGGCCGGACGCCTCGCGCGTGTACACCACGTGCGTCAGCGCGGCAGACACTGAACCCGGCCGCGTAGCCAGGGCCGGGCAGCCGTTTGATGCCGTCAGCGTCGTGCGTAGGCGGCAGTGGAACTGCTCCGCCCACTGGCCGAGCATGAAGCTGGCGTTGTCGAAGTCGCGCGACAGCGTGACGATGCGGGACGGGCCGGTGTGCAGAATCCCGCCGGACGCGTCGCGTACGGGCACGCCCTGTGTCGTGTCGGCCGGCCTGATCCAGACCTCGACCGTGAGTTCGTGGCTCGTTCGGCACGCCGCCGCTATCTTCGCGGCCGGTTCCCTGGAGGCGATGATTGTCGGGCGCCGCAACTCGAGTCCGCCGCCGGGCAGCCGGCGCACGGCGGCGGGGTCCGCGATCCACAGGTCCAGGGGCGCTCCCACACCCGACACGTCACGCACGCGCGGGCCGGTCCCCTCCTCGAACGTGTATAACGCGCACAACCCGGCGCGCCGCGCCGGTTCCGCCGGCCTGTGGCCGGTCACCGGTGCAACAGCCACCGCGGTTTCCCGGCCGATCAGCGCACGGTGCCCGGCACTCAAGTCGACCGTCTCCCCACTCAGCCGATTGCGGGCGCGTACCCGGCCTTCTTCGACTTCGACGCGTGTGGCCGCGGCCAGAACTTCGACGGTAAGCCGTGTGCCGGTCACCACGATCTGCGCGTGCCGCGTCTCGAAGGTCATGCGAGCATCGTCCGGCTGCTTCGCCACGTCGGCCCGGAGCCGGCCGCGTTCGAGACGCACGCGTTTGCCCAGCCGCCCGCTCAGAACGAGGCTCGATGCCTCCGCAATGTCCAGCCGGCTCTCCTCGCCCGCGTAACGGACGGTTGCGGCGGCGCCTGGATCCGTGCGAATCTCGGTATCACGGTCTAGTGCCATCCCTTCCCGGGCAGGTTGGACTTGGCCCTCACGGCCGACATGCACCACGCCGGTGGCCGCTGTCAGCGCCGCGACACCGCCGGCCAGCGGGGGAACTGAATGGAACAGAACGCCGCCCACGATGACGAGCAGTGCGGCAGCCAGGCCCAGGCGCACACCCCAGGAGAAACCCGGAAACGGCCGGCGCCGTCGCAGCGGGATCGCCGCGGCGCGCCGCACACGGCGCATGGCCTTCCCTACAAACACGGCGTCACGCTGCCGGATGCCGACCGCGGCATACGCCCGGGCCACGAATTCCGGGGTCTGTTCCGCGCGAAACCAGCCGGCGATCGTCTGGTCCTCGGCAATCAACCGGGCGGCACGCCCAGCCGCCGGCTCCTCTTCGCGCAACGCTGCCAGGAGCCTCGCCAATTCCGGTTCCGCGGCCTCGCCGGTGAGATAGCGCACGCTCAGCTCGCTAAGCTCGGGTTGTTCCTGTGGCGAACTCATCGCCGTTCCGTCTCCATTCCGCCTGCCGGCGCTCGATGCAGCGCCTCAACATCTGGTGCAGCCTGCTGATCCGCATGCGCACCGCACCCGCGCCCTGGCCGAGCCGTCTGGCCAACTGCTCGAACGTGCCGTCGCGCCCATGCACTTGCCTCAGAAAATCACGTTGCGTTTCCGGCAGTTGCCCCACGCAGTGGCGCAAGGCCTGCACGCGCATCTCCTGCTGCGGGCCCGCCGTCAGCCGGGCGGTCGCCTCCGTTATCTGGGCGCGCCAGTACTCCCGGAAGTGGCCTGCCACGCGCGTCCGCTTTTCCAGATGCGAAAGCGCCTTGTTCCGCGCGATCGCGGCAAGCCAGGCGAGGCAATTCGTGCCCGGGTGGTATTCATCAATGTGCTGGAACGCGAACACGAACGTCTGCTGGGCAAGATCGTCCACGGCAGCCGGATCATGAACGTATCCCGTCAGAATCGCGCGGATCCGTACGTGATACGCTTCGATCAGCAGGCCGAAGGCGTCCACATCACCCGCATGCACGCGTGCGACCGCTGCGTCCGTGTTCGGTTCGAGGTCCATCGTCCGTTCTCCACCTTGAATATATGGGAAGACGCCCGATTGTCACACCAAAACGTGAGGAGCCCGTCCGGGGCAGCGCTGGATGAGGAGCCGGGTAGGGACGTTGCCGTTGGACATGACGGCGGCATGTCGGTACGGGTCCGCCAGGGCCGGGATGTTTTCCAGCAGACCCGGCCGGGCGGTCCATGCCTGGAGGCCAGGATCGTGGCGGCCACCGGCACGGCGAAGGTCCGCGCGTACGCCACACATTCCCCGTCGACCGGCGTCTTGAGCGTGTTCCTGCTGAATAAGGATACGGTAGCCCGCGCCACAACGGTCACCCTGGCCCATTACACCGCACCCCCTTCCGCCGAACGCCGCGTATTCACGGGTTCCGGGCCCGACGACACGAGTCCAACCTGGACCCGGCAGTCGGAGGTGACCGTGAGTGCGGGCCAGCTCGCCTTGACTCTCGCCCCTGTCACCGTCACCGTCCTGAGCATGACGCCACAAGACACGCCCCCGGCCGCACCGACCGGACTCAGCGTCCGGCCCATTCCCTGATGGTGTGCGTCCGGGCTCAAGGCGGACGAATCGGACCGGCTGCAGTTCCATGCCTGACTGCCGCGACGCGCTAGGGCCTCCGTCGGACGCGTCGGGGCTGGGCGCGTTCTATGCGGGCGCCTATCACAACGGGGCCGATGTCACCGTCTGGGACGGCCAGTAGATCATCGACGACCTCGGAAGTCGCCCCGGCTGCAGTGTGTTGACAAGGGCCTGCTGAACGACTTCGTGGTGCAGCATAAGGGGCAAGTCATCCCGGTGGACGTGAAGGCCGGGAGCCCCGGCCGGATGCGGACACTCCATCAGTTCGCCGATGCTGGCGGACCCGTGTGTGCCGTGCGTTCGTACGCCGGCCCACTTGAAAGGCAGGATTGCCGCACCCCTGGCGGCACTCCGTGATATCCTCATGCCGTCGTGCGTCGTCGGGCTGGACGGGGCGAGAACGAAACCAGCTGATCCCGATGCTGTTGTTCCTTCTTGCGGAAGTCGGCCGCCATCGCTTGCAGATCAAAGTCGAACCGCTTAGCGTACTCACGTCGGATACGCCGAACTTCGTCGACGATCGGGTCGTTCATGGCTGGTCCTCCATGAGTTCTTCGGGCGTGCAAATGACAGGACAGGCGCAGCCTGCCTCTTCCACCAATCAGGTAGCTCACAACCGTGGTCTCAATGTAGACGCGTGGCTTCATCCCGGGCGGTATACCACGCGCCTGGCTGGCTGCAATGCTTCATCCGGCCAACGCCCTCGCTCTCCCTCACCTTGGCCGTCCGCCGCCTGCACCACCCCTGTCGCGTGCGGCCAAGTCCCGTTCGGCCAGGTGCTTCGTCGCGCACGGCCGCTTCATGCCTGACGGCCGGGAAGCGATACGCGTCCGTCGGGCGCGTCCGGCAAGCCCGAGGCCGACTCGGCCGTACCCCTGCGCAGGCGTACCGGGGTACTCCCTCAGGCCGCTGCCCGGTCATCACGAAGCGACACCTTGCACACGATCGCGCCGGCGACGATCAGTGCGCAGCCGATCCAGAGCTTCATGCCCGCCGCCACGGCGAGATAGAGGCAGCTTACGACGGTCGAGAGAAACGGCGTGAAGTAGGAGCCGGCGGCCACCAGTACCATGTCGCCTTTGCGCATGGCCAGGTCCCAGAGCACGTACGCGATATTCGGGGCGGTCGCCATGTAGAGGATCTCGAGCACCACCCGCCCGTTCCAGTTCGCCGGTTCGTCGACAAACAGGCGAGCGCCCGCCAGCGTGAGGCCCGTCGCCAGCATGAAGACCGAGACCGCGCCGCTCTCCGCCTGGCCCGCCCACTTCCTGCTCAGGTTCGAGTACAGCGCCCAGGAGACGGCGGCACCGAGCGCGAGGAGGTAGGGCGCTCTGTTCTGCGTGAGGTTCAGATAGAAGGTCTGCCAAGTGACGGTCCGATTCTGCGTAGTCACGAGGAACACGCCGAACGTGGCAACAAGCACGCCGGGCACAAGCCACACGCGTGCCCGCATCCGAAGCAGCGGCACGGAGAAGGCGAGCGTAAGTGTGGGCCAGAGGTAATTGATCAGCCCGACCTCGAGCGACTGGCTGCGGTCAGCGGCCAGCCCGACGGCGAGGAACAGGCAGAACTCGTAGAACACGAACAGCGCGCCGCAGCCGAGCAGGTAGCGCCGGTCGAGCGTCGTGAACTTCGCGCGCAGCCGGCCTCTGGCGGCGAGATAGCCGCACCCGGCCGTGCCGCTGATCAGGTAGGCCAGCGCGCCGGAGGTGAGCGGGCCGACCTGCTCGGCCATGCTCCTGGCGAATGCGACCGTGGTGCTCCAGAAGAGGATCGCGGCGAACCCGGCGGTGGTAGCGGACGATCTTGGCGTCATGGCCATGGGGTCCCTGTTTCGCTGCAGCGTATGCTGCCCAACACGACACGGCGGCACACCGGTTCACAAATTCACTCGCGTATTCCCGGAAGCGGCTCGTCAGGAGCCTCGCCCTCCGACCGCACGAGGACGCGCAACTGGAGGGCGATCGTCCCGCGAGCCGCCGCGCGCTCCAACGGCACGCGAACGCGCAAATGGAGGGCGAGCGTCGCGCGAGCCGCCGCGTGCGGAACATGTTACCGTATTCACGCCGGGAGCATTGAGTGTGCGGCGGCAGGAGAGCATGCTACACCGGCGGCCGGCGCAAAGCGAGCCGTTCTTTGGCGTCGTCCATCGCGCACGGATTCTCCTCTGGCCCATACGTGCTCGGCGTTCGGTACGACTTCGATATCGAACGCAGGAACCAAGGGCCACGGACAACCACGTCTACCTGGCCGTGGTGCGAAGCGGCGACGACGCCTCCTTGCAGGCAGGCCGCGTAGATCAGCTGCGAATAGCGGTCCACCAGGGCGCGGAACGCCTGCTCCGAACCCTCGCGGGCAAATCGGGCGATCAGCTCGCCGTCCTTAACGCTCGCGTTTCCGTCTTCCACGCGCCTGTTCCTCCTGTAGGACTGCCGCACGCCCCGTGTGCGCGTCCCGGCACATGCCCTTCTACCTTACTACTGTGCGCCGACCGCAAGAAGGGGACAAAGAGGTTCAAGGCGAGCGGCGTCCGTAACCCCAGTAGGCCGGGCGTCCTCGCCTGGCCGTCCCCAAGCCGTGCGCGGCCGAGGACGACCGCGCTACTCAGCTACACGCAAAGACCTGGTACGTGGAAAACCGTAACCCCAGTAGGCCGGGCGTCCTCGCCCGGCCCTCCCCGGGCCGTACGCGGCCGAGGACGACCGCGCTACTCAGCTACACGCGCGGCACCGCCCGCCGTGCCGCCGCGCCCCCGCGGGGCCGGGCCGTTTGGGCGCAATCCGGCATGCTCACAGATCGAGCAGGTCCCGAATGCTCCCGCCGAGCAGCTTCGCTTTGGCGTCGGCGTCCAAGTCCAGGTTCCGGATATTGTCCAGTTCCCGGCGCGCAAAACGCACGGTATCCGGGGCCGGATGCGGGCCGTCGGTGCCCCAGATAAGCCGGCCTGCCCCGATTCGCCGCACGGCGTCCTCGATCTTCCAGAGCCGCACGACGCCGCTGACGTCGAGCCGCACGTTCTCATGATTCTCGGCGATCGCGATGAACTGGTCAAGCAACCGGTCGTCGGTGCACAGGTACTTCCCGATATGCGCTATGATGATTCGTGCCGCCGGGTACCTCGTCGCCAGCTCTTCGGCCAGCCCCGACTGGCCGGCGAAATCGATCAGGCACGGCACGCCCCGCGCGGCGGCCAGCTCGAAGACCGGTCCGACGATATAATCCTGCAGCGAGCACTGGCCCTGATGGATCTTGATGCCGCGGAACCCGCGGTTCGCCAGCGCATCCTCCAGCTCGGTAAGGACCGGGCGGTCGTAGCGGGGCAGCGCATAGACGTACGGTACCAGCCGGTCCGGGAACGTGCGCACGGCCGCCTCCGCCATCTCGATCGAGTGCGCGGTCGTCGTCGACATGGCGAATACGACGGACTTGTCGATGCCGGCGGCGTCCATAACGCGGACGATTTCCTCCGGCGAATACTCGACCGCACCCGCGCCGCCGTGTTTGAGATGAACGTGTGAGTCGATGATCATGGCAGAACCTCCACCCTACGGTTGATGGCGAAGCCCGACGAAGCCAGGAACGGCGAAGTCGGGTCGATGGTCAATGGTCAATGGGGCCAAGTCAAGTCAGTTGTGAGCGACGAGGCCCGGCAAGTCCCTGACACCCGAAACCTGAGACCTGAAACCCGGCGCGTGGCTATCCAAAGACCTCGCGATTCGACTCCGCGTACAGGCCTTCCGCGCCGAGTTCGAGGAACACGCCGATGGCGGTCAAATAGTCATCGACGATCTCCCATTCGGTCGGGATCGGCCACCAGCCCTTATTGCCGAGGAAGCCCTGCCGCCCCTCGAACGCGAGCCAGTACAGCCTGGCGTGCTTGTGGAAGAGCGACGAGTTGAAGTGGTGCGTGATCGGGGGCGGCGGCTCGCCGTCGCCGTGGAGCGGGTTGAGTTTTCGGCCCTTCTCCTTGAACAGCTTCTCGGCGCGGCGGTGCCACTCGCGCGCGAGCGGCCAATAGGGCGCTTCGTGGGAGCGGGCCTGGATCGCGAAATTGTTCGCGCAGGCGTGCAGGTCGAAAATGCCGTCCAGCCCACGGTCCTTCACGAATTCGAAGACCGCCTGCACCTCGACCGCGTCGCTCTCGTCGCAGGAGCGGCGGCGGTTGATCGCGTAGCCCGCGCCGTTGAACTGGCCGCCCATGAAGAGGGCGTCGTTCGGATCGAAATAGTACAGCGGATCCTCGCTGCCGGACTCGTACGGGATCAGGCTGCCGTCCCTCTGCAGACCGCAGGCGTAGACGCGACATGTGTCCAGGCCCTGCGCATAGAAGGTGTCGGGACAGACCGTCCGCCCGTCGGGGTTCAGGCACGGCACGGCGAACAGATGCACCTTCTCGAGCACGCTCAGTAGATCGTCATGCGGCTGATCGGCGAGATCGAGCCCGGTTTCCACCAGATGGATCAGGTTCATCACGGTCGCAACGCCGCCGGGCTCGTGCCCGTGCGTGCCGCCGATGACCATGAGCTTCACGGCCCCTTCGCGCGCATACTCCACCGCGTGAATGGGATAGCCGAGCGAGGATATGCCGACCTCGTGCAGCGCGCCTTCTCGGAGGGCACGGCGTAGATAATCCTGCACCTTGCCGAAGTTCGAGAGCCAGAAGTGGGGGACGGCGATCTGGGGGATCTTGATGTTCATATGTGCGTTCTCCCTGTGCCTCCTACGGCAGCCTATCGGTCGCAACCGGTCCTTCTCCCACCTTGCTCGAGAACTTACTCGGGCCCAACGTCCAACGCTCAACGTTCAACTTCCAACGGCAGCATCTGCGCTTGCCCGGCGTTCCGCCCACGTTGAACGTTGAATGTTGAGCGTTGAATGTTGAACGTTGGCTCCCTTCCTCGTCTTTTCCACTTCGTCGTTTCCGTTGAGTGCCTCCACGGTTGTTGGATGGACCCGGCTCGCGAGGACGCTCGCCCTCCATTGGGTGCCTCCACGATTGTTGGGTGGACCCGGCTCGCGAGCCGCTCGCCCTCCA
>JAFGHX010000144.1 GCA_016929905.1 Kiritimatiellia bacterium
ATCAGAATGCCGGCGGAGAATGCTCGCAAGTGGCTGGTGTTCAGCGCTTTGTGGCTGTTATCGTCAACTGCGGAGCCGTTGAACTGCGGAATGTAGGTTCAACGCCTTTCCCGCTCTCCTTTTCGCGCTTCTCTTGCGACCTTTCGCGGGCAAGAGCCGGAACGGTTCGTCTGCTATCCGGCACCCACCTGCGGCGCGAAGAAGCGTTTATAGAGGCGCAGCACGTAGATGAGCAGGGACAGGACGAGCGGGCCGAGGATGATCCCGAGGAACCCGAAGTAGGCGAGCCCGCCCATCACGCTGAAGAAGATGAGCAGGGGATGCACCTTGCTTTCGCCCCGGAGCAGGTAGGGGCGCAGCAGGTTATCCGACACGCCGATAGCGGCGACACCCCACAGGAGCAGGAACCCCGCCGCGATGTAGTGGCCGGTGACGCCCAGGTAGATGACGGCCGGCACCCAGATGAGGGCGGTTCCCACGACGGGTATGAACGAGGCGAAGACCATGACGAGCCCCCACAGCGCCCAGGAGCCGACGCCGGCGACCAGAAAGCCGATCGCGCCCAGCCCGCCCTGTACCAGGCCGATGACGAGGCTGCCTTTGAACGTGAGGCGGATGGTCCGCACGAGCTCGTCGATGATCTCCTGATCGTAGCGATCGTCGAGCGGGCTGAGCCGCTTGAGCTCCGCGAGAAACGACTCGCCGTCCATGTACATGTAGAACGCGGTGAAGATCACGAGGATGAACCCGGCCAGCACGGAGGAGAACCCTCTGAGGACCGAGACGGTATTGGCGTAAACGAACTCGCTGATGGTTCCGAGATAGTTGCCGACGAGCTTGCCCGCGCTGAGATCGTATTCGCGTATGGACGGCGCGTAGCGTTCGACGAACGCGACCAGCGGGCCGGTCCTCAGATCCAGCGCCTGCTGGAGTTCCCCGCTCGCCACCTGCCCGGCAATGTACTGGTACACGTCGCGGACGTTCGAGGCCAGTATACTGGTGAAGAAGACGAGCGGGACGAACACGATCAGCACGATGAGCAGGCAGGTGACGGCCGAGCTCAGCGCCCGCCGCCCCTTGAAGGCGCGGTGCAGCCGCTCGTAGAGCGGCTTGGACACGGCGAAGAGGGCGAACGCCAGAAACAACTCCGTGAGGAACGGACGCACGAGCAGGACGAACAAGACCACCACGAGAGCGGCGAACCCGGCAAAGAAGTACCGGGACAGTCGCGTGTCGAACCCTGCCGCCCGCGGTTCCGGTTTCGCCGGCCCGCGTTCGCGGCGCGGGCGCCGGCGCTTCCGGCGGCGGCTGTTCCGGGTTCCGGGCTGTGCGTGCGGACGTGTGCCTTGCGCCCCGACATCGTTCTGTTGCGGGGGTTGCTTCATCGTTGTGCCTCCTTCCCTGACCGAGTAGCATACCAGAACCGTTGTGGAGGCGGCTCCGGGAGCCGCCCGGCGCCTCCGATCATACGGGGCAGGCAGAGCGTGGCCAACCCATTTTGTCTGTCCCATCGTCCGGGTTCCCGACACCCGTACTGTGGAGCCCACCCGGCATGGCCACTGACGTACTGACGGAACTGTTGCAGTATCGGGCCGAACTCTTCGGCTTCATCCGCGCCATTGTGCACAGCACGCACGATGCCGAGGACCTGTTTCAGGAGGTAGCGCGGGTGATTGTGCGCAAGGCCGAGACGGGAATCGACGTGCGCGATTTCAGGGCGTGGTCCAAGGAGATCGCGCGGCGCCTGGTGAAAGCCCATTTCCGCACGCGCCAAGCGCACGCCAACGTGTATCTGCCGTCCGAGGAGATGGTCGATCTGCTCGGGGCGGTCTACACCCGCTTTTCGCCCGGGACGGACCGGCTGAGCGCGGAGCATGACGCGCTGCACGCGTGTCTGTCCGAGCTTTCGCGGGAGAATCGGGTGCTGCTGCACCTGCGTTTCTTCGCGGACCAGGCGTACGACGCGATGGCCAGACGCCTGCGCAGGACGGAGGCGGCGATACGGCGCGCGACGTCACGCGCGCGCCTGGCGCTGGTGCAATGCGTGCGGCGCCGGCTGCAGGCGGCGGAGCAGCCAGGGTGAGGCGAAGGGGCCAGGTGTCAGGTTTCGGGGTTCAGCGGCCGGGGAAAGGCCGCCGCGCATAGAGGCGTACGGATGAACACAGACGCGTTGACGGAGCAGATCCTGAGCTACCTGGACGGCGGGCTGCCGCCCGACGCGGAACGCCGGCTGGTCGAACGGGTCCGTGGCGACGCGGAGGCGGAACGGCTCCTGGCCGATCTGATGCGGATCCACGGGAACATACCCGTCGTGCTCGAGGAACTCAGGACCGAGAACCGGAACCTGCGCGTGCCGGCCGGCGAGTTGCGCCGCCGGCGAAAACGGCCGTTCGCTCTGCCGGCCGACCGGCCAACGGCGACCGGCTGGTGGTGGGGCACCGGGCTCGCGGCGGCCCTGCTGGTCGCGGTGGGACTGCTGGTCGGCCGTTCGCTCAAGACGGTCGGCCCGCTGCGTGGCCCGAAGCCTGTGCTCGCACGCGTTGCGGAGGTTCAGGGCCGTGTGCTGGCCGATACGGGACGAGGTCCGGCGGTCATACGCGCGGGACACCCGGTTACCCGCGGCGAGACGGTCACGACCGGCGGCGGCGGGAGTTCCGCTCAGATCGTACTGGCGGACGGCTCCCACTTCCGGCTCACGCCCGATTCGGCCGTCACGGTCGGCGGCGGGCCCGCGCCCCTGAGGGCCGCGCCGGCGGTGAACGTCGAGAACAGGATGCACCTCGCTCGCGGGCGGCTGGAAGCGGACATCCGCAAGCGCGCCGCCGGCGACTGGCTGCTGTTCACGACCGAGCACGCCGACATTCTGGTGCGCGGCACGCGGTTCGCCATCGAGCTCAGGCGTGAAGCCACGCATCTGCGCATGCTCGACGGCGAAGTGGAGGCGGTCAATCGCCGCACGGGCGCGCCGTTGGTGTTGCGCGCCGGCGACTACGCCATTATCGGCGCGACCACCCGGCTCGCATCCGACGCCGCCACCGTGCCGGGTCAGGCGGCTGCGGCGCGTACGCGGGACGGGCTGCTGGCGCTGTACACGTTCCTCGAGGGCAAAGGCGCCACCGTCCACGACGTGTCGGGGGTGGGCAAGGCGCTCGATTTGCAGATCGAGGACTCGGCGGCGGTGCGCTGGCTGCCCGGCGGCGGGCTGGCGACGCACGCCCCCACGCTGATCGCCTCGCCCGGCGCGGCCCGCAAGGTGATCGACGCCTGCCGGCGCAGCCACGCGCTCACGGTCGAAGCGTGGGTCAAGCCCGGCTACGAGGACCCGCCCAGCTTCGGCGCCCGGAACCCCAACTGGCCGCGCCGGATCGCGTCGGTCTCGAAAGACGGCGAGAACTGCAACTTCGTGCTCGGCCAGGGCGGCCGGCGGGCGCCCGGCACCTGCTACTTTCTGCTGCTGCGCACGACCCGGACCTCGAACGTCGGTGTGCCGGCGAACCGGTCGGAACCGAACACCGCGCGCACGCAGCTCACGCATGTGGTCTGGACCCGAAGCGCGGGCGGCGAAATCGTCGTCTATCTCGACGGCGCGCGCCACGCGGCGAGCCAACTTGCGGGCGATTTCTCGAACTGGGACCGCTCGTTCCGATTCGCGCTGGCCAACGAGTTCGGCGCGCCCCGCTACGATCGCGCGTGGCTGGGCGAGTACTACCTCATCGCCGTCTACGACCGCGCGCTCAGCCAGGCAGACGTGGCCCGGAACCACCAGGCCGGGCGGGGCGAGTACGCGCGGAGCGCGAGACGGTAGGCGTAAGGGCCGGCGGGGCCTTCACGTAGCCGCGGCCGCCAGGCCGTGAGTGGCGGCATCGAACACGTCGCCACGTCCTCTCCACGCGCTGGCGCGCGCGGCCACGTGTGGCTGCCTCCCGACGCCACCGTTTCCCTGACCCATGGGTGTGTGACGGCACGTAGCCGCGAGCGCAAGCTCGTGGACGGTCCTTCCACGGCCCAGCGGCCGCGGCCCCGTCCACATCCGAAAGCCCCAAAACAAGGCCAAAAAAAACACATTTCTCCTGTCCCAAATGCGGCCCCTGCGACACCTGTCCTCTGGAAATGAGGGGGGAAGGGGGCGCCCTGTCAGCCCCACGTCACATCGAAAGGGACAACGATGAGAACAGACAGCCGCCAGACAGCCCGTCCGATCGTCTACGCCGTACTCGGCCTGCTCGTCATGTCCGGCCTTCTTGGCGCGCACGCGCAACCTCCCGAGGAAGACCCGGCCCTGAAGGCCGCGCGGCACCACGCCAAGCGGCGATTCGGCGACGTCCGCCTTCTCAACCGCTACCCGCTGCACGCGCCGAACGGCGCGCTCGCCGCCCACTGTCTTGTGTTCGGGCGCGACGCGAACGAGACGACACAATCGCTGAGCGACGCGCTGACGGACGCGCGGCGCACCTTCGAGCGGGCGCAGGGGATTCGGGCCCAGCGGCTGGCGGTCGCCGACCGGGCCGATCTGAGTGCCGACGACCAGAAGCTCATCCAGGATGCATTGATACTCCAGGAAATGGATGTGCTGGACGAGGCGCGGATGCCGGCCCGCTTCGCCACGGTCATCGTGGCCGCGGACCGGACCCAACGCCCGATCCAGAGCATGCATGCCGGACTTCCCGATTTCCTGATCGAGCAGGAGACGGCCGGCACCCTCGCGGAGCGCAAACTGGGCGCGCGGCCGCAACATGAACGCTACGTCTATGTCGCGCCGTCCGACATCCGGCACCTGTTCTCGGACGGCCGACAACCGGCGGAGCAGGCCGATGCGGGAGGGAGCGGTTCGACGCTTGTGTCGGTTCCGTTGGCAGCGGCCGAGCCGCCGGACCGGGCACGGCGTCCGCGGTATGTGCCGACCGAGGGGGCGGAACCGGCGGCGGAATGGGATGCGGCAACCGCGGAACCGGATGCGGCGGACCGCCCGAGCGGAGTCGAAGAGTCCGGCGCCGCTGTGGAGGCGGACGAGGCGGATACCGAATGGCTGTTCATGATCTTCCTCAACGGCGACCACAATCTGGAAGGCAACTACTGCAAGATCATGGAAGAGCTCGAATACTACGCGGACAACCCCGACGTCACGGTCCTGCTCCAGTTCGACCGGCACCCCGAGTACGACACCTCACGCGGGAATTGGGCGGGCACGCGCCGGTTCAAGATCAAGCATGATACGAACAAGAGCGCCTTCGCCAACTACACGCAGGGGGTCGACTTCTGGCATGTCGGCCCGAACGGCATCCAGAGTGCGGCGGGCGAGGTGAACAGCGGAAGCCAGGCGGCGCTGGAAGACTTCCTCAAATGGGGGCTGGCCAACTACAGCGCGCGCAGGTACTTCCTGGCCGTCGTCGACCACGGCAAGGGCTGGGTCCGGATCTCGACCGACTACAGCAGCGGCCACGACTACATCACGATGAAGGAACTCAAGGGCGCGCTGGACAATGCCGGCCGCCACTGGGACACGATGTACCTGGACGCCTGTTCGATGGGCAACCTCGAAGTTGCCTACCAGGTCCGCGCGCGTTGCGACTACCTGAACTTCTCGGAGGCGAGCAGCAACCCCGACCCGTACGGCGACTTCCTGAACCACACGCATGCGGCCACGACGCCGCGCGACCTGGCGTCGGTCATCGTGGCGGACTATCACCGCATGATGGGGACCAGCGCGCACACGATCTCCGCGCTCAGAAGCGCGCAGGTCAACGGCCTGTTCGCCGAGCTCGACGCGTTGGCGCGGGCGATGACGCTGTATCCCGGCGAGCGCGGCTACTTCGAGGACGCGCAGATGGGCGCGATCTGGGTGCGGGACCCGGTCTTCGTGGATCTGTACGACTGGTGCGGGAAACTGGCCGCGCGCACGCGGGAGCCCGGCCTGCTCGGCAAGGCGCAGGCCGTGCTGGCCGAATTCGACGCCGGCACGGTCGTCGCGGACATGGCGAACTACGGCCCGTATGCCGCCTGCCGCGGGATCTCCATCTATTTCCCCTCACGCGGGACGGGCGACTCGGAATACAGAAACTACGACAACGACCACCTGCTGTCCGTCCAAGACTACTACTGGGACGAATACCTGGCCTTCCAGTTCGGAGCCGGGCCGGTCACACCGGGCCAGTTCACGGCGCTGGCGTTGTCGCCGGCGGCGGTCGGACTGTACTGGCGCGACAACAGCGATGAGGAAGCGGGCTTCAAGATCCGCTGGGGCACGAATCCGGCGGAGTTGACCAACACGATCATCGTGGCGGCGGATACGGACAGGACCGTTCATGCCGGCCTCGCGCCGGGCACCACCTACTTCTACCAAATCAAAGCCGAATCGAGCACCGATTCGATGTACAGCCCGGTGATATCCTGCGCCACGCCCGCCGGCGGCGGCGACTGCGTGATCGTCGACGACGGCGATCCCGGCTTCTCGACCGGCGGCGCCTGGGCCGCATCAGGCGCGGCCGACGGGTATGGCGGCGATTCGACGTATCTCAAGGCAGGCAGCACGGGCGAGGCGCGCTGGCAGGCCAGCCTGCAAGGCGGCCGCTATCAGGTCTACGCCTGGTGGAGCGCGCGCAAGGCTGACGGCACGTACTACGACCGGGACGGCGCGGCCGAGTATGTCATCGGCGGTCCGGACGGGGCACGACTGGGCGCCGCGACCGTCGATCAATCGCAGAACTCCGGGCAATGGAACCTGCTCGGCGCGTTTGACATGCCGGCCGGCGAATCGGTCGTAAGAGTGGTGCATGACGAGGATGGCGTGAGCACCATCGCCGACGCCGTGGCCTGGGTGCAGGTCGGCGGCGCGAGCGACACGCGCACGTGTGAGGCGCGCGTTCGCGCCGGCGACGACGACGCCGAGGAGAACACCGACACCGGCACGGTCACCCTCAGGAGCTCCGACCTTGAACTGATTCGCGATACCGCCGTCCAATGTGTCGGCGTACGGTTCGCGCAGGTTGGCGTGCCGCACGGCGCGCTCATAACCCGCGCGTATGTGCAGTTTGCAGTCGACGAGGCAAGCTCCGAGACGACGTCGTTACGCGTCCGCGGTGAAGCGAGTGACGACGCCGCGGCGTTCCTGGACAACGACAAGAACGTGAGCGGCCGGCCCGTCACCGCCGCGTCGGTTGACTGGAGTCCGCCGGCGTGGCCGACGCCGGGCGCGGCGGAGGCGGCGCAACGCACGCCGGATCTGGCGGGCGTGGTCCAGGAGATCGTCGACCGGGACGGCTGGCGCCACGGCAACGCGCTGGCGCTGATCATCACGGGCACAGGCAAGCGCGTGGCCGAATCGTTCGACGGCCAGCCGGCGGCCGCTCCCCTGCTACACGTCGAGTACACACCCCCCAGCCCGGTCGTGATCGCCGGCGGCAGCACATGGCGATACCTAAAAGGCACGGCCGAAGCCTCACAACCCGCCACGGCATGGTGCATGGCCGCGTTCGATGACTCCGGCTGGGCTGCGGGTCCCACGCCCATCGGCTATGGCGCCGCCGGCCTCGGCACCGAACTGACCGACATGCGCGGAAGCTACTCCAGCGTCTTCCTGCGGTCAGCATTCCGCATTCAGAACTCGGCATGGGTCGTCGAATTGCGCCTCTCGGCGCAATTCGACGACGGATTCGTCATGTGGATCAACGGGCAGGAGGTGGCCAGGGTGAACGTGCCGGGCGAGCCCGGCACGGTCCTGCCCTGTACCACGTGTGCGGTGAACAACGAGAATGGCACATACGAAGCCGCCCTGGGAGGCGCGGCTCTGCCGGAGCTGAGGGAGAATAACGTGGTGGCCGTCCAGGTGTTCAACCGTTCACTCTCCGACAGTAGCGACCTCACGTTCGACGCCCAATTGTCAATCGTCAATCGTCAATCGTCAATCGCGCCGGATACGGACCAGGACGCGATGCCGGATGCTTGGGAAGCCGCCCACTTGTCCGACCTGTCCGACCCGTTCGACAGGGCCGACGCCGACCCCGACGGCGACGGACTCTCGAACCTGGAAGAGTACATCGCCGGAACGGACCCCGTGCAGAACGGTTCATGGTTTATGGTTGATGTGGGGTTGGAAGCGGGGGGGATTCAGGTTTCGTTTCCGACGGTTGCTGCAGGCGGCACCGAATACGAGGGTTGCACGCGCCACTACGCGTTGCAACAGAAGGTGGGCCCGGAGGGCGACACGTGGCTGAACGTGCCCGGCTACGCCGACGTCGTTGGTGCCGGGCAGACGGTGAGTTATGCCCCCGAAGCCGCCGAAAGCGCACCGGTCTTCTATCGGGCCAGGGTCTGGCTGGCCGGCGGAGAGTGAGCAACGAGGCGAAGTGGCGGGCGTGGTAGCCTGGCTGCCAAGAACCCATCATGTGTTTCATTGGATGGCGCGGTTCCAGAGGCTGTCTCAAAACCCGGACCACACGTTGCCACACGCCTTACGGCGTTAACTACAAACGCCACATCTGATGGTTTCAGTCGTTTGTAGTTAAGCCCGTAAGGGCTGTTCTCGGGTTCTTAGACAGACTCTCCACCCGCGCCGCTTCAGGCGAGGCCAATGGGGCAGGCCCGAAGTAGGCCACGGCGGCTCGCCGGCGCCTACTTGGGCGCCCCCCATGCCCACACGACCTGAAAGTTGAAAGTAGAAGCGGCGTCTCGCCGCTTTCCCCGGGCCGAAGGCCCGGACATTCCCGAATATCCCCGCCGGCACGAGTTGCCGCCGGGGGGAAGAGCCGAGCCGCCGTCGCCCTGCGGGCTATGGCGAGCCAGGGACGGCTCTTCTACTATGCGGACGCCGAAGCTCTTCACGAAGTCTCTCCCCTCGCTATGTCCGGCGCGTCCCGCAGCGGGCCGGGGGACATGCTGACCTGCAAGCCTAACGGCTGTCTAAAGACACGGCCAAGAACGCCTCTTGACGGGCCCCCACATTTTTGCTACTATAGCAAAGTGAACAAGCCTCCGGCACAACCTGTACAAGGACTCATGGATGGGTTAAGCGTGCTGCGTGCGCTTGCGGAGCGGCCCGGCCCCGTGACCTGCACCGGGCTTTCGCAGGCGCTCGGGCTGGAACTGACGCGCACGAACCGGCTTCTGAAGACGCTTGCTCATCTGGGCCTGGCGCACCGGACCAACGGCCGGAAATACGCGGCGGGCCCGGGGCTTCATGTATTGGCTGCTCAGAGTCTGTTCGGCTCCGGCCTGCTGAAGCACGCGCTCCCGCATGTCGACGCTCTCCATGAGACCGGCCTGCTCGCCGCTCTGGGCGTTCTATGGGAAGACCACGTTTCCTATTTATATCACCGAGGCCATTACACATCCCTTGCCGAATCCATAGGGCGCGAGCCGCCGTATCCGGCCACCCTTTCCAGCATCGGCATGGTCCTGCTGGCCGAGCTGCCGGACGCCGAAATCAAGAGACTCTATGCGGGAAAGGAGATCCCGGGTTACGCCGATATGCCCACGCTGCTGAGAGCCATCGCACAGGTCCGCGGGCAAGGATTCGCACTCGTCGAGGTCAAACGCCCCAGCCTGGCCGTGAAGCTGGGCTCACCGGCCTATGCGGGCGTAGCCCTGTCGGGCCGCATGACGCCGGGTGAACTCCCCGGCCACGTTGCGACCCTGAGACAGGTAGCCGATCAGATCGAGGCTGAACTGAAGGAACGGCACGGCTACTAGCGCGAAGCGTGGCGCTGAGGGCCGGCTCGAGTAGGCCGGGCGTCCTCGCCCGGCCATGCGCGGCCGAGGACGGCCGCGCTACTGTTCTCGGGCGAAATCAAAGGAGAAGCCAACCCGAAAGGGGGTGTCCGAATGAAAGCAAACGCTCTGCTCCTCGTGCTCTTCCTGGCGCAACTCGGAGGAATTCAGATGGCCCACGCAGCGGTTCGGGTCGTCCGCAACCAGGCGGGCTGGCCGACGGTTTTCGAACTGAACATCGGCGATGCCTACACCGTTTCGCGGCCGGTGGCCGGCAACACCGTCAGCCGGACGGTCCGCCTGCTGTCGACCACGGACTATTGGTATCCGAACTGCAGTTACGGCCGGACCTTCGACAAGGTGGCTGTGGACGTTGATGTGGCGGGGCAGCGCACGACGCTTCTGCTGCGGCCTTATCAGGGCCCAGTCGACGTGAACGGGCTGCGGCTCTACGTGGAGATGACTCGGAACTGGGCGACGAACTGTGCGTACGCCGGGATGTCCGACGTACAGCGCGACGTGCGTTTCGCCGCGGTCGCCGCGGGCGAGAGCTGGGGCCCCGATGAGTTATTATTCCCGATCCGCGACTACCGCTGGCACTCCTCGACCTACAACAACACCTGGGCGCAACTCGTACCCTACAATCAACTCTACTACCACCGCGGCGACGATTTCGGGGCCATCCCGGACAGGCTGGACGTCATTGCCTGCTGGGACGGCGAAGTCGCCAGGTCGCCGGTCCCCGACGGCGACGGAGCGAGCAACGGCCTGCATATCGACTATACCTGCGGGATGAACATGCGGTTTTCGCACATGAACATTGAGACGATCGATCCGGCGCTGACCGTGGGAACCCAGGTGAAGGCCGGTCAGGTTCTCGGCAAAACGGGGTGCACGTGGGAGGGGAGCCGCTCCGCGACCCACGACCCGCACCTGCACACGGACCTGCGCTACGGGTCCGCGCGGCTGGCGACGTTTCCGTTTTGGATCCAGGCGTATTTCAACATGTACCCGGACGTTGTAGTCGCCATGGCCGGCGGCTATGCCTACGCCGTTGAAGGCGACACCATCGAGCTGGACGGCGCCCGCAGCGTGGCGCGACCGGGCCGGCGTGTCACCTCGCACGTCTGGCGCCTGCACGACGGCAGGGTCGTGGCCAACCCGGTCGCGCAGGCACATTACGACGCGCCGGGCCTGTACTCCGAAGAGCTGATCGTGAAAGCCGACGACGGCTCGGAAGACCGCGACTATCTCCAGGTTAGAGTGTACCGCTCGGATCTGAGCGCCAACATCGCGAAGGGCTGGATCCACCACACGCCGACGCGGGGCATCCAGCCGGGCACGGAAGTCCTGTTCTGGAACCGGCTCAAGAACACGTCCGGCGCCAAGATCGATTTCGGGGACGGCACCGCGCCGCAAAGCATGGGCTCCGAGATCCGCTACGCGTATGCCGAGCCGGGGCTGTACACGGTTACCCTCACCGGCAACGGGCCCGGCGACGAGCCGGTCATGGCGCGGATGCGCGTGGTGGTGGAGCCCGGCGAGCGGCCGCCGGACGGACCGTCCGGTCTCGCCGCGGCGGCCCATTCCCCCAGCCGCATCGACTTGAGCTGGCAGGACAACGCCGACAACGAGGAGATCTACAAGGTCTACCGCAGTCCGGACGGCAGCGCCTGGACCCGGATCGCCACGCTCGCCGCGGATGCGACCGGCTACCGCGACACCGGGCTGGCACCGGCCACCGCGTGGGCGTACCGCGTTCGCTGCCAGAATCCCGCGGGCAACTCGCCCTACGCCGGGCCCATCCAGGTGGCGACGCCGGCCGGGGTCGGCAAGGGCGCCACCTGGCGTTTTCGGAAAGGAACGGCCGAGCCGTCCGCGCCGGCCACGGCGTGGCGCCTGAGCGGGTTCGACGACTCCGCCTGGGCGGAGGGCCCGGCGCCGTTGGGCTACGGCGGCGCCGAGATCGCCACCGCGCTGCCCGACATGCGCGGCAGCTACTCCAGCGTCTTCCTGCGGCGGACATTCACCGTGCGGCAACCGGCATTAGTGAATGAGCTGCAACTCGACATCGACTATGACGACGGCTGCATCGTCTGGATCAACGGCCAGGAAATCGTCCGGCTCAACATGGGCGGCGCGGTGGGCACGTTCGTCCCGTACGACGCGTGCGCCGCGGAGAACCGCCGCGCCTCGCACGCCGTCACGCTGGCCGGCGCCGCCCTGCCCGCGCTGGCGAAGGAGAACGTGATCGCCGCGCAGGTCTTCAATCGCTCGCTCGCCGCCAGCGGCGACCTATCATTCGATGCCCATTTTTCATTTTTCATTTTTCGTTCTTCATTGTCGGCGGATGCCGACAATGACGCCATGCCGGACGCCTGGGAAGTGGCCCACCTGTCCGACTTGTCCGATCCGGCCGATCGGTCCGACTCCGCCGACCCGGACGGCGACGGGCTCTCGAACCTGGAGGAGTACATTGCCGGCACAGATCCCATGGCGACGCCCGCCGAAGCCCCGCCGGGCGAAGGCGGGTTCACGGTGGATGCGGCACTGGAGGCCGGGGGGATCCGGGTTTCGTTCCCGACGGTGGCTGCAGGCGGCACCGGATACGAGGGTTGCACGCGGTACTACGCCCTGCAGGAAAGAGTCGGGGCGGAGGGCGACACATGGCTGACGGTGCCGGGGTACGCCGAAATCGCGGGGGCAGGCCAGACGGTGAGCTACACGCCCCCGGTCGGCGAGCACGCGCCGGTCTTCTTCCGCGCGCGGGTTTGGCTGGCCGGCGAATGACGTAGCCGCCGGCGCCAGCCGGTGGAAAACGACCGATCTTCCACCGCCCGCGGGTTTCGCTGGCCGGCGAATCACGTAGCCGCCGACGCCAGCCGGTGGAAAACGACCGATCTTCCACCGCCCCCGGGTTGGGCTGGCCGGCGAATCACGTAGCCGCCGACGCCAGCCGGTGGAAAACGACCGGCGTCTCTCGATCCTATCCTCCCACGCCCTGGCGGGCGCGGCCACGTCATCGAGATCCGGCGAACTTTCTCTGTTACCTCTCGCGATCTGGCGTGTTGTGCATGTGAAAGGCACGAGAGGGGAAGGAGGATAAATGTGAAGAAACACGCCATCTTTCTCAATAACGTCGTGTTCCTGGTCGGGGGTATCGTCGTCTGGCTCATATTCTCGGCCGTCCTTTTCTCGCTCTGACCCTCTGTGCTATGCTTGGGGCCCGGTCCGCGAACTCAAGGCCGGCGGCTCGCGAGACGCTCGCCCTCCGTCGGCCTTGCAAGGCTTATCTGGAGGGGCGGCTCGCGAGACGCTCGCCCTCCATCGGCCTTGCAGGGCTTATCTGGAGCGGCGGCTCGCGAGCCGGAAGCCCGAACGACCTGGGGCCCGTGGGGGGACTTGAGGGGTGAGCGACACAGAGCACATCATCGAGGAAGTACTGAGCGGCGCGATCAACCGTTACGAGGAGGTCATCGCCCTGTTCCAGCAGGACGTGTGGCGAGTCGTCGCCGCGGCGCGCCTTGGCCCCACCGCCGCCGAAGAACTGGTGCACCGCACGTTCGTCAATGCCTATCAGCACCTGCGCCAGTACCGGCGCGGCACGAATTTCCAGTTCTGGCTCAAAGCGATCGCGCGCAATCTGGTCCGAAACAGACTGCGCCGGCAGGTGTGCCGCACGAAGTACCAGCAACTGTACCGCGAACATGTGCTCGCCCTTCTCGAGTCGGACGCGGACGTACCCGACGACGAGAATCCGCGCGTGGCGGCGCTGCGCGAGTGTCTCGGCAAGCTGGCGGCCAACTACCGGGAGGTCGTCCGGCTGCGGTACGAGAAGGGGTTCAGCCTGAAGAAGATCGCCGAGCTGGCAAACGAGACGGCCACAGCCGTCAAACAGCGGCTCTGGCGGGCACGGCTGGCGCTGCGGGACTGTATCGAGGCCGCTCAACCATGAACCGGGTGGAAGAATTGACGCTCAAGCTCGCGGACAGGCTCCTGACGGACGAGGAGTCCAGAGAGCTTGACGGGCTGGTCACGGCCGATCGGGCCGCCGCCCGCGACTGCATAGCGCTTCTGAGCCTGGACGCCGAGTTGCGGGGTGAACTGCGGCAGATAGACGTGGCAACCCGAACGATGGGCGCGCTGCAACTGGAGCGCACGCGCAGTCTTCAACGCAGTGTCATGGGCGAAATCAGGCGGGGGACGGCTCGCCGCGCGGCTGCGCGGCGAACGGTTCTGCCGTCGGGCCCGCGATACCCGAGCCGATCGCGACCGCTCCCGATTCTGCCGCTCGGCCTGGCCGCCGCGCTTGTGCTGGGCTTGGGGCTGCTCGCCGTCCGGTTCGCCCCGCGCCTGGTCGCGCCCCGGTCTGATGGGCTCGCCCGCATCGAGCGCGCTTCGCCGGGCGCGACCATCCGGCGCGGACGTGTCGACCTGTCCGCGGCGCCCGGCGCGGCCCTGCGCGCCGGCGATACGCTCGTGACGCGGACGGGCCAGACGCTGACGTTGTCATACGGCGGCGAAGACACCCGGGTCGCGCTGCATGCGGACACCACGCTCCGACTCGACGACGCGACGCGCGGCAAGGCGCTGTTTCTCGCTGCTGGCGAACTGGCCGCCACGGTCGCCACGCAGCCGGCGGATAAACCGATGGTGCTCACGACCGCGCACGCCAGAGCCGTCGTGGCCGGAACGGCACTCCAGTTGGCCGCCGGCCCGGACCGGACGCGACTCGACGTTCTGGCCGGACGCGTCCAGTTCACGCACCTTCAGCGGCAAACGGCGATCTGGGTCGCCGCCGGCCAGTACGCGGTCGCCGCGAAGGACATGCCTTTCGTGGCGCGGCCCCTAGCCCGTTCAGGGCAACTCGATCTCGACTTCACGCAGGCGACATCGTACGGCGACGGCTCGTGGGAGGCCTTGGGCCCTTCGGTTCTGCGCCAGACGAAAGTCTCCCGCCTGCGCGGCGATCGCGCGCCGGGCCCTACGTCGAACTACCTCGCGCCTGCCCGCTCGGAGGGATCCCTCCGCATGACGGCCGACGTGCGCCTGCTGGGCGTGACGCCCGATCGACGCCCCGGCACCGGCGCCTGGGGTTTCGGGTTCACGCTCGTTTTTGCCAATGAGACGATCGAGTTCCGTACCCTTCAGAACTCGGCGGCCGGCTCACACGTTTCGCTGCGGGCCGCGCCCGGGCCTTCGCCGCAATACCTGCCCTCCGACACGTTCCAGCCGCTCGATACCGCTGTATTCCAGCACGGTCAAGACGGCACCTTCCATCTCAAGCTGCATGTCGACCGGCAAAAGGATGGAAGCGCCACGATGCAGGGCAAGATCTGGGCACAAGGCCCCGAGCCTGTCGCATGGATGGTCGCAACGCAAATCCCGGCGCTCGCCCCCCTGACCAGGGCCGGACCGCAAACCGTCCGCTGCGCCGCGGAGTTCAGCCGGATCGAGATTCATACGGATTGACGGGAAGCGGGCCTCCGCAGGTTGTCTCAAGACCTAGACCGCACGTTGTTACACGCCTTACGGCGTTGACTACAAACGCCACATCTGGCGGTTTCGGCCGTTTGTAGTCAAGCCCGTAAGGGCTGTTCCCGGTTTCTGAGACAGCCTCTCCGTCCCGGCCTTGGCAGTTTTGCACAAAATCAGATGTCGGTTCTCCCTCCCCCTACTCCTGACACCCGACTGTCAACCACTATATGTTGCATGCCAGCCCCCCCTCCCTCCCCCTGCCGACGCCGCACGCGCACGAGAAAGCGAAAAAAGCTCGCTTCTTTGTTACCTCTCCCGGCCTCGCGTGTTGTGGGTTATAGAGGGCGTGATAAGTGAAGGCTACCGCTGATTCAGGAGGGCAGCAGATGAAATCAAACGACGCGCGGGTTCGCTCCATTGTCCAGGCCGCGGTGCTGCTGGTCGCCGCAACGGGTTCGTTTGCCATGGAACATCCGTCGATCTTCCTGAATTCGGCCGACATCTTCGCCATCAAGGCCAAGGTTCAGGCGGGTGAGGAGCCCTGGAAGAGTGCACACAGCAAGATGTTGTCCGATGCGAACAGCGCGCTGAACCAGTCTGCGCAGAGCGTGACCGACAACGGAAGCCGCTACAGCGACCCACGCGACTACTGCACGGATCCGCCGTATCTCACCGATGGGGTCTACGATCCGAACGCCGACAGGAAGGACTACTCGGCCGCGACGGCCATGTGCAAGGCGATTCGCCGGCTGGGCCTGGCTTATGCCTTCACGGGCCAGTCGAGCTACGCGGAGAAGGCGTTGGCTCTGATTCGGCACTGGTGCCTGGACGCGAACAAGAAGATGAATCCGAAATACACGAACAGCCAATCGTACATTGAGCTGAGCATCACGATTCCGGGCCTGTTCTACGGGGCGGACCTGATCTGGGGTTACCCCGGCTGGGCGTCGGGCGAGAAGCAAGGCCTGCAGGACTGGGCGACGGCATTCGTGGCGAGCGCGCGCAGCTGGAGCCGCAGCAACAATTTTGAGAACTGGCGGCTAGTCGTGGTGTGTTCGGGATCCGTTATCGCCGAGCGCAGTACGGATCTGACCTGGGCGTTCCAGCACTGGAAAGACCTCATTCCCTCCCAGATCAACACGGCGGGCTTCATGACCAAAGAGATCGGCCGGGTGGGCGCGCTGGGCTACTCGCTCTACGCAATCAACGCCATGGCCCAGACCGCCGAGATCGCCCGGCATCAGGGCGAAGACCTGTACGGCTACAAGCTGGCCGACGGGCGCGGGCTGGAGCTGGTCTGGGACAAACACGTGGGGTACCTGCTCGATCAATCCACATGGCCCTACACTCAGCCGGACCCGATCACGGGCTCCTCGGGCAGCCAAGCGGTCTACGAGCTGGCCTACGCCTCCAAACAGAAAACGGGGTACCTGAATGTGATCAACGCATTCAAGCGTCCGATGTACGAAATCCGTACGATGGGCTGTGTGACGCTGACCCACGCCTGCCGGGGCGGCAGCACGCCCACTCCTCCCGCCCCGCCAAGCCAGCTCAGCGCCGCGCCCGTGAATGCCGGGCGCATCGACCTGAGCTGGAAAGACAACAGTGCCGACGAGACGGGCTTCAAGATCGACCGCCGCCAGAGCGGGACCGACGCCTGGGTCCGGATCAAGACGACGGGCGCCAACGCCACCACGCACACCGACACCGGCCTCGCGCCTGAGACACGGTACTACTACAAGGTCAAGGCCTACAACGCCGCCGGCAATTCGGCCTACACGGATCTGGCCACTGCCGCCACGCCCGGCGGCGTGCCCGCCGCCCCGAGCGGCTTCACGGCCACGGTCCTCAGCGCCACGCAGGTGCGGCTCACCTGGACGGACAACAGCAACAACGAAGAGAACTTCAAGCTCCGGCGCAGCGAGGACAACATCGACTACTCCTACGCGGTCGTTGTGCCCGCCGACCAGACCGCGTACACCGACACCGGCCTGCAGCCGGGCAAGGTGTACTGCTACAAAGTCAAGGCTGAGCATGCCACCTACGGGGATTCACCCTATGTCGGCCCCGTCCGGGTGGCCACACCTGTCCAGATCGAACAAGGCGCCGCCTGGCGCTTTCGGAAAGGCACGGCCGAGGCGTCCGCCCCCGCCACGGCGTGGCGGCTGCCGGGCTTCGACGACTCGGGCTGGCCCCAGGGCCCAGCCCCGTTCGGCTACGGCGGCACCGAAATCGCCACGGCATTGACCGACATGCGCGGCAGCTATACCAGCGTCTTCCTGCGCCGGGCATTCACCGTGCACCAACCCGCATTAGTGAACGAGCTCCAACTCGACATCGACTACGACGACGGCTGCATCGTGTGGATCAACGGCCAGGAGGTCGCCCGGCTCAACGTGGCCGGCGCGCCGGGCACGTTCGTCCCGTACGACGCCTGCGCGGCGGAGAACCGGCGCGCCTCGCATTCCCTCACGCTGGCCGGCGCCGGCCTTCCCGCCCTGGCGCAGCAGAACGTGATTGCCGTGCAAGTCTTCAATCGCTCGCTCGACGCCAGCGGCGACCTGTCGTTCAATGCCCATTTTTCATTTTTCATTCTTCATTCTTCATTGTCCGCGGACGCCGACATGGACGCCATGCCGGACGCCTGGGAGGAGGCCCATCTGTCGGATCTGGCCGATCCGGCCGATCGGTCCGATTCCGCCGACCCCGACCGTGACGGGCTCTCGAACCTGGAGGAGTACAT
>JAFGHX010000145.1 GCA_016929905.1 Kiritimatiellia bacterium
AACTGCAACGAAAAACAAGAAATTTTCGGGTGCTGAGAGGTCAGAGGGCAGAAGTCAGAGGTCAGGCAGAACGCGATGCTGGCTGAGGAGCCGCTGACCTCTGATCTCCGACCTCTGACCTCTGGGTTGCGGGCGAAGCCCGCGTTGGTCTTTCGCCCTAATCTGCTGGCACAGCCGTATCGCGGCGACTGGCGAACCGCCGTCTTACGCCACGCAGGCGAACAGGACGACAAACATGCCCAGAACCAGCCCCTGCACCGGGACGGGCGGGGGCCGCGCGCTCTTGGCGCCCTGAGTGCCGGTGACATGACGGAAGCCGGCGCAAAAGGCGGTATTCCTCTTTCGGACTATGGCGAGTACGAAACCGCGTGGTGTCCGGGATGCGGCAACTTCGCCATTCTGAAAGCCCTGAAGCACGCCCTTGCGCAGTCTCGCCTCGCGCCGCGCGAGGTCCTTCTTGTCTCGGGAATCGGCCAGGCCGCGAAGACACCTCACTGTCTGAATGCAAATGTCTTCAATGGCTTGCATGGCCGTGCTTTGCCGGTGGCCACCGGCGCCAAGCTGGCCAATCCCGATCTGACGGTGATCGTTGTGAGCGGAAACGCTGGATGAGATCATTGGACAATACGAATGGCGCCGGAATCTCCGCGTGTTCGTTTCCGTCGGTCCCACGCATTGTCACAACCGGGCGTGACGGTCGGCAACGGCGTTCGCAAGGGCGTCCAGTGCCTTGAAATCCGCGTCCCGGGGATACCCGCGGCACAGAACCGGATCGAGGACCTCGACCTTGAGATTGGGGATCAGTTCCGTGATCCGCTCGATCGCTTTGCTGCTCCATCCGTACGATCCGACGATCGATGCGTATCGCAGTTTGGGACGCAACGCGTTGGCCAGGTGCGCGGCGTAAAAGACCGCCGGATGCGGGCCGACGTGCACGGTCGGCGTGCCGATAACGATAGTCGCGGCATCCACGAGCGCTATGGCCAGCTTGCCGAGGTCCGTCACCGCCAGATCGAACAAATGCACCCTCACCCCGCGTTCCGCAAGGGCGTTGACGATGTGTTCCACCATCCGTTCCGTACTGCCGTGCATGGAGATGTAGGGCAGCACCACCTCGTTCTTGACGGTCTCGGACACCCAGTCTTCGTAGGCATCAAGAATGAACGCCGGCTCGTCGTGGACGGGCCCGTGGCTGGGCGCGATCAGCTTCACGTCGCGCGCTTTCACCTTTTCCAGGTTCTTCCGGATCGCGGGGCGAAACGGCATCATGATTTCCGCATAGTAGCGTTTGGCGGCTTCGTAGACGACCGCATGATCATGCGCGTAGAGATCCGTGGTCGCATAGTGGGAACCGAAGAAGTCGCACGAAAACAGGACCCGGTCCTCAGGGAGATAGGTGCACATCGTCTCAGGCCAGTGGACCCAGGGCGTATGGACGAACTCGAGCGTCTTGTCGCCCAATGAAAGGGTCTCGCCGTCCTCCACGGCTCTCACGCGATCTTCCGGTATGCACAACAGGTCGACAAGCATGCCCCTTCCCTTTTGCGTGGCAATCACTTCGGCTTGAGGGAAGCGATCGAGCACTTCAGGAATGGTTCCCGCGTGATCCTGTTCGGCGTGATTCGCAACCAGGTAATCGATCGTCTCGACGTCAGCGAGCTGGTTCATCAGGACGTCCGATTGGGTCGGGTCCGCCGTATCGATCAACGCTGTTTTCTCGCTTCCCCTTACCAGATAGGCGTTGTAGCTGGTGCCGTCAGGAAGGGGAATCAGCGAGTCGAACAGCCGCCTGTTCCAGTCCTGTGCGCCGATTCGAGCCACACCGTCAGCTATCTTGCGTTCCTGCATGAGATCTCCTTCCTCAGCTCTCCAACTCGGTCAACCCTTCGCGAACGGCGTATTTTGTGAGCTCGGCGATGCTGTGGATATCGAGCTTGTCCATGATCTTCAAGCGGTGCGTTTCGATGGTTTTGACGCTGACGCCCAGATGGGCCGCGGTCTCTTTGGTCGTCTTGCCTTCCGCGATCTGTTGAAGGACCTCCCGTTCGCGGTCCGTCAGGGCGGAAAAGGCGGTGCCGTCGTCCTTGGGCTCCGCGGTGCGCCGGTATTCGTCCACAAGCGTCTTGGCGATATCGGGGCTCAAGTAGGTCTTGCCCTTCATTACCGTGCGGATTGCCTCCGCCAGCTCTTCGAAGGCGTCATCCTTGTGGAGGTAACCGGACGCGCCGGCCTTCAGCATCTGGCTGACGTAGCGGCGGTCGGAATGCATGGAGAGTCCGATGACCTTGATGTTCTTCTTCGCGCCCGCGATTTGGCGGGTGGCCTCAATGCCATTCAGGTCGGGCATGCCAATGTCCATCACCACCACGTCCGGGCAGAGCTTCCTGGCGATTCGCACGGTGCTCTTCCCGTCCTCCGCCTGGGCTATCACTTCCATTCCCTCTTCCTGTCCGATGAGAGACCGCAGTCCATCCCGTATCATCTTGTGATCGTCCGCCAGCAAGACCCGTATGGCCATTATGGACCTCCCGTTTTCGAACTCGGAACTCGGAACGCGGAACGCGCGATTCGAACTCGGCACGCGGCACGCGCGTGTGGTTAGCTCGCTATTTCTTGTTCCTCTTGGCTGTTTTGATGGATGCGACGGTCATGGCGAGAAGCTGATCGGCCTCGTCGTAGAGGGAGGCAAGCAGATCCTCGTTCATGAGGCCCGCATCCACAATCAACTCCATCCAATACATCGATTCGTCAATTTCTTCCTCGACGGTTCCCATCTTGCTAATGAAATCCGCATTGGATTTCGCGCGTTTCGCGGCGCGGTAGTTTGCTCCGGCACTCGTTCCCGAACGCAGCAGCTGCCCCTTGACAACGCGGCCGACCCCGGTATCCGGGAGCGCGTCGCAGAGCTTGATGGCCCGCAGGGCAAACGCCTTTGACCGTGCTCGCATGTCAAGATCGGAAGTCGGATCGCGGAGATCGGAGCGCAGTGAACTCACGGATGGGGATCCGATTCCCGCGGTGTCTATCACGTCTTTCTGCCTGCCACCCCTGCTGCCCCTGTTCACTCTCATTCAACACTCATCTCTTTGTTGGTCTCTCTGTTCTCCGCGCTCCGCGCTCCGCATTCCGCGATCCGCTTCATTGGCGCCGAAAGGATAACCCTGGTGCCCCGGCCCGGCGTGGACTCGACACGGAACGCTCCGCCGAGATGGCGCATTCTTTCTTCAATACTGAACAGACCGATGCTGTGTCTTTCGCCGACGCGCTTCCGCGCGGAATCGAAATCGAACCCTTTGCCGTCGTCCTCGACAACCGCCGAGAGGTCCCCATCGCTATGCTGAAGCGTCACGCGCACATTCTTGGCGTGGGCGTGCTTGCCCGCGTTCGTGAGGAGTTCGCGCATGCACTGAAACATCAACACCCTGAGCGGTTCGTCGAGGCCGTCCAGATCGTTCTCCGAGGACAACGCGAAGTTGAATCCGTGCCGCTTCTGCATGTCCTCCCCGAGCCATTCGACCGCGGCGTGCAGGCCCAGTTCGTAGAGTATCGGCGGGCTCAACTCGAAGCTGAGCGTGCGGGTCTGATCCACGGCCTCAGAGAAAAGGTCTCGCACTTCTCGAAGGGTGCCCTTGGCCTCGTCCGTCTCAAGCATATGCTTCAGGGCGCCCAGCTTGATTTTGGACAGGGCAAGCGTCTGGCTGATCGTGTCGTGAAGAGCCACGGCAAGGCGTTTGCGTTCCCGTTCCTCGGCGAGCGCCAGTTCGGAGGCAAGCGACCGAAACGCCTCCTCGGCCTTCTTCTCTTCCGTTATGTCGTACATGACGCCCTGTACGTATGAAGGTGCGCCGTTGGCATCAAGCACGACGCCTCCCCGATCGCGAAGCCAAACGGTCCTGCCGTCGTGCGCAAGCATACGGTATTCCAGCGCAAACGCTTCGCCGTCGGCGTGGGCGCGCGCGAGTTCCCCGAGAACGCGATCCCGGTCATCGTCGTGGAGTTGCTTGCGCCATATGTCAGGATCGTTCTTGAACTGGGCCGGCGAGAACCCCAGAATGCGTTCGATCTGCGGACTGACGTAGGTGGTGGTGCTGGTCTCGTCGATGTCCGCTGTGTATGTGATCGCAGGCAGATTCTCGACCAGCGTCCGGTACCGCTCCTCGGAAGCCTGGAGGGTCTCCTCGACGCCGAATCGATGAACGGCCTCGGCGACAAGCGCGGCCATGCTTTCCATGAAGCTCACGTTTTCCAGCGGCACCTTGCCTTTCCGCTCGTCCGCCGCGTGAATCGCGCCCAGGATCCGGCCCTGGTAGCGCAACGGAATCACCGCGACGGACGAGAACCCGCTGGCGACGCAGACCCCCCTGAATCGTTTCTTCTCGTTCTCGGAAAGGTTGTCGGTGTATTTCTTCATGTCGTTGCAGAAGAAAGAGCCCATCGAGGTCATGCATGTGGCGTCTTGAGCGTCCGGTCTTCCCGCTACGATCCGCGTGCATACACACTGGTCTCTTCCCACCAGGAGACGCCGGCACTCCGATTCCACGAATTCCGGGCTGAAGCCCAGGCAGGATTCGTAGGGAACTTCGCCGTTCTTATTCAAGGCGCGAATCCCCAGGCAGCGGCACCCGCTCCAATGGCGCAGCACGTCGGTGGCCGCTTCAACATACTGCCGGCGCGTGGCCTTTTCCGCGAAGAGCCTGGAAAGCGTTCCGACAATGCGGTTCCTGTCTTCCGCGCGTTTGCGTACGGTGATATCCTGCACGGTCCCGATCATGCGGACGGGCCGCCCCGCCCCGTTGCGGTAGACTTGCCCCTGCTCGTGTACTGTCCGCTCCATGCCGTTCGGGAGCACAATGCGGTGGTCAATGCTGTAGACTTGATCGTCGTACAACGCTCCGTCTACGGCTTGCTGGACGGACTGCCTGTCGTCGGGATGGACCGAGTTCAGGAAGGCTTCGTACGTCGCGTCGAACTCCCCCGGATTGAGCCCGAAAATGCGGTAGATCTCGTCGGACCAACTCAGCGTGTTCTTGACGATGTTCCAATCCCAGTTTCCGAGGTGGGCGATCCGTTGCGCCTCCGCCAAGCGCTCCGCCTTTTCGCGGGTTTCCGCGTTCGCCTTGGCAATATCGGAAATGTCCTGGATCGTCAAGACGATGGTTGCCGGATTGCCGGCGTTGTCCTCGATGAACGCGACTGTCGGCAGGATGGGGATTCGCCGGCCATCCGCGGGAATCAGTGTCATTTCATTCAACGCAGGTGTTTCCCCGCGCATCGCCGAGGCCAGCGCCAGTCGGGCGGGCGCAACGCTGTCCGGCTCCAGCAACCGCGATATCAGTTCCTCAATGTGGCGCCCCTTCAATTGGTTGCTGCCGTACCCCACGAGTTTTGCCAGGGCGGGATTCACCGAACGAACGATCCCATCCATGCCGACAAGCGCGATGCCCTCCCGCATGGCCTCTACCGTATCGAGCGCCGTCTTCGCCGCCGTGGCCAGCTTCTCTTGCCTGTGCAGCGCCTTGAGATCGGTAATCAGGGTTCCATACAGGTTGGCATATCCCTGTTCGGCGACCGGCGCGATACAGAACGAATAGGCCTCCTTGCCGACTACCGCCTCATGAACCGCCGGAACGCCGTTGTCGATCGCTTCCTTCACGCGTTTGCGCCAAGCGCGCGGCGCCTTCTTCTCCACTCCGGAATCCCACGCCGTCAACACCGGCGTCGCCGCATCGTTGGCATACTTCACCGCGCCGTCGGCCGTGATCCGCATCACCGGGTTCGGATTCACCTGAGGAAACTGCGCCAGATACTCTACCCGGCGCTGAAGCTGCTTCCGCTCGGTGATGTCCAGCGTCGCGCCGACGTACCGCACGAGGTTGCCCGCGTCGTCGAAGTAGGGGTGGGCACGGTTGTAGACCCAGCGCACGCTGCCGTCGGGCCGCACGATCCGGTGCTCGAGCTCGTAGATCGAGCGGTCTTCCATGGCTTTCGTGAAGGTTTCATGGAGCATGGCCGCGTCGTCGGGGTGGATGCACTTGGCCAGCATCTCGTCATACGCGGGCGACGGCCCGGCCGGATCGAGGCCGTAAATGCGGTACTCCTCCTCGGACCACACGGTCGTGCGCGTGGCGGCGACATACTCGAAACTGCCAAGGTGCGCGATCTTCTGGGCTTCCTCCAGCAGTGTCTGAATCTCCACCTGGTGTCGTCGCGCTCGTTCTTCGGCTTGTTTTCGCTCGAAGCTCTCGATCGCGTGCCAGCGGCCGCTCCGTTTGACGAGGGCGAAACGGTGGTTGCTGACTACATCCATGATCTCCGGCGCCCCGCATTTCTGCCGCGCATAGGTGCAGATGGCCAGCATGCGGCAGTTGCCGATGGTGCGGTTGACCGCTTCTTCGTACACGGTGAAATCCGCCCAGTCCTTGTCTTCCAGCCAGAACGTGCTGCCGGTCAGCCGCAGACCGTCGTACCCGCGCGCCAGAGCGCGTTCGAGCTTCTCGACCCACCCCTTGAGCACACTGTCCGCGTCGAAGCGGCCCGTGCGCGTGTACCATTCGGAGCAGTCCAGTATCTCGATCCGGCCTTCGTGGAGATACTTGTCAAGATCGGGTTCGGCCGCCGCGAGCGCCGCTCTTGCCTCATCGGCCGTCAGGGGCTCGGATGCCACCCACATGCAGAACTCGTTATCGGCCAGCCCCTGCCTGAAATAGGGCACGAGAATGTCGAGCAGGTCCTGCTTCCCTTCATGGAGTTGGCACAGGTGCGTGCCCCAGGGCACGGGGCCGATCGCCTCTATGCCGGTTCGTCTTGTTTCGTCTTCGGCTATCATGGCGTGCCTGTCGGATCTCTGACGCCGGCATCTCCTCCGAGACGCCGCAATTGGCCATGTCTGTTCGTGGCGGCCGGGTGAACACAATACGCGATCCTGCGGCGTGCTTCAAATCGAATCGCCGTCCCGGCGAGCGATGCCGGCGAGTGCGGGCCGAAGGGCGAACCATACGCCAGGCTGGTCTGTATGAGGATTAGGGAATCCCTGATAGGGGGCATCCAAATGCCCGATGGTGAGGCCGGAGGCCAAGAGACAATAGCGCGCTTCACCCTTCAGCCAGGAATTCCTCACAGTCCAGTGCGGCGCGGCAGCCGGCGCCGACGGAGGTGGCAACCTGCCGATATCTCCGGTCCCGACTGCTCATCGGTCATGTTCGCCCGCTGACGCAAGCCGCCTCTTCGCCTCCGTGTAGACTTCCGGCGGCAGGGGCCCCTTGAGGACCGACTCGACGTTCTCGCGCAGATGATCGCGATTCAAGGTGCCGACGATTGTGGTGCTTATCCCCGGATGGCTGATGGCGAACCGCAGCAGGAACGCCGTTCTGGATTCGCCCGAAAGGCGCAGTTCGTCGAGGTTCGCCGTCTCGAAGACTGCCCAGCGGTTCCGGTCGCCTAGCCCGTCGCCCGGCGCCCCGCGCGCGACGCCTCCCCTGACGATGACGCCTGCGCCGGATTCGGCCGCGTTGCCGATGGTCGCTTCATGCTCGCGTTGCAGCGCCGAATAGGGGATTTGAAACACGTCGAAAACGCCCCATCCGATGTAGGTCAGGATGTCGGGAAGGGTGGCGGAGCAGCCGACCCAGCGGACCTTGCCCGCCTTCCGCATGTCCTCCAGAACGGAAACCAGCTTCCCGTCTTCGCAATCCTGGACCGTGGGATTGTGCAACTGCATGACGTCCACGTACCCGGTCTTGAGGCGGCTGAGGCTCTCGTGCAGACCGCGTTCGAGATTCGCGCGCGTCCAGACATGCGGCGTGTCGTCGGTGTACTCGTCGCGCCGCGTCACTTGGCAGCCGCATTTCGTTGCCAGGAAGTAGTCGTCGCGTCGCCCGCTGAGATAACGGCCGATCAGTTCTTCGCTTCGTCCATAGTCGTTAGCCGTATCGATGAAATTGATTCCGGCATCCAACACGCCGTTCAGGACGGTCTCGGCCTCCTTGTCCGAGACGGAGCGCCCGTCCCATATCCGCGAGCCGCGTATTTCCATCGCCCCATAGCCCAGGCACGTGACCGCCAAGCCCGTCCGCCCCAACCGCCGCCTCGCAATAGGCTGTTGCGCCTGCATCCCCTCATCCCCCGTTCTTCTTACAGTTCGATCCCTTGCGGTCCGCCGTCGGCATGGCCCGAAGTCGGACCGGGTTCGATTTAGCTGTTCGATTCAGTCCGCCTCAATGGAGATGGCTTCAACAGGGCACGCGGCCATCGCCTCGCGGCGAGCGTCAGCCGCACTGTCGGGAACAACGGCCACCTTGACGCTGGCGACGTCGCCGTCCATCTCAAATACATCGGGGCAGGTCTCGGTGCAAAGGGTGCAACCGGTGCATGTCTCTCGATCGACTACGGCCTTCATACCGTTCGTCCTCCCCTCAAGCACGGATTCTCACGCCAGCCGGTCTTGCCGCCGATCATCCCAAATTTCGTGATGCCGCACGATCAGGGCAACCCTGATCCGTTGGTTCGAAAAGTCCCTGCCTGCCGCCCCGCGTGAAGGGTCATTGCCGGATCGCGAACATCGCCCTATCGTGTTCTGGCTCTCCAGATCACGATCGAACGCAGCCAGGCCCCTGCTATGCACGCGTTCTACCGCTTCTGTTCGCGATCGCAGCTTGACCGGGCGCGGTTGCCATCGAACGGGATAGGCGGCCTTACCCCAGGCCCCGCTCGCCATTGAACATGCGTGTAGCATCTCGTCACAATCTCACGCACCCCTTTGTCATGGCCTCTTCGCCTATGGTCTGTTATCTTCATTGTGCGCCATCCTCCCTTTCCGTGCGCAACATGTCACGCCTTGTTCTTGCCTGCTCTGTAGCCAGTGTCGCAGAGGGCCCGGCGATTCCCAATCGGGTCATCCCTGAAGCATCGTCGCGCTTTCCCTGACGGTTTCCCCGCCGCCTGGCCCCATTGGGCGGGTGCAGCGCTTTGTGGGCCGGGGGGATTCGGAGGACCTGAATCAGGATTTGCCCGATTGTCCTTGCGACCGCGGAGGTCTACCGTTTTCGAGAAAGACGAAACGGGTGATGCGTTCACTTGCCGGGGAGGGACGATGACGATCCGAATTCTGCTGGTTGATGACCACCAGATGCTGAGAGAAGGTTTGCGGACGCTGCTGGAGCGCGAGCCGGACATGGAAGTCGTGGGGGAAGCGGCGGACGGCGATACGGCCATCCGTGCCGCGCGTGAACGCCTTCCTGACGTTGTTGTGATGGACGTCGCGATGCCGGGAACCGGCGGCATTGAGGCGACTCGTCAGATCATGCGAGCCGATCCAACGGTCGCCATCGTCGGCCTGTCCATGCACAATGAGCAATCGACATTCAGCGAGATGATACAGGCGGGCGCGGCGGAGTACGTGCTCAAGGATGCCGCGTTCGAGCAGCTTGTGGACGCCATTCGTGCCGCCGCGGAGCGCCGGTCGAACAGGCTGCCGTCGCGGATGCCAAAAGGCAACGTCTTCGCCTTCCTGTCAAAGGCGTTCTCCGCGCCATTCGGCGAAACACGGGACGGAAACGACTGAACAACGCATAACGGATTGCCACGCAGAATATATCCGCTCGCCGCGTTCCGTGACTCCGCACTTCCGAATTCCGAGTTCCGCGATCCCCGCTCGTGAGCCACCCGGCGCCTGTGTCGCGCCGGGTGGCTCTGAAGGAGCAATCAGTCGGTTTCGAGTGGAATCTTGTTGCCTCCTTCCCGCGCCTTCTTCGGCAGCCTTATCGCGAGCAGTCCGCCGCTGAAGCGGGCTTTTGCCTTGGCGTCGTCGACGTCCGTGGGCAAGTGGACCACCCTGTGGAAGCCGCCGAACGCGCGCTCCGAGTAGTACCGTTCGTCTTCGGCGAACTCCTCGGAACGCATGCGCGTGCCCTCCACCACCAGGTGCTTTTCCTCCACCCGGATGTCGACGTCCTCCGGCTTCACGCCCGGAATCTCCAGCTCGACGACTACCTCGTCCTTGCGGTTGTACACCTCCATCGTGGGATGCCACAGCCCTTCGCTGACCGGCACGTACGGGCGGACCCCGCCCACGGCATCGAATACCCGGTCGAGGTCCGATGCAACATCCCACAGGCTTGCCCTCTCTCGTCTGACCGGCAGAAGTATGCTCATCATGCTCCTCCTTTCCGCGATCCGATTCCCGGACCGCATCCCGTCTCTCGTCGCCGCGGAAAAACCCTTTCCGCGCATCCGAGATTGGTCGGAGCACGACGGCAGACCTTTCACCCCTCAGGATTCGGCAGACCTGCGCTCAACATACATGGGGATAGCACTCGCCAACCCGATTGTCGCCGGCGCGAGCGCCTTGACGGCGAATATGAAGACAATCCACCGGATCGAAGAGGCCGGCGCGGCCGCGTTGGTAACGAACACGCTCTTCGAAGAGCAGATCGAGCTGGAACGGTTCCAATTCGACGAAGAGCTTCACAAATACGACAACCGTCATGCGGAGATGATCCACCCGATGCCCGAGGTAGAACGGGCTCGGATATCGAGAAGGAGCAGATCGAGCTGGCCGCGAAGCTCGTGCAGGCGGTCTCCATTCCCGCGAGCGTCAGACTCAGCACATTCTACAGCAATCCCCTGAACATCATCCGCCGGATGGACGCCGCGGGCGTATCCGGGTTCGTGCTCTTCAATCGGCTCTTCGAACCGGATATCGACCTCGAGAAGGAGGAACTGTGCTCGCCTTTCAATCTGAGCCACGATACCGACTACCGCCTGCCGCTTCGCTATGCCGGGTTGCTGGAGGGGACTGTGCGAGCGAGCATCTGCTGCAGCAGCGGGTTTCTCGAAGGCGAACAAGTGGCCAGGGCGCTCCTGGCCGGCGCGGATGTCGTCCAGGTCGTCACGGCGCTGTTCAAGAGCGGGGTCAGCCATATCCAAACCATGCGCCGTGACCTCGATGCGTGGATGGGCGAGAAGGACTATGCTTCGGCGTCAGACTGCCGCGGCAAGCTCAGCAAGCGGCATCTCAACGATCCTTTCGCCTACACGCGCGGTCAGTACGCGGCTCTGCTGATGAATCCGCGGGAGGGCTTGGAGCAGTATCCCGTTCCGTAGAATTCCCGTGGTTTGAACCGGAAGCTGAGCCTGGCGGTGGCGTCATCGATAACCCAGCCGGCGCCCCTCGCTTCTGTTGGGCTTGTCGTCGGGAACCGGCTGGACCAGGCGCTCTCCTGAGCGCCTCTCATCTCAGGCGGCCCGTGGGCTCATGCGCATGCCGCAACAAATGGCGGCGAAATCGCGGGCTCCTTGCTTCACGACCCCGATTTCGGCGCCGCAAACCTTGCACGTGTAGAACTGTATCCGCCCCGTCACGCGTGCCATCTCGGTGTTGCAGCATCGAGGCCGGAACGTGGCGCAATGGGGCGCCAACACGCCGACCTCGGCGCCGCAGACCGGGCATCGGTATGTCGTGCCTCTCGGGTCAGTAGCCACGGTTCACGCCTCCGCGGGTCGGCCGGTTTCGATCTTCTCCATGGCCCGGCCGCAACAGGTCAGCTCCATGATTCCCACGCCGCCACGTGTCACCATCACGAGGTTCTCACAAGCTCTGCACGCGTAGACAGTCCCGACGTGAATCGTCAAAGCCCTTTCCCACTCCCCGAGATTCCACTCGGGGGGTGCGGCCTTTGGCATATCACTCATGGCCGTGTTTCCTCCGTCGTTCGCGTACCGGACTCAGTTCATCCGCAATTTCGCGCGCTTGGCTTCTATGTGGGCCAGGATACCGTCCACGGCGTCGACGGCATCGGTCTCGATGTGCAACGTGCCGCCGGTAACATCCCTGCAGTCCTCCGTCAGGAGCTTGACCAGGTTCGGCGCGCCGGTCACCGGCGGGACCGGATTCACATATGTGTAGAGCCCCATGGCGAGGGCGTATACCGCATCGATGGTCGCCTTCTGCTCCATGTATTCCGGCGCGACCGCGGCGACCGGGAGATCCGGAATCGGCACATTTCCCATCGCGCTTGAAACGGCGGCCAACAGACCGCCCAGTCTGCCGGTATCCGTGCACGTCCCGAAACTCAACACAGGCGGGATGCCGAGCTTCTCGCAGAGCGCCTTGAGGCCCGGCCCGGCGAGATCCTTCGCTTCCGCGCTGCACAGGCCCGCCACCTGCATGGCGCCATTGCCGCAGCCCATGGACAGAACCAGCACATCCCGCTTGATGAGTTCCTTGGCCACCTTGACGCGGTTATCAGGAAATGCGCCAGAACGAAAGAGAAACGAACGCGCCAACAAGGAGGGAACGATGAAGATACTGGAATGCGCGGGTTGCGGTCATATTGAGTTCGAGGAGGCGCCCCAAACATGTCTGGTGTGCGGCGCGAAGAAGAACGCGTTCAAGGAGAATCCGGATGCAATCAGGCAGCCGGGCCACCCGCGCGAACCGACTGACTCGGAGAAGAAGCACATCCCTCACATTGTTGTGGTCAAACAGTGCGGCCTCATCCCTGACGGCTCATGCACCGATGTGCATGTCAAGGTCGGCGAAATCGAGCACGTCATGCAGCCGGACCATCATATCCGCCACATCGATTACTACCTGAACCACAAGTTCATATCGAGGGTGTGGCTCTCGCCGGAGACATGCCACCCGGCTGCCGGCCTGCATCTGAGAGCGCCTGAAGGAAGCCATATTCTTGCCCTTGAGAACTGTAACGTGCACGGCAACTGGATGAGCGAGACGACTGTCTGAGCAAACGGAGGGCTGGGCACCAGTCTGGCCGGCGTGACGAGCCCCGTCTCCATCTGCCCAACAGGCAACCTCGGCCGCTCACGGTCGCATCATCACTGCCGCTTCTTCAGTTTCAGCTCCTCGTGCCAGCCGTACAGCACCAGCACGACAAAGATGCCGATCAAGACGACGAGCATGCCACCGAAGGAGGGGATTCGGCGCCATTACGTCGCTTCCGCGGCCCACCGAGATCAGAACCGGCACCAAGGCCAGAATGGTTGTGGCCGGCGTCATCAGACAGAGGCGTACCCGGCGTTCGGCGGCAATCACGGTGGCCTCCCGCACGTCGTCCCTCGTCTTCGGCTTCCGCTCTCGGAATACCTGGCCGAGATGGGTGGACTGAATCACGCCGTTGTCGCTCAGATGGTAGCGGTTGCGGTTGGGCCGCTTGCGGATCAAACCGTGATCGCGCGGAAGGCGCAGACGCCTCGTGATGCGCGCGGAGAGTTGTCGGTCGGTTCGGCGGGCGCCCCGGGGGGTTGAGGAAAACTTCTGAGGAAAGTTGATCCATGAGCCGCTCATTGACCTGTTCGGCGGGCAACGGAAACGACGAAGTGGAAAAGACGAGGGCGTGAGCCAACGTTCAACATTCAACGCTCAACATTCAACGTTCAAGCGCAGATGCTGCAGTGATCGCCCCCGTTGAAAGTTGGACGTTGAACGTTGAGCGTTGGGCACAAGAACAGGGAGCGAGCCAAGCGCTGCACGGTACCGGCGCTAACCGCGCCGTCCCGTGAGCGTCCGCGTTCGGTGCCGGAACTGAACGCAGGCTGAAGGCCTGCGCTGATAATAGCCCAGGGCAAGTCCCGACCTCGAAGAGAGTCGGGACG
>JAFGHX010000003.1 GCA_016929905.1 Kiritimatiellia bacterium
CGCTGCAATCCCCTCTCTCCATCCGCTGCCGTCCATTCATCCGCTGCAATCCCCTCTCTCCATCCGCTGCCGTCCATTCATCCGCTGGAGGCTGCTCGGGGCTCCGTTGCCCATCGAACAGATGTTGACTTTTGTGCTTCAGCGCGCGACAATATGACGGGACAGGCGGGCGGTCCGTGCCGGCACTGTTCCCCCTGCCAGTCCGCAAGATCAAACGCTTTCGGTAACGAACGGTCATGACGGCAAGACCTGCGCACGCGGCAATCTGCTTGGCGGCCTGCTGGCTGGCCGCCCTGGCTCCTTCTGCGCTGGGTGCCGGCGGCCCCGGCAAGTATGTCTACCACAGCCCGCCCCGTATTGTGGCACCGGCGCCCCACTACACCGGCCCTCCGGCCTTGTACGTTTTTCTCTTTATCGGTGACGGTTTCGGGCTGGCCCAGCGTACGGCGGCGGAACTCTACCTCACCGCCATGCGGTCCGGCCTCAACGGCGCCCCGCGCGAGGCGCAACTGGTGATGAACGGCTTTCCCGCCCAGGGCATGTGCACGACCTACGCCGCCAACACCCTGATTACCGAATCGGCCGCCGCCGCCACGGCGCTCGCTACCGGGCAGGAAACCCACACGGGCGTCGTGAGCATGGACCCGTCCCGCACGATCAAGCTCAAGACCATCGCCGAAATGGCCAAGGAGAAGGGGATGAAGGTGGGCATCCTGTCGACGGTCCACATCAACGGGGCCACGCCCGCCTGCTTCTACGCGCACCAGCCGAGCCGGGACAAGCTGTACGAGATCGGGCTGGAAATGGCGAAGAGCGACTTCGACTTGTTCGGGGCCGCCGGCATCCGGCAGCCGAAAGGCAAGCACGCGCGCAAGGGCGACGTTCTGGAAATCGCCAAGGCGAACGGGTTCACGATCGTGACGAACCGGCGCGATTTCCAAAGCCTTCACCAGGGGATCGGAAAGGTAGTCGCCGTTAACGAGTTGCTCGACAACGGCGGATCCATGCCCTACGAGATCGACCGCTCCGAGTACGACCTGTCGCTGGCCGACTATACCCGGAAAGCCATCGACCTGCTGGACAATCCGGCCGGGTTCTTCATGATGGTGGAAGGCGGCAAGATCGACTGGGCCTGCCACGCGAACGACGCCGCCACGACGGTACGTGACATTCTGGCGTTCGACGCCGCGGTCGCGGTGGCAGTCGAGTTCTACAATCGCCGGCCCGGCCAGACGTTGATTGTGGTGACGGGCGACCACGAATGCGGCGCCATGAGCCTGGGCTTCGCGGCGACAAAGGGCGGCACGAACATCCAGAAGCTGCAGTACCAGAAGATGTCGTACATGGCATTTGACGAGGAATTCAAGCGGTTCAAAGCACGCCAGCCGAGCAGTGCGGCGGTCATCCGCATGATCAAGGAGCTGTTCGGGCTGGAGGTCCTGTCCAAGGAGGAACGGGAACGGCTGGAAAAGGCCGCCAAGGTGGATCCGCTCGCGCGCGAACGGCTGGGCATGGCGCTGGCCGACTTCCAGCTTGCGGCCCTGCAGGATGCGTTCAAGCAGAGCATGAGCGGGGAGCGCGTGCGCAGCCCGGAGGACCACACGTACATCCTGTACGGCGGCTACGAACCGTTCACCGTCACGCTCACCCACATTCTCAACCAGAAGGCCGGCGTCACATGGGGGTCATACGGCCACACGGCCAGCCCGCTGCCGGTTTCCGCCGTCGGGGCCGGGCACGAACTGTTCAACGGCTACTACCACAACACGGACGTGGCCAAGAAGATTATCGCCGTCATGTTCGGGACCGGGAAGTGAGCCGCCCGGCGCCCCCGCCTCTTCAATACGCGTACCGGCTGCCTCCGATGAACTCCCGCAGCAGCGAGGTCGGCGAAACGCAGGAGTCGTCGGCCACCGCCTCCAGCGGCGTGAGGAGGTCGCAAACCCGCTTGGCGCGGATGTACGCGTCCTGCCGCCGCGGATCGTCCCGGTATTCCCCGATAGCCGGTTCGATGTGGCCGGCCAGTTTCGCCTTCAGCACGGGCAATTCGTAGGGCAGCGCGCTGTTGATGACGTAATCCACGGTGCCGATGAAGGGGATGATGTGCTGCAACTCGCTGCGGCGCACGTAGTGCCAATGCGCGAGCGTCTGCATCGGCTGGTAATTCCGGAAATGCTTGTCCCGAATCATGCGCCGCAGCAGCCGGTTGTCCGCCCAACGCATGAAGACCCCGTCCTCGCCCCTGAACTGACCGAGTGTCTCCACGTAGAGCTTGAATTGCTGCGCGACCGGCACGCTGCGCGTCATTTCGCCGTACAGCCCGTGCAGACTGTCAATCAACAGCAGCTGATGGTCCTTGATCTGCATCTCGTGCACGTCCAGCCGGCGCGTGCCGGACTTGAAATCGTAGTGCGGCGTCTTGACGGTCTCCCCTCTCAGCAGCCGGTCCAGGTGTTCGTTGATCAGAGCCAGGTCCAGCGCCTGCGGGGATTCATAGTCGTAGTCGCCGAACTCGTCCCTCGGATGTTCGTTCAGGCTGAAAAAGTAGTTGTCCAGATTCATCGCGCACAACTGCACGCCGGCCCGCTCCAGCCGCTCGCTGACCTTGAGCGTCGTTGTCGTCTTCCCGGAGGAGGAGGGCCCCGCGATGATGACGAGCCGAAGCGATTCGATACGCCCCAGGACGGCGGCCACCGCGCCGCTGATCTCTTCTTCGAACCGTCTGTCGGCAGCCGCGGCCAGCGCGCCGAACTCACCGCGCGCCACGACGCGGTTCAACGAAGCGACGCTGTCGCACGCGTGGCTCATGTTCCACAGCAGCACTTCGTAGATCTTCTTGTACGGGATATTGTCGCTCACCTCGAATGTGAGCGAGCGCGCCGCGCGAAGCCGTGCGCGGTCGTGGCGGTAGATGATGTAGGCCCGCGCCGTGCGCGTACGCCCGTTCTTCATCAACGTCTCTTCCACCATGTCCTGGATGTCTTCTACGCTCGGCACGGTTTCCGGCCGGTACGCCTCGCGCAGGGAACGTTCCACCTCCGCGGCCAGCGTATCGGCGACGGTTCGGTCGTTTTCGCCCACCGAGACCATCGCCTTGAAGATGGCGTTGGCGATGCGCTCTCTGTCGTAGGGCGCAACGCTGCCATCGCGCTTGATGATCGTCTCTATGCCGTCAACCGTGTTCATCGTGAACCCGTTGAGCGGCACTATAGCTCACCCGGCCCGAATCCGCGAGCAGGATCTCGGGGGCGGGAATCGGGGCGCCGCGGATTCGTCAAACGGGCTTGCAGTCGGGCCACGAATAGTCTAGCTTGATGCATCCATCCATTCAAACGGCGTCCGCGGGCCTGTCATGGCCGTTGGCGCGGGAGGTCTGACCTATGGCAGAAGACGGCAGCGGGAAGCGCAAGGGCATACAGTGGTACGAGGTGTTGTTCGTCATCGTTCTGGTCGGCTTTGTCGTCCTGGGCATCTTCGGGAGGCGCGGGCGGCGGGTGGGAATCGTGCGGCTCGACGCCGTGGCCCAAGCGCTCGGGATCGTCGATGAAGTCAGCGGCAACATCCAGCAATGGGATCAGGATGCCGCGAAACAGATAGAGGCCATCCGCACGGAATTCTCCGGCAAGATGCGGGAGATGGAACGCCAAATGGACGCGGCGGCCAGCGAAGAGGAGAAAGACCGGATCCGCGCCGAGATGGACACCTACGCCGGCAAGACCCAGCGCCGTACCGCCACGATACAGAACGAAGTCCGGCGGCTTCGCGACTCGGCGCGCCTCAACGTGCGGATGCGGCTCAAACCGTTTGTCACCGAAATCGCGCGCCGCCACCGCCTCGACCTCGTGCTGGCCGCATCGCACGACGTGCTGAGTATCGCCCCCGGCGTCGACCTGACACAGGAAGTCATCGACTTCGCCAGAAATAAGGTCCCTCCCGATTCGGGCACCGATCTCCCCTCGCTCGACTCGCCCGGGCTGAAGAAGCCTGAAGGGGAGAGCCCAACCCCGCTCCCCGCCGCGGTCGAGGGCGAATGACGCGTGGAGGAGGCCGGGGCAGGGCCGGGTGACCGTTCGACGACGCGAAAGACGGCCATGGAGCGCTACGGCAGAGGTCGGGGCAAGAGGAAGCTGCTGGGCAGCCACCAACGCAGTTGGGTCTGGGGTCGGAATGCGGTGCTTGAAATCCTGAAGGCGGGCCGCTGGCCTGTCGCCGAACTGCATCTGGGCCAGGATCTGCCCGAAGCGGAGCTGGCGCTTGCGCGCCATCTGGCCGAGCGGCAGAAGGCCCCGGTGCTCCGCGCGCCGTCGGCGCGCCTCACCGCTCTGTGCCACTCCCATGAACACCAGGACTACCTGGCCAAGATGGGCGAGTTCCCGTATGCGGACATCGAGCCGCTTGTGCTCGCCGCCGGGACGCTGCCCCTGTACGCCGTCCTGGACAGGCTGCAGGACCCGTTCAACTTCGCCGGGATCATCCGTTCGGCTGAGGTGTTCGGCGCCGACGCGATTGTGATCGGCGAACACGGACAGGCCAAGGTCACCAGCGCCGTGGCGCGGGGATCGGCAGGCGCCGTCGCGCGTCTTCCCATCGTGCTGGCGCCGGATCTGGTGCAGGCCGCGCAGCGGCTGCGGGCGGCCGGCATCACGCTCGTCGCCGCCTCCGAAAAGGCCGAACGCAGCGTCACCGCCCACGACTTCCGCCGGCCGACGGCCGTCGTCATCGGCAACGAGGGGGACGGGGTCGGCCAGGCGCTCATGGCCGTCTGCGAGGCGGCGGTGCGTATTCCCCAGTCCGGGACCGTCGGCTCCCTGAACGCGGCGGCGGCCGCCGCCGTCGTCTTCTACGAGGCGCGGCGGCAACGCGCGCTGAAGCAACCGCGATGACGAACGGTACCGGCGAAGCCGGAAAGGCCTCTCGCCCGCGGGCAGACTCGCTCGAGTTCGCAGAGCACACAGAGAACGGCCCGCGAATGCTCGCGAAAGAGGCGCGAAAGAGACTGCTCGGCCTGCGCGGGGTCATTGCATGGACCTGCAGCAACTTTGAACTGTTTGCGCCGATCACGCGGCCTCACTGATTAGACCATCTCACGGCGCAAACAACTCAAAGTTGCTGCGTTCGCCGGGCTGCTCGTTGAGGAAGATTCTCTTCTACCGAACACCCGGGCAACGTTTCGGGAATCGAGCCTGCCGCAATGCTGCGTTGTGGCAGGCTTTCGATTCCCGAAACAGACCTTACCCAGCCGCGCAACCTACGCCCAAACCAAACAGCCCTTTCGCGCCCCTTTTCCGGGAACTTTCGCGGGCACCTCTGCTTTCTCCTCCGTGCCTCCGCACGCGCGAGCGAGTCCCGGGCGGGCGAGAGATATGTCGTCGTTCATGGGTCGGCAATGGCTCTTGACAGGCGATCGAGGAGATCCGACACTCTGTCGGGATGCAGGCGCGTGTGGTCATGGTGAGAGAGAATCTGGCGGGAATCCCGGTCTCTCCCCTCCCCCGCCCCTACTCATTCCGCTGGTACGAGGCCGGCGATGAACGGCACTGGACGCGGATTCAAAGGCGGGCCGACCGCTACAACACGATCACGGCTCGGTTGTTCCGTCAACAGTTTGGTGATGACGCGCCCGCGCTGGCCAAGCGCGTGGGCTTTCTCTGCGACGAGAAGGGACGCCCGATCGGGACCGCGGCCGCCTGGTTCGACAGGCGGTACGACGGCCGCCGCTACGGGCGTCTGCACTGGGTGGCCATCGTCCCGAAATTCCAGGGCAAGGGCCTCGCCAAGCCGCTGCTGAGCACCGTCTGTTCCCGCCTGCGCGCGCTCGGCCACGTACGGGCCTATCTCACCACCAACACGGTCCGCATGCCCGCCATCCGTCTGTACCTCGGCTTCGGATTCCGGCCCCGGATCCTGAATGAAAAGGACGAGAGGGCCTGGGCGTATGTGCGGCAGAAGCTGCGCCGGAACAGACGCGTATGAACGCCGCGTTCTGTACGTCGAAGGCGCCTGCGGCGGAGAGACACAGGGGCACGTTTTCTGCGTTCCTTTCGGGCTGAATTGCGCTATTCTATCTGACCGGTTTTCCCGGGGGAGACGCATGGAAGAAAAACACGTTCACCGGATCGCGACGGAACTGAATGTCCCGTCCAAGCGGGTGGCGGCCACGGCCGCCTTGCTCGAGGACGGCGCGACGGTGCCGTTCATTGCGCGGTACCGCAAGGAAGCAACCGGTCAACTTGACGAGGTGGCCATCGCGCAGATTCGCGACCGATTGGCGCGATTGGCCGATGTGGACCGGCGCCGTGAGGCGATCCTGGTCTCGCTGCGCAAGCGAGGGCTGCTGACGGAGGAGTTGCAGGTGTCGATTGAATCGGCGGAGACGCTGGCCGCGCTCGAAGACCTGTACCTGCCGTTCCGCCCCAAACGCCGTACACGCGCGACAATCGCCCGGGAACGGGGCTTGGAGCCGTTGGCCAAGGCCCTGTTCGAACAGTCGCCACGGTTCGACCCGGACTCGGCCGCCGCGGCCTTCGTCGATCCACAGAAGGCGGTGCCGGACCGCGCGGCGGCGCTGGCCGGCGCCCGTGATATCGTCGCCGAGTGGATCAACGAAGATCCGGACACCCGGCGCGACGTGCGAAAGCTGTACGAAGAGGAGGGCCGCGCACGATCCAAGGTCATCAAGGGCGCGGAGGAGAAAGGCGCGAAATTCCGGGACTATTTCGACTGGTCGGAACCCGTCGCCAGGGCGCCAAGCCATCGCATCCTGGCCATGCTCCGCGGGGAGAAGGAGGGCGCGCTCCAGATACAGGTTCGGCCATCGGCCGAAAGAGCGCTTTCTCTGCTCTACGCTCGTTTCGTGAAGGGCCAGACTCCGAGTTCGCGTGAAGTGGCCGTGGCCGTGGAGGACAGCTACAAGCGGCTCCTGGCCCCGTCTTTGGAGACGGAAACGAGGGCCTCCGCCCGCGAGCGGGCGGAGGAGGAAGCCATTCGGGTTTTTGCCGAGAACCTCCGCGAACTGCTCATGGCATCGCCGCTGGGCCGGAAGGCCGTCATGGCGATCGACCCCGGCTTCAGGACCGGCGGCAAGTTGGTCTGCCTGGATCCGCAGGGCAAGCTGCAGTTTCATGCGGTCGTCTATCCGACCCATTCGGACCGGCAGGCAGAGGAGGCGGCCGAACTCATCGTCAAGCTCTGCGGACAGTTCCGGATAGAGGCCATCGCCATTGGGAACGGCACGGGTGGCCGGGAGACGGAGGCGTTCGTGCGGAAGCTCGACCTGCCGCGGGAAATTGCGATCGTCCTGGTGAATGAGAGCGGCGCATCCGTGTACTCCGCCTCGGATGTCGCGCGCCAGGAGTTTCCCGATCACGATGTGACGGTGAGAGGGGCGGTGTCGATCGGGCGGCGGCTGATGGACCCGCTGGCCGAGTTGGTGAAGATCGACCCGAAGTCGATCGGGGTAGGTCAATACCAGCACGACGTGGATCAGGGCCGGCTCAAGCGCGGCCTGGACGACGTGGTGATGGAATGCGTGAACAAGGTCGGTGTGGAAGCCAACACAGCCAGTCGCCAGCTTCTCGCCTATGTCGCCGGGCTCGGCGATACGCTGGCCGGCAACATTGTGGCCTACCGCGACAAGAACGGCCCGTTCGAACGGCGGTCCGATCTCAAGAAGGTGCCGCGGCTTGGGGCCAAAGCCTTTGAACAAGCCGCCGGGTTCCTGCGAATCCGGGACTCCGCGAACCCGCTGGACGCCAGCGCGGTGCATCCGGAGTGCTACGCACTCGTCACGCGCATGGCCAGGGATGTGGGCTGCGGCGTAAGAGGACTGATGTCGGATGCGGCCGCGCGGAAAAGGATCCAGCTCGAATCTTACCGCACGGACTCCGTGGGCATGCCGACCTTGCAGGACATCATGGATGAGTTGGCCAGACCGGGCCGCGATCCGCGCGAGCATTTCGAGGCATTCAGTTTCGCCGAGGGCGTTACGTCGATCGGGCAATTGACGCCGGGCATGGAATTGCCGGGTATCGTCACCAACGTGACCCGCTTCGGCGCCTTCGTCGACATCGGCGTGCACCAGGACGGGCTGGTTCACATCAGCGAACTCGCCGACCGCTATGTGAACGATCCCGCCGAAGTCGTGCGCGTTCAGCAGAAGGTCAAGGTCACCGTCCTGGAGATCGACCTGGAGCGGAACAGGATCTCCCTGTCCATGAGAGCGGGCGGCCGCCGCGAGCCGGATCCCCCGGCGCCGCGGCGGCCCGACCCTGAGCCCGACCCGGAGCCCCCTCGCCGGCCCGCGCCGGGTGAGGATCTCGGCTCGCTGGGCAGCGCGTTCGAAGCGTTGAGCGTGTCGCAACCCCCTGCCGAGGACGCCGCCCCCGAGCCCGCACCTTCGCCCGCCGCGCCGGATGCGGGACCCTCCGACGCAGGCACGGACGAACGAGCATCGGGCAAGGCCGCCGATTTCCAGGACCTCGTGCCGGACGCCATCCTCGACGCCGTCGAAGAGGCACTGGGCAAGCGGACGGCGGGTCTGCCGCACGCACTGCCGAGCTACATCAACCGCGTGTACGAGGTGCAGACCTCGGCCGGCGATCCGGTGATCGTGAAGTTCTATCGCCCGGGCCGCTGGTCACGCGAAGCGCTGCAGGACGAACACGACTACGTGATGGAGTGCGCCGCCGACGAGATCCCCGTCATCGCCCCGCTCCAACGCCCCGATGGCGGGACGCTCTACGAAACCAACGGGATCACCTTCACGCTCTTTCCAAAGCGATTCGGCCGCCAGTTGGAGATCAACACCGACGAAGACTGGCTGCGGGTCGGACGCCTGCTCGGTCGCGTGCACGGGGTCGGCAGCCGCCGGACGGCGGCCGCGCGCACGGATCTGCATCCCGCGCGTTCAACGGCGGAGCACGTCCGGCATCTGTCGGACGGCGGCTTCGTGACGCCGAAGCATCTGGCCGAATTCCAGGACGTCACAGGCCGAATCCTCGGACTGATCGCCGGCCTGTTCACAGACATCGAGTTCATCCGGATCCACGGCGACTGCCACTGCGCCAACCTGCTCGACCGGCCGGGCGAAGGCATCCTGATGATCGATTTCGACGACATGATGGTCGGGCCGCCCGTGCAGGACCTCTGGCTGCTGCTGCCCGATCGCGCCGACGCCTGCCGCCGCGAATTGAACCTGCTGCTGCGCGGCTACGAGGAATTCCGGGAATTCGACGAGCGGTCGCTGCGCCTCATCGAGCCGCTGCGCGCCATGCGCATCATCTACTTCCTCGCCTGGTGCAGCCGGCAGGTGAACGACCACAAGTTCCGCGCCACCTACCCCGAATGGGGCCGCGACGCCTTCTGGGCCAAAGAGGTCTCCGACCTGGAGGCCCAGCTCCAGATCATCCGGGATCACCTCTGATGGCGCTTCTGAGCATGCATGGTGTCAGCCTGAGCTTCGGCGGCGAGCTGTTGCTCGACAAGGTGGACCTGCACATCGAACCCGGCGACCGCGCCTGCCTCGTCGGCCGAAACGGCGCGGGCAAATCGTCGTTGCTGAAGCTGCTGCACGGCGACATGGCACCCGACGAAGGCGCGATTCACTGCCGCCGCGGCCTGCGCGTCGGCTACTTGCCCCAGACCGTGCCGCCGGACCTCGAAGGGCGCGTGGCACACATCGTCGAGTCCGGCCTTCGCCGATTCGCGCGTACGATCCGCGCCCGCACGGACGCTCAACAGGCCGTCGGGACCGTGCTCTCGCACTTGACGCTGGATCCGGCAGCCGACTTCCGCCTGCTGTCCGGCGGCCAGAAGCGACGCGTGCTTCTGGGCCGTGCGCTCGTGTGCAGCCCGGACCTGCTGTTGCTGGACGAGCCCACCAATCATCTCGACATCGACTCCATCTGCTGGATGGAAGAGTATCTGTTGCGCCACTGCCAGACGTTCCTCTTCGTGACCCATGACCGCGCGTTGCTTCGCCGACTCGCCACCCGCATCATCGATCTGGATCGCGGACACATCGCGGACTGGCCCTGCGACTACGACACGTTTCTCCGGCGTAAGGCCGATCTGCTGCACGACGAATCCGTCCGTAACGCCAGATTCGATCGCAAGCTGGCGCAGGAGGAGATCTGGATCCGCCAGGGCGTGAAGGAGCGGCGGACCCGCAACGAGGGCCGGGTCCGCGCGCTCATGCGGATGCGCGAGGAGCGCCGCGCACGCCGCGACCTGGAGGGATCGGCCCGCCTCCGGGCGCAGCAGGCCGCGCCATCGGGCGCCAAGGTGATCGAGACAAAGGACGCCGTTTTCGCGTATGGCGACACGACGCCGATCATCGGCGGACTGAACCTGCGCATCATGCGCGGCGACAGGGTCGGCATCATCGGCCCGAACGGGTCCGGGAAGACCACGCTCTTGCGATTGTTCACCGGCGAACTGACCCCGTGCCGCGGAACCCTCTCGCGCGGCGCCAGGCTCGAGATGGCCTACTTCGATCAGCATCGAGCCGTGCTCGACGACAACGCAACCGTTGTCGACAGCATCGGAGCGGGCAAAGAGTACGTCAGCATCGCGGGGAAATCGCGGCACGTGTTCGGCTATCTCCAGGACTTTCTGTTCACACCCGATCGTGCACGCGCGCCGGTGCATGCGCTTTCCGGCGGCGAACGGAACCGCCTGCTCCTGGCGCGGCTCTTCGCGAAGCCGTCAAACCTGATCATCATGGACGAGCCAACCAACGACCTGGACACGGAGACGTTGGAACTCCTGGAGGAACAGCTTCTGAACTACGGCGGAACGGTGGTGGTCGTCAGCCATGACCGCGCCTTCCTGAACAACGTCGTCACCAGCTTGCTCGTCATGGAGGGCGGAGGCAGGATCGTGGAATACATCGGCAGCTATGACGACTGGCTGGAGACGAGCCGGGCCCAAGCCCCGGACGAACCGCGCCAGGCGAAGCCGCGCGCCGCTGAGCGGGCGCGCAAACCGAACCCGTTCGGTTTCAAGCAGAAACGCGAACTCGAGGCCCTGCCGAAGAAAATAGAAGCGCTCGAGGCGGAACAGGTGCGACTGCACGACCTCATGGCCGCGCCGGGCTACTTCCGAACCCCGCCCGATCGGATTGCCGCCGACAAGCAGCGCACCGCCGGGCTGGCCCGAGAGATCGAGACTCTCTATGACCGGTGGCAGGAGCTGGACGCGCTGCGGGAATCGAACGGAACTCAGGGACTGCGCAGATAGAAGTTCGTGCGCTTCTCTTCGCCGATCGTGCTGGGCGGCCCGTGACCGGGGTAGACCCGCGTTTCGTCGGGAAAGGCGGCCAGCTTCTTCAAGGACTCCGCCAGCATGCGCGGATGGCCGCCCGGCAGGTCCGTTCGCCCGACGGACCCGGCGAAAAGGGTGTCGCCCGTGAACAGGATCCGCTCAGCCGGGAAATGGAGGCAAACCCCGCCGGGCGTGTGGCCGGGCGTGCTGACCACACGCCAGGCAAGTCCCGCGTCCGTCCATTCCTGGCCGTGCTCGAAGAGCCTGGCCACCTCACCGGGCCGCCGCGGCGCGGAATAGGGAAAGATCTGGTTCTTCTCACTGAAGGCCCATCCGGCGTCCTTTGCGGAAATTCCGACGGGCGCCGGCATCGCGTCGTACAGCTCGGCCAGCGCACTGACGTGGTCCACGTGCCCATGCGTGAGGAGATAGGCGGCAACCCGAAGCTCGCGCGCCCTGATCCGCGCCAGAATCCCGTCGGCCTGGTCGCCCGGATCGATCACGAGCGCGTCGGGTGATGCGCCCCAAACCAGGTAGCAGTTCGTCTGGAACGCGCTGACGACGAGTGTCTCAATATGCATGATTCGGCTCCTGTCAATGGGTGTGCTGGCGGGGTCCGCTCTCTGTCGCCCAGCCGCCGGAGGCAGGTGTCGTACGCCCGATCCGCTTCCTGAACGCGCGCGGCGCCATCCCGGTGTACTGTCTGAAACATTGCGCGAAATACTGGCTGCTCGAAAAACCGTGGCTGTGCGCAATGGCGGTTATGCTCTCGTTCGAACGCAAGAGCGCCTCCCGCGCGCGCGTGCAGCGGGTTCTGCGCAGGAAGTCCGCCGGGGTCTGCCCGGTCTCCTTCTTGAAGACCGCGTGCAGCCGCGAGGGGCTGAGGCCCACCGCCCGCGCCACGGCCGACACGCCGATCGGCTCGGCAAACCGGTTTTCGATGGTGCGAACCGCGTCTCGAACCAGCGGCGTCAGCCGGTGCGTCATGCGATGCACGCTGAACGAGCAGGCGGCTTCAACCAGGACCTGCGCGAGAATCGCGCGCATGCGCGGCCGCAGGAACTCGTCGCCCAGCCCGTCGTGACACAGCACCATGCTCGCGTGCAGCCGGTCAAACAGCTGCGGCACATCGCCTTCCGGCCGCGTGACCGCGTTGCCGACACTCGCCAATCGCGCATGCAGGTCGTCCAGGAACCGGCGCGTGAACGGGGTATGCCGCTCGGCATCCGCGCGCTGCGGTTCAATGATGATCCAATACAGCGTGCACGGCCGGATGATGTTCCACTCGCCGTGATGCAAGGCGCCCGGCTGAGTGACCGCCATATCGCCTCCCGTCAGATGAAGGCGCGCCCCCCCCACGACAACCCACGTCACCTCGCCGTCCGCCAGGTACGTCAGCTCGAAGCCCTCGTGCGTGTGTTCGTGCAAACTGATCGGCATGCGCAGCGAATGGTAGCCGACATGCACGATCAGCGGCATCTGCAGGTCCGCCCCGCTGAACACGATTCGTCGTGAGTCCTTTCGGCGCGCGCCAGTCATTTGTTCAAAATCCTCTTGTCCAGGAACTTGGACGCAGTTTCACAGCCGTCCGGTGTAGAATTCCCGTAGACAATAGCATTGTATCCGGCGCTTTCCAATGCTGGAGAAGCGACCGCGGGACCGTAGGACCATGGGACTGTGGGACGGCAGAAGGAGGTCCGACGGTCCCGCAGTCCTACGGTTCGGACCGGGAGGGAGGGCACAATGACCTCACGCGACATCGTCCAGCGCGCCATTCATTTCGAGCGACCGCGGCGCCTGCCCGTGGAGATGGGTAGCCTGGGCGTGAACGACACGGCCGGGCTGCCGGTGAAACGGGCGGAGTCGTTTGTCCCTCGGGTCGAAGGCGAGGATGAATGGGGCTGTGTGTGGGCGCAAACAGACACGCCGAACATGGGCCAGGTGAAGGGCCACCCGCTGGAAAACGTGCGCGCGCTGGACACACACCCCGTGCCCGACTACACGGACGACAGCCGGTACGAGAATTGCGAAGCGGCCCTTCAGAAAGCCGAGACGGCGGGCACGTACATAAAGGCCGGCATCTTCATGGTGCTGTTCGAGCGGATGCACACGCTGCACGGATTCGAGAACACGTTGATCGACCTCTATTGCGACCGGCACGCCATGGAGGCGCTGGCCGACCGTATCGCCGATGTCCACATCACGCTGGTGCGCGAAGTGGCGCGCCGCTTCCCCGGCCGCGTGCACGGCTGGGGCATGACGGACGACTGGGGCACGCAACAGGCTGCGTTTATCAGCATCGATTTCTGGATGGATTTCTTCTATCCGCGCTACAAGCGCATCTTCGACGCCATGCACGAGGCCGGCTGCGATGTGTGGGTGCATTCCTGCGGCAAGATCAACGAGATCATCGAAGGGTTCATCGCCGCCGGCGTCAACGTGGTGAACCTGCAGCAGCCGCGCGCGCTCGGGATCGAAGAGATCGGCCGGCGGTACCGCGGGCGTATCGCCTTCAGCAGCCTGTCCGATATCCAGGCCACACTGCCCACCGGCGATCGCCGGCAGATCGAGGCCGACACCGAAGCGCTCATGACATTGTGGGCGTCCCCGCAAGGCGGTTTTGTCTTCAGCGACTACGGCGACGGGCGCGCCATCGGTATCCCCGACGACAGCGTGAAGCCGGATATGTACGACGCCTTCAGCCGCTGGTCGGAAAGGGTGTATGGCGAGGCGCTCCCGCGGATCCGGCAGGCTGTCGGGGTCTGACAGGCCTTTGTCGTAGACTTTGTCGTAAGCGTTGTCGCAAGCGTTGTCGCCCCCGCCGCGGCGGCGGGGCCTTTCGACAAGGCTGGAGAGAAGGAGAACGGACCATGAGCACCGAGACAGAGACGCGTGCACCCGGCCTCGTGTCGTGCGGGGTGAGCATCAACTACACCTATTGGGCGGCGCACGAGGGGCGGCTCGACAGGCTGCAGCAGGAGTGCCCGCACGTGACGCTGGGGGGCAGGCAGAACAAGAACCATCCGCGCGCCGTGGAACATACCGAACGCGATGCGTGGGGCTGCCTGTGGCACTACCCCGGTCTCTATCTGGACGGCCAGGTCATCGAGCACCCGCTCGACAGCTGGGAGAAATTCGCGCACTGGCGCCCGCCCTCGGCCGCCGAACGGGTCGACCGGATCCGGACGGAGGCGGCGCGGGCACGTTTGGAAAACCGCAAGCTCAATGCCCAGCTCGAACACGGGTTTCTGTTCCTGCGCCTCAGCTATCTGCGCGGGTTCGAGAACTTCATGATCGACGTGGCCGAAGAGAATCCGAAGATCTACGAACTGCGCGACATTGTCGCCGACTACTGGTATGACGTCACGAAAGCCTACCTCGACAACGGGGCCACCCATGTCGGAGGCGGCGACGATCTCGGCCATCAGGATCGGCTCCCCATCAGCCCGGCCGCATGGCGGAAACTGATCAAGCCGGCTTACGCCCGGATTTTCGGGCTGGCCCGGCAGCGCGGGGTTCCCGTCCGCCTCCACACCGACGGGTACATTCTCGACATCATCCCCGACCTCATTGAGACGGGCGTGACAAACCTCAACCCGCAGGACCTGGTGAACGGGTTGGACAATCTCGCCAGGTTGGCCAAGGGCCGGATCCACATCTCCCTGGACGTCGATCGGCAGAACATCACGGTATTCGGGACGCCGGAGGAGGTAGACGCCCACATCCGCAACTGCATTCGCACGCTCGGTTCCACCGGCGGCGGGTTGAGCCTGACCTGGGGCGTCTACCCCGGCACCCCTATCGAGAATATCGAGGCCGCCGTCCGGGCCATGCAGAAGTACCGAACGATGTGGGCGAACTAGGAGAGAATGAAAAATGAAGAATGAAAAATGAAAAATGCTCGGCCCGAATCGGGCGCCGTCATTCGCCACTCTTCATTCTTCATTCTTCACTGCCGCCCCAGTTCCCCCTTGTACGGCACTTTCAGGCCGTAGGTGCGGGCCGTGTCGTCGATCTCAGCCAGTACGCTTGGGCTGGCGGTGCGCGTATGCCGGCCGATCAGGTCGTAAATCCGTTGCCAGGCCCACGCTTCACGCAGCGCGTCGTTGCCGGGCAACGCCGTGTCCAGGTTCACCGTGAAGACCATGTCGTATTTGCGGGTACCCGCACGCCCGACAATCTGCAGAACCAGTTTTCCCGCGTTGGCGGGGCAACGCCCGAACAGTTCCAGCGGGCGGTCGAGATACAGATCGCTGGGTTCGCGGGGATAGGCTTCGCACCGATTTCCGGTCGCAAACCGGAATTTCAAGTTCGTCAGGATCGGCCGGCTGACGCCGCGCGTGCGGTCGCGGATCGCGCCGGGGATATCCCACTTTCCCTTCCGGACAATGACGGCATCGCCCTTGTTGCGGAAGCTGAGCAGGTCGAGCAGGTAGGCGTTCGCGCTCCTGGCCGTGCCCAACGTGAACATGGAAACCCCGCCGTCATTCTTCACCGAAAACTGTTCGATGATCTCCGAATTGTCCGTCATCCCGGCCGTGGGCAGACCGTCGGTGACGAGCAGCGCGACCACCGGCCGGGTCGACTGGTACCGGGGCTGGAAGAGTTCCTGCAACGAAGCATAAATGTCGGTCTTGCCCCTCGACTCCATGGCGTTGATGAAACGCGCGGCCCGTTCGACCGCCGCGGGCGAATTCGGAGTCCACTGTTCGAAACAGCGGAACGAGCGCTCCTGAAAGCCGACCACGTTGAAACGGTCGCCGCTGCCGAGCATGGCCAGCGCGGCGACGAGCCCCTCTTTGCAGAAGAACAGGCGCTGTTCGCTGATGCTGGAAGAGCAGTCCTGGATGAACACCACGTCTTTCGGCAGGACGGGCAACACTTCGGCGCCGGCCCGCCGGATCTGGATGCCGAAATAGACAAGGTCCGGGTCCCGCCGCGACGTGTAGGCATGCACATCGAGCGCCAGCAGGTTCTCGACCGGTTCGTAGGTTTCCGTCTCTTTGGGTTTGACCACGAGCGCCTTCTCGGTCGTGCTCCGGACTCCGCCGAGTATCTCGCGCGAGACGAGCTCGACCGGTTCCTGTGCGCCGGCCGCACCGCCGAGCACGCGCGCCGGCGCCGTCCCGGCAAGCCCGGCGCCCGCCGCGCCTTCGCGCCATGTCGCCTTGATTTCGGCGGTCGCGCGGTCGGCCGGCGCCGTGATGTCCCGCGCCCGCGGGACACGCTCTATCTCCGGCATGTACCGGCGCGGCAATGCCGCCTCCACGTCCGAAAACAGCCGCTCCTCAATCTGCAGAACCTCCTGGCGCGGTTCCCAGCCGGGTTCCGCCGGCGGCGGCAGGGCCGGCGGTTCGACCGCGCGGCCGCCAGAGCCGAGCATGTTCTCGGGAACGGCGCGCGGTTCGATGACCACCTCGTCGACCGGCCGCTCGAGCGCGTCCGCCTGACGGGCAAGCTCCACGTTCAGCGCCGGGTCCTCCGGCTTGAATCGGTCCGGCCTGCTGTCGGGCTGCGGCGCCAGCCGGTTGACCGCCGCCAACCGGAACGGGGGAACAGGCTCCTGGCTCACCGGCTCGACGCTCAGCCCGATGTCGATACGGGGGCCGCGCACGACCGCAAAGACGTGAATCAGAACAGACAGGGCCACCGCCAGCGCGGCGGCCGCGATCTGCCCACGGTCCGGCTTCATCAGCAGCTCACGTTGTTCCAGAGTGCGCATGGCTCCAGAGTCAAAGGTCTGAAAGTCGAAGGGCGAAGGGCTCGACTCCCAGGTCCCGGATCACGGCCCCCGGGCCTCCCGACCTTCGACTTGCTGACCTTCCACCTTCGACTTCCGCCCTTCACCTTCCGAGATCTCCTTGGCTCTGGCGCTGCCGGGATAGCGCTCCAGCAACTCGGCCAGGGCCTTCGTCTTGTCCTCCGCGCGGCCGAGCTGCCCGAAGGCCTCGGCGGCCTGGAACAGGCATTCGGGCACGACCTGCGCATCGTCGAACAGCACGGCGACGCTCATGAAATAGCGGGCGGCAGCCTCGAAATCCGCTCCGGCCCGCGCGGCGCGGCCGAGCCCGACATAGGCCTGAACGCGTGTGGGGAGCAACCCCAGATCGGAGGCGAGCTGCGAGGCGTGCTCGAAGCGTTGAGCGGCGCCCGCAGGGTCCCCCTCGGCCAGCAGCAGTTCACCCAGCCGCAGGGCAGCGCTTGCCGCCGAATGGGACTTGATGTCCATGCCCAGCGCCTGTTCCAATGCTTCGCGCGCGGGGCCGCGCGCGCCGGCACCCGCATGCCCTTGGCCGAGCAGGTTGCAGCCGATCTGCCGCCAGGCAGCGGTGTCGGCGTTGGCCACAAGCACCTGCGCGGCTTCGACAGCCTGCGCCCATTCTTGCCGCGCCAGCCGGTACTCGGCAAGCCATTCCAGAAAAGCGGGAACGACCTGTTTGCGGACGGGAGTGGCCAATACCTTCTGAAGCAGGCCGGCGGCTTCGCCGTCCTTCTTGAGCGCGTGCAGCGTGACCGCCAGATGGTATTGGGCATCCCACGCGACGGGGTCCGAAGCCTTGGCCGCGAGAGCCGCCCGCAGCGCCGACTCGGCCTCCTCGCTGCGGCCGGCCTCCTTGTACAGCAGGCCCAGCCAGTAGTGCGCGTCCGCCTTGTAGGCCGTGGCGGGAAACCGGGCGAGCAAGTCCCGCAGCGAGGCCTCCGCCTGCGCGTCGCGCTTCAACCGGATCTCGCTCAGCGCCTTCTGGTAAACGGCCTGCTCGACAAGCGCGTGATCCGGATAGCGGCGTACGAGTTCCGCCCAGTCGCGGGCCGCCTTCTCGTGCTCACCGTTTTTCGCCAGGCAGAACGCCGAGGCAAACAGCGCGCGGGGCGCCAGATCGCTGTCCGGAAAGGATTTCGTCACGGCCGCGTAGCGCGACGCGGCCTGCGCGAACTGCCCGCGCTTTCGGAGCAGGTCGGCCAGCCGGTAGTTGGCCTCCCGCGCCAGCTCGGTCTCCGGAAACTTGTCGGTCAGCAGCCGATAGTACTGAATCGCCTCGTCGTCCTGCTCCAACGCGACGTGCGATTCGGCCAGCAACCAGTAGGCGTCTCTTTCGACGTCCCCGCGCATGTTCAACCCGCCGATCTGCTCGATGGCCGCCCTGAACTGCCCGGACTTGAAGTGTGCCAACGCCTTCTCGTAGGCGGCCGCCGCGCCGAAGCGGCTGTCGGGAAACTGTTTCAGGAGGATGTCATAGGTGCGCGCCGCCTCGTCGTGTTTCAGGAGTTGGCGCTCGGCATTCGCCTTCAGATACAGCCACTCGGCCTTCTTGCCGCCCTTCTCGATCGCGGCGTTGGCGAGCGCGTCGGTTGCCATGCGCAGCGCTTTGGCGTAAAGGCCGGCGTTGTGATAAGCCCAAGCCCCCTGCAATGCCGCCTCCGCCAGCCGCTTGTCGCCGGGGTAGCGCTCGAACAGCCGGGCATAGGTTTCCGCACTCTTCTGAAACGACTTCTCCCGGAAGTAGAGGCCGGCCAGTTGGTAGCAGGCCTCCGCCCCCACCCGTTCGCTGCCCGGTTGGGCGGCCGCGGTCTCGAGCAGTTCCACGGCCCGGGCCGACATGCCCTGCCTTTGCGCATAGATCCCGCCCAGCGCCAGGCAGGCGTAACCATAGACCGACGAGGAGGCGTGATCCTTGACCACCGTTTCGAACGCCGCGGCCGCCTCGTCGGCCGCATCCGTTTCCAGAAGGGAGTGGCCCAGAAAGTAGTAGGCCGAAGCCGCGATGTCGGCCGGCGGCTTCGCGGCAATCAACCCGCGCAACAACTCAGCCGCCTTCTTGTGTTCACCGGCGTCGACAAAGAGCTCGGCATGCCGCAGGGCGGCTTTGGCCCAGTACTCGCCGCCGGGGAACTCCATGAACACGCGCCGGTAAGCCTTCTCGGCCGCAATGTGGTTCTTCAAGTGCCGGTAGCACTCTCCGATCCGGTAGTAGACCACGTCGAGTCTCTTGCTGTTCGGAAACTGCTCAACGAAGGCCAGATACTCCCGGATCGCCATGTCGTAGATGCCGCGGCTGAACATCCCCTCGGCGAACTGCAACTGCTCGTTCTCCTCCAACGCGGCTGCACACGCCGCGCCGATCAGCACAGACAGCAGGGCCGCCGCACAAGCGCGCCGTACGGCCCGCGTGTCGGCCCGTTCCGGCGGCACACTTCGCGATGTCACGACGACGTTCATGAATCGATCAGGCCAGTGTCGTGTCCCGGGCAAAATCCCCGGCACGGAACGCTCTTCGTGCTGTCCGCGGTTCCCGATCCACGGTCGTCTATCCCCGCTCCCCGGGCTGCCCCGTCGCGAAGGAGATGTTGTACACGTCGACCTGGCGGCACAGGTCCAGCACGCGGATAACGTGTTCGTATGCCGTCGCCTTGTCGGCGCGGATCAGCACGGGTTGGCCGGGAAAGAGCTTGACGAGCCGGCCCAGCAGGGATTGCAGCCCCGGCTCGTCGAGCGAGCGGCCGTGCACGACAACGCGCCCGTCCGCGAGAATGTTGAGGATGATCTCGCCCGGCAGTCGTTGCGGAGGCTGGGCGGTCCTGGCCGTCGGCAGCGTGATGTCGATCTCGGCTTCCCATTGCGCGAAAAGCTGGGCGGTGACGAAAAAGCACAGGAGCAGAAAGACGACGTCGATCATCGGCGCAAGCTGGAACCCGACCGACGGGGGTTGATACTTCCCACGAAAGTTCATTCCGGCTCCCGGCTCATGAGCGACGTGAGCACCTCGATGGCCGCCGTCTCAAGATACGCGACCAGGCGCGAGGCACGGCCGCGGAAGTAGGCGTAGAAGACCATGGCGGGAATGCCGACCATGAGGCCGGCGGCCGTCGTGATCAAGGCCTGCGACACGCCCTGCGCCAGGTACATGGGTTTGACCTTGGCCAGGTCAAGCGCCACGGTATTGAAGGCCCGCAGCATCCCGAGCACCGTGCCCAGCAGACCGACCATCGGCGAGATGACGGCTATGTCGAGCAGGTACTGCGTGCGACCCTGGATCAGAGACGCCTGCCGGGCACCCTCCCCCTCCACAATATCCTTCAGCACGGGCGTCTCGACCCGCGGGACCGACTCCGCATAATCCACCGCGGCCAGCGTCACGGCGGAGAGCGGGCAGGGCCTGAACCCGCAGACCATCCGTACCTCCTCGAACTGGCGCCCCCGCATCTTGGAAATCAGCTCTTCTTTCAACCCGCGGGGCGCGATCTGCCCGGACCGCAGCGTCATGAAGAAGAAGATCACGAACGCCAGCGCCAGCACGGACATCGCGCCGAGCATATACATCAGCCGCCCGCCGGCTTCGACAATCTCCAGAAGCGACATCTGTTGCGGGCCCGGCGCTTCGCCGGCTGACATCGGTCCGACAGGCTCCTGAGCTGAAAGCGTGCCGATACACAACCCCACAAGACAGGCCAGGGACAGGCAGAGGGCCAGAGACAGAAACCTTTGATGCATCAGCAAACTCCTCCCTGATGACGGCTTGCTCCGAGCATAACGGCCTCACCCGGCGATTGCAAGAATGAACCATACGGCTGCGCACTTGACACGCTCACGCGCGGATCGGATACTGGACGATGGTGCTGTGGGTGAGCCGGAGCGCGCAGATGGCAGACGCAGACAAGACCAAAGAGCAGCTTCTCTCCGAACTGAGTGGGCTTCGCGAGAGCGTTTTCAAGCTGACCCACGACCTGGAGAGCGTCCGCCGCGAGCTGGCGAAGGCGATTGTCAGGGCCGATGCGTCGGCCGCCGCGGCCCCCGCCGCGGAAAGCAGACCGGACACGGCCGGGAATGAGGCGCAGGGACGGGACGCCCATATCCAGATGGCGGCTTCGGTCGCCGGCCGCATCGCGCACGACTTCAACAACCTGCTCACGCCCGTTATCGCCTACCCGGCGCTGATCCGCAGGAGCATCCCGGAAGACAGCCCCGCGCGCGAGGCGCTCGACAAGCTGGAACAGGCGGGCAACAATCTGGTGCGCATCACCCGGCGCGTCCTGGCGCTCTCCAGCCGCAGCGGGGCCGAGAAGAAGATTCTGAATCTCAGCGATATCGTCGAGAAAGTCGTCTCACCCCTCGGCGCGAGTCCGACCCTCGCGGTGCAGTTGCAGCTTCCCGAAACGCCGGTGGCGATACTCGGCGTGGAACAGCAGATCGTCGACGCCATACGCAACGTCTGCCAGAACGCCGTCGAAGCCACCGACGGAGCGGGGGAACTCGTCATCAAGCTCGAACAGGTGACCCTCGACGGAGGCGAGGTGGCGCCGCAGGTCGTCTCGGGCCACTATGCGAAAATGAGCATCACCGATTCGGGCACCGGCATCCCCGAGGAGCTGCGCGTGAAGATCTTCGAGCCGTTCTTCACGACCCGGCAGGAATCCAAGGGCCGCGGCGCCGGCCTGGGGCTCAGCATCACGCACGCCATCGTGAAGGAACACGGCGGCTATATCGACGTCGACTGCCCGGCAGCCGGAGGAACCTGCGTCAGCCTCTACTTCCCGGCCGGCCTTCCCAAGTCCGGCGCAAAAGCGCCGTTCGATACCGACGCCGCGGCCGAAGGCGGCACGCGAATCCTCGTCGTGGACGACGACGAGATGATTCGGTCACTGTTCCAGATGGTCCTCGCCTCTTCCGTCCAGGGCGCGCAGGTCAACACCGCCGCCAACGGCGCCGAGGCGGTGGCCTCGTTCCGAAAACACCACCACAGCCTGCTCGTCATGGACCTGAACATGCCGGTCATGGACGGCCGCGAGGCCTTCGCCCAGATCAGCGCGCTGTGCGAAGAGCAGAAATGGCCGATGCCGCCCGTCGTGTTTGTGAGCGGATTCGCCCCGTCCGACAGCGTCCAGAGCATCGTGACCGACGGCGGCGGCGAGCACGTCCTGCTGCCCAAGCCCGTGACCGACCAGCAACTGGTCGAGCAGGTCCGGATGCGCATCGCCCAAGTCGTCCCGCCCGCGAAATAGACCGGACCGCTTCTACCTCTCCTCGCGAAACGCCCGCGGGCTCCGCCCGAAATGGCGCTTGAACAGCTTCGAGAAGTAAAACAGATCGCCGTAACCCACCTCCCGGCCCACCTCGGTCACGCTGCGATTCACATCCCGCAAGAAAAACGCGGCCTGCTTCATGCGAAGCTGAATGAGAAGCTTGATCGCCGAGACCCCAAAGTAACCCTTGAATTTGTGGCAAAACTGCGGCACCGAAAGCGATACCTGCTTCGCCAGATTGTCCAACGTCAGGCTGTCGGCCAGATGATTCTCGATGTATTGCTTCACCGCCAGAAAGGGCGCCGGTATCCCGCGGGCGTCCGCCGGGGCGTCGAGACAGCGCCTCAAGGCCAGCAGCCAGTTGGCAAACAGGTTCTCCAGAATCGCCTGGCACGGCTGTCGGTGGGTCACCAGTTCCTCGTACAGCTCCCAAAGGTACTTGTCGAACGCACGGAGATCGCCGACGGTCACCGGCTGGTCGCACACCATGCCGGTCCGGCGCAGACCGGAGTCGATCACGCTGCCCGACGCATGCAGCCACGAATGGTTCCACTCGCGCTCCGTGTTCCCGTAGCAGCGCCTCACCTCCGGACGCCAGACAACAAAACTGCCCGCCGGCACCTCGACCAACCCGTCCCCCACCTGTACGGCGACCGGATCATAGAACGCCATGAACAGAAAGTCCCGGCCCGGCCGGCGATGGTCCACCATCTTCGGCGGGATCTGTTCGCGTATCCCGAAACGGTAGATGTTCAGCGCGCGGTTCGCCGTCCGCTCCGTGTCTACCGCGATGTACTTCACCGATTTCATGCCCGCTTCCCTCCCGGCCCAGCGCCCGTTCCGCCAGGTCGTGGAAAACATCAGATCCTACAAACTGCGACAGGATCAGACAAACCCTTTTCGAAGTAGAATGGCGTATCTCGACCCGAACCGCGAAACATACTCGAGAATATCAGACATGTTTTCGATACATTCTGCCGTGATCAGCAGCCGGGCGTGTACCCTGCCGAACCGCGACCATCCGCTCTGGGATGCAGCGCGTATTCGGACGACGTGCCTCGACTTGCTGCGGAACGGGCGTCTCAGCGTCGAGGAACTCGTTGCCCCCGTCGTCCCCTTCGACTGCGCCGCAGACGCCTACCGCGAAATCGACTTGAACCCCGCCGCCTCCGTCAAACTGGCCATCCGATACGAACGTGGAACGCCGAAGTGACTGTCGAAGCATTCGCCGGTCGCCGGATCCACCGTTCGGCACGTTCGGCAAGCACGGCCCGGTATTTTGCATGCTGTTGACATCCCCTTGACATCCCCCCGCCGCCCGTACACTACGCTAGCCCCGGAGGGCCAAGACATGACACACTCAGCCCGACCGGTCGTATTCCGCCCGCTCGCCGCAAGCGCCCTGCTGCTGCTCGGAACCGCACAGCCCCGGTTGTGTTCCGGCGCCGACCCGTGTCCGGTGGAAGGCGACTTGGACCCCGCTTATCGGTGTGCGTTGGCCGAACTTGAATTCAAGCTGACGATCGTACGGCGAACCACTCACATGACGGGTGAGTCGGGAGCGGAAACGAACGGGCAGTTCCGGCTTTCCCTGCTCGTGCACGGGCCGGGCAACCGAAAAGTGCTGACAGCCAGGTTCCCCGGCAAACGGCGGTTCGGCCGCCAGCTCGGCGAAATGCCTGCCGAGGTGTGGGAGCCGACACCCCTGCTCACGGCGGTGCAGGATTCCGCGGGTATCCAGCTCGTCTCGCAGGCCACATGGGTCCGATGGCAGGAGCGCGACGATCTGATCCTTCCGCGATTCGATCGGAACGCCCCGCCTGACGCCCTCGGCCTGGTCAGCATCAGTGATCTGTCGCCGCCCTCACCCGCCGCAACGGCACTGGCACGGGTGGAAGGCGTTGTGCTGATTCCCGAAGTCCAGGAGGAAGAAACCGTCGTCGTCAAGCCGCTGGCCGAGTATCTGAACACGGCCATCGCTCTCGACGTGGGCACCACGGTTACCTTCACACGGCTTAGCGCCGCGCGGGCACACTACAGCGTCAGGCTCGGCCAGGGACAGCGCCACCTTCAGATGGAGTTCTTCGACGGCAACGGCGGCAGACTTCAGAACGGCCGGCACGGGCAATCCGGCGGCAAGGGTGAATACGCATGCCACGAATCGCTTCGCAACGGCCATATCCTCAATGAGGGCGCCTATGCCGTTGTGCGATGCCCGCTCCGGACGCGGGTCGTACGGGTCCCATTCTCTTTCCGTGACGTACCCCTGCCTTAGTACTGCCTTTCGTAAATACGCTAACGTTAGCCGAGGCGATTTTGGCGCTGGGCAAGGCGCGCGGGAGGGGGCAATACCCG